>NZ_JBEZHO010000003.1:0-207836 GCF_040650615.1 Streptomyces sp. NPDC048643
GGGGCCCTGCTCGACGCCACCGGCGCCGTCATCGCGGTGATCTGCACGCCCATCCCCACCCACACCGACCTGGCGGCGGACGGCGCCCCTCCTTCGTACCGGGATCCCTGCGCGGGCCCCTAGAACTTGTTGCGCGGGGTGATCCCCAGCGACATGCCCGACAGGCCGCGCTGGCGGCCGCCGAGCTTGCCCGCGATGGCGCGCAGGGCGGAGCCGGCGGGGGAGTCGGGGTCGGTCAGGACCACCGGCTTGCCCTCGTCGCCGCCCTCGCGCAGGCGGACGTCGATCGGGATGGAGCCGAGGACCGGGACGCTCGCGCCGGTGGTGCGGGTCAGGCCGTCGGCGACCGACTGGCCGCCGCCCGTGCCGAACACGTCGACCATCTCGCCGCAGTGCGGGCAGGGCAGCCCGGACATGTTCTCGACGACACCGACGATCTTCTGGTGGGTCTGCACCGCGATCGAGCCGGCGCGCTCGGCGACCTCGGCCGCCGCCTGCTGAGGAGTCGTCACGACGAGGATCTCGGCGTTCGGGACGAGCTGCGCCACGGAGATCGCGATGTCGCCCGTGCCCGGCGGAAGGTCGAGGAGCAGGACGTCGAGGTCGCCCCAGTACACGTCCGCCAGGAACTGCTGGAGGGCGCGGTGCAGCATCGGGCCGCGCCACACCACCGGCGCGTTGCCCGGGGTGAACATGCCGATGGAGATGACCTTCACGCCGTGCGCGGACGGCGGCATGATCATGTTCTCGACCTGGGTCGGACGGCCGTCCGCTCCGAGCATGCGCGGTACCGAGTGGCCGTAGATGTCGGCGTCGACGACACCGACCTTGAGGCCGTCGGCGGCCATCGCCGCCGCCAGGTTCACGGTGACCGAGGACTTGCCGACACCGCCCTTGCCGGAGGCGACCGCGTAGACGCGGGTCAGCGAGCCGGGCTGGGCGAACGGCACCTCGCGCTCGGGGGTGCCGCCCTTCAGCGCGGTCGCCAGCTCACGGCGCTGTTCGTCGCTCATCACGTCGAGTTCGACCTCGACGGCGGTGACGCCCTCGACGCGCGCGACCGCGTCCGTCACGCGCTGGGTGATCGTGTCGCGCATCGGGCAGCCGGAGACCGTCAGGTACACGGCGACCGCGACCGTGCCATCCGCGCCGATCTCCACCGATTTGACCATCCCCAGCTCGGTGATGGGTCGGTTGATCTCGGGGTCGTTCACCGTCGCCAGTGCTTCACGCACCGCGTCTTCCGTAGCCATAGGGACGATGGTACGGCGCTCCCCATGGGCCCGGGAAAGCCCCGTCACCGGTCGTCTACGTCACGTGCCCGCGACCGTTCCGCCGGGAATACGACCCGGGAGTCCCCGGGACCCTCCGCGTACCGCTCCTCCAGCTCCTTGACCAGGTCCTGGAGCTCGGAGCGGATCCAGTCGCGGGTGGCGACCTCGCCGAGGCCCATCCGCAGCGCGGCGATCTCGCGGGTGAGGTACTCGGTGTCCGCGATGGACCGTTCGTTCTGCTTGCGGTCCTGTTCGAGGTTGACCCGGTCGCGGTCGTCCTGCCGGTTCTGCGCGAGCAGGATCAGCGGGGCGGCGTAGGAGGCCTGGAGCGACAGCATCAGGGTCAGGAAGATGAACGGGTAGCTGTCGAAGCGCAGGCCGCCCGGGGCGAAGATGTTCCACACGACCCACAGGATGATGACGATCGTCATCCAGACGATGAACCGTCCGGTGCCGAGGAAGCGGGCGATGCGCTCCGAGAGCCGTCCGAAGGCCTCGGGGTCCCACTCGGGCAGGAACCGGCGGCGCGGCGGCATCGGCTGGTCGAGCCGGCCACGGTGCCGGGGGGCCGCGGTGGCCCCGGTGGCGGCCCGCTCCCGTGTCTCGCGGTCAGCGCCCATGGCGTCCCCCTCGGCCGGAAGCGCCGCCCGGCCCCGCTGCGGGGTCCGCGCCCGTCCGGCCGCCCTCACTGCGGGCGCCGTCCGACGCCTCGTCGTCGCGGACGGCGTGCTGCACGTCCTCGGGGACGCTCTCGTCGAGGTGGAACTCCGTCTCCCGCCAGTCGTCGGGCAGCATGTGGTCCAGTACGTCGTCCACGGTCACCGCGCCGAGCAGCGAGCCGCTCTCGTCGACGACGGGCGCCGCGACCATGTCGTACGTGGCGAAGAACCCGGCGACGACAGGCAGTTCGTCCTCCGGCGCGAGCGGCTGGAGGTCGTCGTCGACGAGCGAGCCGACCAGCGTGAACGGCGGGTCGCGCAGCAGCCGCTGGAAGTGCACCGCGCCCAGGTACTTGCCCGTCGGGGTCTCGTCCGGCGGGCGGCACACGTAGACCTGGGCGGCGAGCGCGGGCGAGAGGTCGGGGTTGCGGACCCGGGCCAGCGCGTCGGCGACGGTCGCGTCGGGCCGCAGCACGATCGGCTCGGTGGTCATCAGGCCGCCCGCCGTCCGCTCCTCGTACGCCATCAGCCGGCGCACGTCGGCCGCGTCGCCGGGCCGCATCAGCGTCAGCAGCCGCTCCACGTCCTCGGCGGGCAGCTCGGCGAGGAGGTCGGCGGCGTCGTCGGGGTCCATCGCCTCCAGCACGTCGGCCGCGCGCTCCTCCTTGAGTTTGCCGAGGATCTCGATCTGGTCGTCCTCGGGCAGCTCTTCGAGCACGTCGGCGAGCCGGTCGTCGTCGAGGGCCGCGGCCACCTCGCCGCGCCGCTTCGGCGACAGGTGGTGCAGGACGTTCGCCAGGTCGGCCGGGCGCAGCTGCTCGAAGGTGGCGAGCAGGCTCTCCGCGCCCTGCCCGTCCTCCTCCAGCGCGACGCCGGTGACGGCGGACCAGTCGACGGTCAGCGTCTCGCCCTTGGTGCGCCGGAAGGGGCCGCTGCGGCCCTTGCGCACGAAGACCCGGTCGATCTCCCAGTCGCGGCGGGCCGGCAGCTGCTGGATCGACAGGTCGAGGACCGTGACCTCCTCGCCCGTCTCGACGAGGGTCACGAGCCGGTCGAGGAGTTCGCCGAAGATGAGCCGTTCGGTGGGCCGCTGCTCGAAGCGGCGGACGTTCAGGACGCCGGTCGAGATGACCTGGCCGGACTCGATGCCCGTCACCCGGGTCATGGGCAGGAAGATGCGGCGGCGGGTGGACAGTTCGACGACCAGGCCGAGCAGCCGGGGCGGCCGCCGGCCCACGCGCAGCATGGCGACGAGGTCCCGCACGCGGCCCACCTGGTCGCCGTTGGGGTCGAAGACGGCGACGCCGGCCAGGTGCGAGACGAAGATCCGGGGGGCACCTGCGGCCATTGCCCGCACCTCCTTCGCTTCGAAGCGTTCTGTGCCGGTCTGTCCGCTCGGGTGGGCTTCAGGCTAGCCCGTCCCGGTCGGATACGCCCTGGTGGGCGGTCCGGACGGACTGCCTCCGCCGGGCGGGCGCGGCACCGGTACGCTGCCGTACGCCGCCCAGCACCGCGCACGAAAGGCAGCCCCACCTGTGACTGCAATTCCCCCGGGCCGTACCCGCAGAGTCGCGATGGTGAGCGCGGTGTGCGCCCTGGCCGTGACAGGGATGGCGGGGCTGACGGGGTGCGGCAGTGAGGACCCGGACGCGGGCACGAACGGGGTCGGCAAGCTGCCCGCCGCGACCATCCAGGCGAAGACCAAGAAGGCCGCCGAGGACGCGAAGACCGTACGGCTGTCCGGGACCGTCGTGTCGAACGGGACCACGTACACCCTCGACATGCGTCTCAAGTCGGACGGCGGCACCGGCTCGGTCACCTCCAAGGGCGCCAGTTTCCGGCTGCTGCGGGTCGGCGAGCACCTCTTCCTCAAGGCGGACGCGCAGTTCTGGGCGCACGAGGACGACAAGAACGGCGACAAGCAGGGGGACACGGCCGCGGCCGACAAGCTGGAGGGCATGTACGTGAAGGTGCCGACCGGCGACCCCGCGTACAAGCGGTTCAGCGGCTTCACCGACAAGGACGTCCTGCTCGACGGGTTGCTCGGCCTGCACGGCGCGCTCGCCACGGACGGGCACCACGAGCAGTCCGGGGTCCCCACCATCCGCATCACCGGCGACAAGGGCTCCGGCGGCGCCCTGGACGTCTCGCTGAAGGGCACCCCGTACCCGCTGCTGCTGGTCCGCGCGGGCAACGCCGGCACGCTCCGGCTGACCGACTGGGGCAAGGACTTCCCGCTGGAGGAGCCCTCGGAGAAGGAGACGGTCGACTACGGGCAGCAACTGCCCACCTCGTAGTCCGCGCCGGTCTCGCACCCGCGCCCGCTCCCGGTCGTCAGCGGCGCTTTCGACGCTTCAGCAGGAGGCGCGGGAGCGCGGCGGGGATCTCCTGGCGGGTGGTCGCCGAGGTCGGCACCGGCCGCTGCGCGAGCGATCCGTCGGGCAGTCCGCCGGTCGCGCCGGTCGGCTCCAGACGGACGAGCCGGCACTCGCGGGCCCAGCGCTCGGGCATGGCCTCGCCGTCGGGCGCGTTCAGCCTCTTGCCCTTCAGCTCGCCGACAGCGGTCTCCCACTGCGGGGTGCCCGGCGCGAGTTCCGTGACGCGGGCGGACCAGGAGACGAGCCGTCCCCCCTTGTCCTTGCTGCGAACGGTGACGACCGCGTCGCCCCCGTCGGCGAGGTCGGGCAGCGGCTGCTCGCCCGGTCCGTCGCCGACCAGGAAGGCGGCCCCGTCGGCCCACACGTGCCAGAGCGGACGGGTGGGCACCTCGTGGCCCGGACCGGGATGCGCCGGCAGGCTGCCGCCGCGCACCCAGATCAGCCCGGACTTCTTGGTGGCCTCCTCGATGAGGGCCCGGTCGAGCAGCTCGTGCGTCATGGGGCCCAGCCTATCCAGGCCCTCCTAGAGCCAGCCGTTGCGCTTCAGGATGCGGTGGATGGAGAGACAGAGCCCGACCGTGACACACATGACGACCGGGTAGCCGTAGCGCCAGTGCAGCTCGGGCATGTGCTCGAAGTTCATTCCGTACACACCGCAGACCATCGTCGGTACGGCGATGATCGCGGCCCAGGACGTGATCTTGCGCATGTCCTCGTTCTGGGCGACGGACGCCTGCGCGAGGTTGGCCTGGAGGATCGAGTTGAGCAGTTCGTCGAAGCCGAGGACCTGCTCCTGCACGCGCGCGAGGTGGTCGGCGACGTCGCGGAAGTACTTCTGGATGTCGGGGTCGACGAGCCGCATCGGCCGCTCGCTCAGCAGCTGCATCGGGCGCAGCAGCGGCGACACCGCCCGCTTGAACTCCAGCACCTCGCGCTTGAGCTGGTAGATCTGCCCGGCGTCCGTGCCGCGCGGGGTGCCCTTGCGGCCGGGCGAGAACACCTCGGTCTCGACCTCGTCGATGTCGTCCTGCACGGCGTCCGCGACCGCGATGTACCCGTCGACGACGTGGTCGGCGATCGCGTGCAGCACCGCCGAGGGGCCCTTGGAGAGCAGTTCGGGGTCGTCCTGGAGCCGGTGCCGCAGCGCGCGCAGCGAGCCCTGCCCGCCGTGCCGGACGGTGATGAAGAAGTCCCCACCGGTGAAGCACATCACCTCACCGGTCTCGACGATCTCGCTGGTCGCGGTGAGCCGGTCGTGCTCGACGTAGTGGATGGTCTTGAACACGGTGAACAGGGAGTCGTCGTAGCGCTCCAGCTTGGGGCGCTGGTGGGCCTGGACGGCGTCCTCGACGGCCAGCGGGTGCAGGCCGAACTCCCTGGCGATACCGGCGAATTCGTCCTCGGTGGGCTCGTGCAGACCGATCCACACGAACCCGCCGTCGCGGCGCACCTGGCGCATCGCCTCGTGCGGGGTGAGCGGCGTGCGCGTCTCGACGCGGGCGCCGTCGCGGTAGACGGCGCAGTCGACGACGGCCGACGGGGTGCCGGGGTCACGGGTGGTGTCGTACGAGCCACTGTCCTTGCGCAGCGGGGGGCGCGGGCGGACCGCGGCGCGCAGGTCACGGATCATCGACATGGCAGGCTCCTTTTCGCAACGGAGGCGGCCTGCGACGGGTGGAACTACCCGGAATGGGGACGTCCTGACTGCGGATGTTTGGCACGTCCACAAAGCGGGGAGCACCGCACCGTCGCGGTGGCAGCTTCGCTACTGATTCAGATCGGACAGATCAGGGGTTCAGATCGGACAGATCAGGCGGAAACGAAGCGCTCTTCCGTGGTGCACCGGGCAACGCTGACACGTATGCACACGATTGCGGGAGGCGGCAGCCGGCAGGGCTGAAAGACCAGCGGGACCAGCTACGGACTCAGCGACAGGAAGAGCGGGTGGTACTGCACGATCGACTTCGATCCATTGCAGCCCCACCTCCTCCGGTCGGTCCCCCGTGGGGGACGAGCCATCCCCCGAAGGGGAGTCTGTCTCCCTCCGAAGGGGAGTCAGATCAGTCTCAGTGCGTCGGAGCTTTCGGGGCCAACTCCCGCAGCGCCATGAGGGCATGAGGGGTGCGTCCGATACGAGCTGCTCCGACCAGCGGCCAAGACTATCAGCGCACCGATGTGTCAAGGCGCAGCTTTGCGCGTTGTTGACCACGGGGTGCGGTGCCCGCCCTGGCGGGCGGCCCCGCCTATGCTCGGCGCATGGCAGATGTTCTTCCCCTGGTCGAGGCCCGTTTGCGCTCCGCGCTGGGCGAACCCGACGCGCGCGCCGCGGTCACCTTCCTCGGCACCGACCGCATCGAGGTGGTGCGCTTCACAGAGGGCGACGTCGTCCGCTACGCCACGCTCGGCATGTCCGCCCAGCCGATGGCCGACCCCACCGCGGCGCTCGCCGACCCGGTGAAGGGCCCGCGCGCCGAGCTGATCCTCTCGGTCCGCCCGGCCGGCGCCGACACCGACAAGGTGCTCCGCCCGCTGGCCGTCCTCGCCGCCTCGCCGCAGGTCGAGGGCCTGATCGTGGCCCCCGGCGCCTCCCTCGACGTGGGGGAACCCCTGTGGCCCGGCGCGCCGTTCACCTCCGTCCTGGTCGCGGAGTCCGGCGGCCTGGTGGAGGACCTGGAGCTCGACGAGCCGGCCGATCCCGTGCGGTTCCTGCCGCTGCTCCCCATGACCCCGAACGAGGCGGCCTGGAAGCGCGTGCACGGCGCCGCCGCCCTTCAGGAGCGCTGGCTGAACGGCGGAACGGACCTGCGCGATCCGCTGCGCAAGTCCGTTCCGCTCGACTGATCCCCGAGCCTGACGAGACGTCAACTGCTCTGCCCCTCAAGTGAGTCGGTGACCTCGGTCCGGTCTGCCGACCGGACCGCCCGGTCGGGTCAGTTCGCGAAGACCGTGACGCCGTCCTCGGTGGCGTGGGCCGGTTCCAGCTCCTGCGCCTCATGGGTGAGGGCGTGTCGCCGGACGAGGACCACCACGGCGCCCAGCAGCGCGGTGACGGCGGCCACCACGAACGGGATGCGGATGTTCGTCCACTCCTCGATCTTCGGCGCGAAGTAGGGTGCCGCGGCCGCCGCGAACCAGCGCACGAAGTTGTAGCCGGCGCTCGCCACCGGTCGCGGCGCGTCGGAGACCCCGAGGGCCAGTTCCGTGTAGACGGTGTTGTTCACGCCGATGAAGGCGCCGGACAGGATCGTGCAGACGATCGCGGTGGTGTGGTCGCCGTAACCGAGGGCCAGGACGTCGGCCGCGAGCAGCACCAGCGAGCCGCCGAGCACCTTGAGCGAGCCGAACCGCGCCTGCATGCGCGGCGCCACGATCACCGAGAAGACCGCGAGCAGCACACCCCAGCAGAAGAACACCGCGCCCGACTTGTAGGGCGTCATGTTCAGCACGAACGGGGTGAAGGCCAGCACGGTGAAGAACGTGTAGTTGTAGAAGAACGCCGACGTCGCCGCGGAGGCGAGGCCGCCGTGTCCGAGGGCGCGCAACGGGTCGAGCAGGGAGGTCTTGCGCGCGGGCTTCGGCTGCTCCTTGAGGAACACCGTGATGCACAGGAAGCCGATCGCCATCAGGAACGCGGTGCCGAAGAAGGGGTAGCGCCAGCTGGCGTCACCGAGCAGCGCGCCCAGCAGGGGGCCGCAGGCCATGCCGAGGCCGAGGGCGGACTCGTAGAGCAGGATCGCCGCCGCGCTGCCGCCGGCCGCGGCGCCGACGATCACGGCGAGGGCCGTGGAGACGAACAGCGCGTTGCCGAGACCCCAGCCCGCGCGGAAGCCGACCAGTTCACCGACCGACCCGGAGGTGCCCGCGAGTCCGGCGAAGACCACGACGAGCGCGAGACCGAGCAGCAGGGTCTTCTTGCCGCCGATGCGGCTGGAGACGAAGCCGGTGACCAGCATGGCGACGGCGGTGATCAGGAAGTACGAGGTGAAGAGGAGCGACACCTGACTCGGGGTCGCTTCGAGGCCCTTGGCGATGGACGGCAGGATCGGGTCGACGAGCCCGATGCCCATGAAGGCGACGACGGACGCGCCGGCCGTCGCCCAGACGGCCTTGGGCTGGCGCAGGAGGCCACCCGCGCCCGCGTCGAACGTGTCCCCTTCGGCGGGGGCTTCCGAGGTGCTGATCATGCCCGCTCCTTCACTGCGTACCGGCCAGATCGTTGTGCTATACACACGATAAGTTAGGTGGCCTAATTAATGCAAGGTACACGCAGTTTTGTCGTGTCAGGCACACGCCGGACGGGTGATCGTCCTTGACGCGAGGAAGGACGGGGAGGACCGTTGGACCCTATGAGGGGCGAACCCAGTTGCCCGAAGTGTGGTGGCCGGGTCAGGGCTCCCGGCCTCTTTGCCGACTCGTGGCAGTGCGATGTGCACGGCACGGTGCATCCGCTGCAGCCCGTGATCCCGCCTAGCGTCGAGGCCCTCGGTGTGGTCGTGCACCGCGCCCGGGTGCCGGTGTGGATGCCCTGGCCGCTGCCCGTCGGCTGGCTGTTCACCGGTGCCTCCTTCGCCGGGGACGACCGCAGCGGAGGCCGGGCCACCGCCGTCGCCTGCTCGGGCCCCGGACCCCTCGGCGGCATGGGCGAGCTGATCCTGGTCGCCGAGGAACTCGGCGTGGGCCTCGGCGCGCGGTACGCGGGCGTCGACGGACCGGACCCCGGCCCCTACATGAACGTCGAGAAGCCCCCTCAGGCGAAGGTCCTCGCGGCCGGCCGTCCCACCCCGCTCTGGCACGTGCCCAGCGCTCCCGGCGACCGCGCCGTCTTCGCGGGCGAGGCCCTCGGGATGTGGCTGTGGGCCGTCGTCTGGCCCGAGCAGACCGGACTGCTGATGTACGACGAACTCGTGCTGACGGATCTGCGGGACGCCGGCGCGGAGGTCGATCTGCTGCCCTGCGGGGCACTGTCCCCGCGGATCCTGGAGCCCTAGAGCCTTCCCCGAGGGGCTCCCGCTCCGGGCTTCGGTGTCCGGGGACGCCTTGTCGCGGCCCGGCACGCGGGTGCGGACGGTAGGGGGTGCTCGGCCGGTTCGGGTGTGACAGGAGTGCCCCGGATTCCCGTTATCCTTGAGCGTCCCCGTCCGACCCGTCACCGCTTGGAGTCCGCGTAGTGCGCATCGACCTGCACGCCCACTCCACCGCGTCCGACGGCACGGACACCCCGGCCGAGCTGGTGCGCAACGCGGCCGCCGCAGGGCTGGACGTCGTCGCGCTGACCGACCACGACACCACCCGCGGATACGCCGAGGCCCTTGCCGCGCTGCCCGAGGGGCTGACCCTCGTCACCGGCGCCGAACTCTCCTGCCGCGTCGACGGCATCAGCATGCACATGCTGGCCTACCTCTTCGACCCCGAGGAGCCCGCCCTGCTCGCCGAGCGCGAACTGGTGCGGGACGACCGGGTGCCGCGCGCCCAGGCCATGATCGGCAGGCTCCGCGACGCGGGCGTGCCGATCAGCTGGGAGCAGGTGGCGCGCATCGCGGGCGACGGGTCCGTCGGCCGCCCGCACATCGCCTCCGCACTCGTCGAACTGGGCGTCGTCGACACCGTCTCCGACGCCTTCACCGAGGAATGGCTCGCCGACGGCGGCCGCGCCTACGTCCCCAAGCACGAGACCGACCCCTTCGAGGCGATCCGGCTCGTCAAGGGAGCCGGAGGCGTCACGGTCTTCGCGCACCCCGCGGCCGCCAAGCGGGGCCGTACCGTGCCCGATTCGGTGATCGCCGAGCTCGCCACGGCCGGACTCGACGGCATCGAGGTCGACCACATGGACCACGAGCCGTCCACCCGCGCCCGGCTGCGCGGCCTGGCGGCCGAACTGGGGCTGCTCACCACGGGCTCGTCCGACTACCACGGCAGCCGCAAGACCTGCGTGCTCGGCGAGTTCACCACCGACCCCGAGGTCTACGGAGAGATCACCCGCCGATCCACCGGGGCGTTCCCCGTCCCGGGCGCCGGCGGAGCCTGATCCCGGAGGCTCCCCTCCCGGTCCGGAACGGCGGGCGGACACCCGCCGGCCACCGGTCGCCCACGCGCGACCGACCTGAACCGGATCCCCACCGTCACGGCGCATCCGCCGTACCGCGCGGTCCTTCGTTGTAGGCGCCCCGTCGGTCCCGGACGGTCCGTGCCGCCCCGCCGCACGCCTGCCCCCGAGGGCCGGTGTCGTGTCGAGGCGCACAAGACCTCCGGTGCCGGTCCGGCCCCGCCGCCCGGCGCTCGTACGCGGCTCGTACGCGCCAGGTCCCCGTCCCGCCCGCGGGACGCCCGCCCACCCCGGCGGACGGAACACCCGTCCGCCCCCGCTCACCACGCGCAAGGCTCTTCCTCACCATGTTCGACGTCGCCGTCTTCGGCTCCCTCTTCCTCACGCTCTTCGTCATCATGGATCCCCCCGGGATCACCCCGATCTTCCTGGCGCTCACCGCCGGCCGCCCCGCCAAGGTGCAGCGCCGGATGGCCTTCCAGGCGGTCTGTGTCGCCGGCGGCGTCATCACCGTCTTCGGGCTCCTCGGCCACCAGATCCTGAACTACCTGCACGTCTCCGTGCCCGCGCTGATGATCGCGGGCGGACTGCTGCTCCTGCTCATCGCCCTCGACCTGCTGACCGGCAAGACCGACGAGCCGAAGCAGACCAAGGACGTCAACGTCGCCCTCGTCCCCCTCGGCATGCCGCTGCTCGCCGGGCCCGGAGCGATCGTGTCCGTGATCCTCGCGGTGCAGAAGGCCGACACGGTCGCCACCCAGGTCTCGGTGTGGACCGCGATCCTCGCGATCCACGTCGTGCTGTGGATCGTGATGCGCTACTCGCTGCTGATCATCCGGGTCATCAAGGACGGCGGCGTGGTGCTCGTGACCCGGCTCGCGGGCATGATGCTCTCCGCGATCGCGGTGCAGCAGATCATCAACGGCGTCACCCAGGTGATCCAGGGCAGCTGAGCCGCCGGGCCCCGGCTCCGGACGCGCACCCCCCGGACACGCAGAACCCCGTACGGCATACGTGCCGTACGGGGTTCCGAAGTCTCTACATCAATAAACGGCCGCGGTCCGCAGCGCCTCGTCTCGGCGCCACCGGTCGCGTCCTCGCACTACGGGAAGTATTACGAAGCGGTCGAATCGGCGGGGCGGATCCACAGGCGCTGTCCGATGGCGGCGGCCTGCTGAACGATCCTGTTGACGGAGGCGGCATCCACGACGGTGCTGTCCACGGGGGTTCCGTCGACATCGTCGAGTCGCATGATTTCGAAGCGCATGGGCTTCTCCCTTCGTCTGGTCATCCTCCTGAGGAGAACTACTTGTATGGGAAGCCGCGGCATCGGTGTCCCGGCTTCCGTATGTATCCAACGGGATGCTTGTTACAAACATTCCCTACGCTAAGGAAATTTTTCGAGAACCTAATTACTGAGCGGTAAGCCGGGTGGCGGAGACTGACCGCCGCCGGTTGTGTTCGCAGCGTGACCGCCGGGACAATGGTCGTGATGAACGACGACCACGCGGCGCTCGCCGCCCGCATCGACCGCACGAACGAGCTGCTCCAGCGCATGCTCGCCGAGGTGGCGAAGACACCCTCCACGCACGCGATCTTCGTCGACGCCGGCTATCTGTACGCGGCCGCGGGACGGCTCGTCGCCGGCACGGAGGACCGCCGTTCGTTCGACCTCGACACTGAGGGCCTCATCGAGGCGCTCATCGACCGGGCCCGCACGATCTTCGCCGACAGCCGGCTCCTCCGCGTCTACTGGTACGACGGCGCCCGCCGCCGCATCCACACCTCGGAGCAGCAGTCGATCGCCGAACTCCCGGACGTGAAAGTCAGGTTGGGCAACCTGAACGCCAACAACCAGCAGAAGGGCGTCGATTCACTCATCAGGTCCGACCTGGAGTCCCTCGCCCGGCATCGCGCCATCAGTGACGCGGCCCTGCTCGGCGGCGACGAGGACCTGGTCTCCGCGGTCGAGGCGGCGCAGGGGTACGGGGCCCGGGTCCACCTCTGGGGCATCGAGGCACCCGAGGGCCGCAACCAGGCGGAGCCGCTGCTCTGGGAGGTCGACAGCCAGCGGACGTTCGACCTCGACTTCTTCAAGCCGTACGTGGCCCGCCGGACCGCCCAGTCGTACGACCCGACGGCGGCGGCCCGGCCCAGCCGGGAGGACGTGCGTTTCGTGGGCGCCCAGATCGCCGCGAAGTGGCTCGCCGCGCGGGGCCGGGAGTCCCTCGTGGAGCTGCTGCCCGGCCACCCCTACCTCCCCGGATCGGTTGACCAGGACCTGCTGGTCGAGGCCGAGGGACTCCTCCAGTACTCGCTGCGCGGACAGTCCGACCTGCGCCGCTCGCTGCGGGACGGCTTCTGGGAGCACCTTCAGGCGCAGTACTAGGCGGGGCGGGGCGGGGTGGGGTGGGGCGCGGCAGGGCGGGGTGGGCGCGCGGCGCAGACGTCCTGCCGCAGCCGTCTGTCAGCCGTCCGTCAGTCCCGGTCAGCCGTCTGTCAGTCGTCCGTCGTGTCCCAGAAGGCGGCCAGGGCGCGGGCGGTCTCCAGCGGCTGGTCCGTGTTGGGGGAGTGCTCCGCCCCTTCCACGACCGTGCGCCGCGCGTCGAGCCGTACGGCCATGTCGTCCAGCAGGTGCACCGGCCAGGTGTCGTCGTGCTCGCCGGATATCACGTGCTTGGGCAGCGGCAGGGCGGCCAGTTCGGCGACGCGGTCGGGTTCCGTGCAGAGCTGGCGTCCCGTCGCGACGAGCTGGGCCGGGCTGTTGGCGAGCCAGCGGCGGCGCAGGTCGGCGAGGTCGTCGAGCCCCGCGTCGAGCCCGCCGGTGTCGGTCTCCTCGGGCGGCTCCATCGCGCGGATCGCCTCCCATACCTCGTCCATGTCCATCACGGCGAGCGCGTCCCGCAGCAGCTTCACGCGCTGCTGCTGGGGCGTGGAGATCTGCGCGGGGCCGGAGGCCATGAGGGTCAGCGAGAGGAACGGCGACGGGTCGATCAGCACCGCCGCCCGGGCGATGTGGCCGCCCAGAGAGTGCCCCAGGAGATGGACGGGGGCGCCGATCGCGGCGGCCTGCGCGAGCGCGTCCCGCGCCAACTCGTCCTGTGCGTAAGGAGTTTCGTCGTCGGGCGGGCCGGCGGTCTCGAACTGCCCGCGCCCGTCGACGGCCACCGTCCGGTAGCCCGCCGAGGCGAGCGGTGCGTGCAGCGCGACGAAGTCCTCCTTGCTGCCGGTGAACCCGGGCAGCAGCAACACGGTCCCCTTCGGTGGCCCGTCCGCCGCCGCGTCGAGCACGGCGAACTCACCGCGCGCGGTCGCCAGGCGATACGCGTGGACACCTGCGGGCGGGACGAACGTGTAGGGCCTGCTCATGGACAGGAGGCTATAGGGCACCGGTGAAGGCCGCTCGGGGAGGTGAGGGGCACCGGGCCCGGGCGGGCTGCGGCCGGGCGGCACGCTCCCGGGCGGGCGCCCTCCGGGGCCGGAAACGCCGACGGCCCGGTCCCACCAGTTGGTGGGACCGGGCCGTCGGGCAGGAGATCAGCTCTCCGCGGGCTCCGTGGCGACCGCCTTGCGGGTACGGCTGCGGGTGGCCGGCTTGGCCTCCGCGTCGTCCGTGGCCTGGGCCGGGATGTCGGCGTCGGCGACGGCCTTGCGGGTGCGTCGGCGGACGGGCTTGGCCTCGGCCGTCTCGGCGGCCTCGGCCGTGTCCGTGACGGTGCTCGCGGCCTTGGCGCGGGTGCGCCGCGGCTTGGCCGGAGCCTCCGCGACACCCTCCGCCGTGTCGACCACGGCCTCCGCGGCCTTGCGCGTGCGGCTGCGGGTGGCTGGCTTGGCCTCCGCGTCGTCCGTGGCCTGGGCCGGGATGTCGGCGTCGGCGACGGCCTTGCGGGTGCGTCGGCGGACGGGCTTGGCCTCGGCCGCCTCGGCGGCGTCAGCCGTGTCCGTGACGGTGCTCGCGGCCTTGGCGCGGGTGCGCCGCGGCTTGGTCTCGGCGACCGCCTCGGCCACCTCGGTCGCGGCGGCCTCGACGGTGTCGACGACGGCCTCCGCGGCCTTGCGGGTCCGGCGCCGCACGGGCTTGGCCGGCGCCTCGGTCACCTCGGCGGTCTCGACGACCGTCTCGGTGGCGGGCGCCGCCTCGGCGGTCTTGCGGGTCCGACGGCGGGCCGGCTTGGCCGGCGCCTCGACGGCTTCCGCGACGACCTCGGCGGCGACGCTCTCGACCACGGCCTCGGCCGCGGTCACCGCGGCCTCGGCGTTCTCGATCGCCTCGATGCTCTCAGCGGTCCTCCGGCCCCGGCGACGGCGCGGCCTGGCCGCCTCGTCGGTGACGCCCTCGGCCGTCGCCACGGCGGTCACCGCGGCCTCGGCCACCGGAGCGGCCACCTGCTCGGAGCCCGATGCACCGCGCGTACGACGGCGGCGGCGCGGCGTCCGGGGCTCGGTGGCCCCTTCCGACGCGGGAGCCTCCGTGGTGCCCTCGGGCGCTGCCGAAGGCGTCGTGGACGGCTCGCCGTTGCGCGTGCGACGCCGGCGGCGCGGGGTGCGCTCCGAACGGTCACGCTCGCGCTCGGTGGTGGTGCTGGTGGCAGCCGGCGCGGCCGAACGGCCACCGCGGCCACGCGGACCGCCACGGCCACCGGTCTCGCCCAGGTCCTCGACCTCTTCGGCCGCGAGCCCGGCGCGGGTGCGCTCGGAACGCGGCAGGACACCCTTGGTGCCGGCCGGGATGCTCAGCTCCTCGTAGAAGTGAGGAGACGTCGAGTAGGTCTCCGGCGGGGCCGGGAAACCGAGGTCCAGCGCCTTGTTGATCAGCTGCCAGCGCGGGATGTCGTCCCAGTCGACGAGGGTGATCGCGATGCCCTTGGCACCCGCGCGGCCGGTGCGGCCGATGCGGTGCAGGTACGTCTTCTCGTCCTCGGGGGACTGGTAGTTGATGACGTGGGTCACGCCCTCGACGTCGATACCGCGGGCGGCGACGTCGGTGCAGACCAGCACGTCGACCTTGCCGTTGCGGAAGGCGCGCAGCGCCTGCTCGCGGGCGCCCTGACCGAGGTCGCCGTGGACCGCGCCGGACGCGAAACCGCGCTGCTGGAGCTGGTCGGCGAGGTCGGCGGCCGTGCGCTTGGTGCGGCAGAAGACCATCGCGAGACCGCGGCCGTCGGCCTGCAGGATCCGCGAGACCATCTCGGGCTTGTCCATGTTGTGCGCGCGGTAGACGAACTGCTTGGTGTTCGCGACCGTCGCGCCCTGGTCGTCCGGCGTCGAGGCGCGGATGTGCGTGGGCTGCGACATGTAGCGGCGCGCGAGACCGATGACCGCGCCCGGCATGGTCGCCGAGAACAGCATCGTCTGACGGCGGGCCGGCAGCATGTTCATGATCTTCTCGACGTCGGGCAGGAAGCCCAGGTCGAGCATCTCGTCGGCCTCGTCGAGGACGAGCGCCTTGATGTGGCCGAGGTTGAGCTTCTTCTGGCCCGCGAGGTCCAGCAGACGGCCCGGGGTGCCGACGATGACGTCGACGCCCTTCTTGAGGGCCTCCACCTGGGGCTCGTAGGCGCGGCCGCCGTAGATGGCGAGGACGCGCACGTTACGGACCTTGCCCGCGGTCAGCAGGTCGTTGGTCACCTGGGTGCACAGCTCGCGCGTCGGGACGACCACGAGCGCCTGCGGGGCGTCGGTCAGCTGCTCGGGCGTCGCCCGGCCCGCCTCGACGTCCGCGGGGACGGTGACCCGCTCCAGGAGGGGGAGGCCGAAGCCCAGCGTCTTGCCGGTGCCGGTCTTGGCCTGGCCGATGACGTCGGTGCCGGTGAGGGCGACCGGGAGCGTCATCTCCTGGATGGGGAAGGGGTTGATGATGCCGACGGCCTCAAGGGCTTCGGCCGTCTCGGGAAGGATTCCGAGCTCTCGGAAAGTCGTAGTCAGGGTGCTGCCTCTTCTGTGTACGCGGTGCGAGGCGAGCGCGGGGGTCGTGACGGGACCGTGCCGGGGACGTCGGCCGCTCTGTGACGGGCGGGCCGAGTGGCATGGGACCACTGCCGACGCTCGAGCTCTCGTGCCGCTGAGGGTTCCCTCCGGATGTCGCACGCAATGTGCCGTACCGACGAGGAGGGCTGTCGGGTCGGAGCCGATCGGGCCACCGACCGGGCATCCTCATTCGTGCGGCCCGACACATACTCGCCGGGCGCATTACCACCATACCCCGGAATCCCGCATATGCGATGGCCGGTTTGGTCACGTAGTCGTCGTCACACTGGTTGACCAGGGACTTCCCCCGTGCGGTGAGAGGGCTATTGTGCGCTTCATGACGACGCCTGACAACGCCGCTGAGAAGCCCGCCGAGGCCCCCGCAGACACCGCTCCGACGGCCACCGGAGTCGCCGCGCAGAACTGGGACACGGCCTCCGCCGACCCGCAGTACCGCGCCGCGGTGGTGGACCTGCTCGGAGCGCTCGCGTACGGCGAGCTGGCGGCGTTCGAGCGGCTCGCCGAGGACGCCAAGCTGGCGCCCACGCTCAGCGACAAGGCGGAGCTGGCGAAGATGGCGTCCGCCGAGTTCCACCACTTCGAGCAGCTGTCGAACCGGCTCTCCGCGGTCGGCGCCGACGCGGGCCAGGCCATGGACCCCTTCGTCGCCGCCCTCGACGGCTTCCACAAGCAGACGGCTCCCTCGGACTGGCTGGAGGGTCTCGTCAAGGCGTACGTCGGCGACTCGATCGCCAGTGACTTCTACCGTGAGGTCGCCGCCCGCCTCGACTCGGACACCCGCGGGCTGGTCCTCGGCGTCCTGGACGACACCGGGCACGCGAGCTTCGCCATCGAGAAGGTGCGCGCCGCGATCGACGCCGACCCGCGGGTGGGCGGACGGCTCGCGCTGTGGGCGCGACGGCTGATGGGCGAGGCCCTGTCGCAGTCACAGCGTGTGGTCGCCGACCGGGACGCCCTGTCGACGATGCTCGTGGGCGGCGTGGCGGACGGGTTCGACCTCGCGGAGGTCGGCCGGATGTTCTCCCGCATCACCGAGGCACACACCAAGCGGATGGCGGCGCTGGGGCTGGCCGCCTAGCACCCGCGGGCTCGGACGGGTCCCGGCCTCCGGGGCCACGGACCCGTGCCGGGTGCGGCGCACCGCGGACGGCCGCCGGGGCGGCTATCCGCGCGGCTGCCGCTCCCTCTCGCGTTCGCCGTGGCGCCCGCGCGCACGGAACCCGCGGAACCCGCGGAACGGACTAGGCGGTCGCCGAGCGTCGGCGAAAACGCTCCTCCGGGCGGAGCAGCAGTGACAGCAGCGCCGCGGAGACGGCCACCGCTCCGACGAGGATGACGACGTAGTGGCCCGAGCCGAGCGCGGTGTGCGTCAGGAAGGCGCCGAACAGGCCTCCCGCCACCCCCGTCGACAGGACCAGGCTGCGGGCCGGCAGACGGTGGGGCAGGCGGTACGAGGCCGCCCACGCCAGAGCCAGACCAAGCAGCGCGGAGCCGAGCGCTTCCAAGAACATGGTGGGGTGTCCCTCCCTCACGGCCGGTGCAAATCGGTCGTAGCCGGTCCTACCCGTGGCGTGCGGAACGCAACCCTCCCCTGTGCTCGAACTGTGGTCCATCTGTGGAGGAGTTCGCGCGGGGCGGAATCGCACGCGAAGGGTCCGGTGACATCGCCACCGGACCCTTCGTGTACCTCTGTGTCGCTCTGTGAACCCTCTTACAGAGCGCTGAATCCGACCTTGCGCTGCGTGGGCTCTCCGAGCTCCACGTAGGCCAGGCGGTCGGCCGGAACCAGGACCTTGCGGCCGTGGTCGTCCACGAGGCTGAGCAGCTGCGACTTGCCGGCCAGCGCCTCCGACACCGCGCGCTCGACCTCTTCCGGGGTCTGACCGCTCTCCAGAACGATCTCGCGGGGCGCGTGCTGCACGCCGATCTTGACCTCCACGGCTTTGTCCCTCCGACGGTCAGTCATGTGCGCGTTCGTACGCGCCGTACGCAGCACACATTAGCCCGGTGAGGGGACGTACACGCTCCGCCCGGGAACGCCAGGAGCGAACAGGCGGCGGGAACAAAGAAGCGGCCGGGGGATGTGTCCCCGGCCGCTTCCGTGTGCTCCGTGATGATCGGTGCCGTGCGTGCTCGGTGCTCGGCGGCGCTTGGCGGTGCTCGTCAGTGGGCGTCGGTGCCGTGCAGCGGGAAACCCGCGATGCCGCGCCACGCGAGCGAGGTCAGCAGCTGCACCGCCTGGTCGCGCGGGACGCTGCGGTCGCTGTGCAGCCAGGAACGGGCCACGACCTGTGCCAGACCGCCGAGCCCCGACGCGAGGAGCATCGACTCGGCACGCGAGAGACCGGTGTCCTCCGCGATGACGTCGCAGATCGCCTCGGCGCACTCGTGCGTCACCTTGTCGACGCGCTCGCGGACCGCGGGCTCGTTGGTGAGGTCGGACTCGAAGACCAGCCGGAAGGCACCGCCGTCGTCCTCGACGTACGCGAAGTAGGCGTCCATCGTGGCGCGGACGCGCAGCTTGTTGTCCGAGGTCGACGCGAGCGCCGTGCGGACCGCCTGGAGCAGGGACTCGCAGTGCTGGTCCAGCAGGGCGAGGTACAGATCGAGCTTTCCCGGGAAGTGCTGGTAGAGGACCGGCTTGCTGACGCCCGCGCGCTCGGCGATGTCGTCCATGGCGGCCGAGTGATACCCCTGCGCAACGAAGACTTCCTGGGCGGCGCCGAGGAGCTGGTTGCGTCGGGCACGGCGCGGCAGGCGAGTGCCCCGCGGGCGTGCCGCCTCTGTCTGCTCGATGGCTGTCACGCCGCCTCCCAAAATTGTCCACTGCGGTGTGCGCCGCGCCGCCATCGTACTTTTCGGTAACCGTGCTGTGTGCGGTGCGAGCGCAGAATTTCACGGACCGGACGCCGACGGCGGCGGCGCACAGTGGGCCGAAGGGGACGAGCTGGGCGCCCACCCCTCGCTACGGCCCTGATCAGCGGTGTCGCGTCACCTGTAGTCGTCCTCGTTCTGCCGGACGCCCCGGGCCTGCTCGGCGCGATCCCCCTCGTCGGCGCTGAGGGGATCGCCCGGGGGTTCCGGGTCCACGTCTTCGGCGGGATCGACCTCGCTGGCCTGCTCGGCGGCGTCCGCCTCCGGGGCCTCCACGTCGAGAATGTCCCGGAACTGGTCGTCGAACGTTCCGGGGTCTGTCGGGTCGACTGTCATGGTTCCTCTTCCCGAACGGTACGAGTGCGCTCCTGACGTACGTACGAGTGCCCTCGATGGAAGCCTAGGAGACACGCGATCGGGGCGCTATGCGATCCGCACGCGATCTGTGACGGCGAACACATGAGCCCCGGCGTGATCGTCTCGTAACATTGCGGCATGTCTTCGACCGAACTCCCGTCCGCGCTGGCCTCCACCGTCACGCCCAGGGTCGGTGCCGTCAGGGTCACGGAGGGCGAGCGGCTGCGGTCGGTCGGGCTTCCCGGAGTCACGCTGACGGTCCGGTCGAGGCCCCCGGCCCGCGAAGGGCTGCCGCCCGCCCTGTACGTGCACGGCCTGGGCGGCTCCTCGCAGAACTGGTCGGCGCTCATGTCGCAGCTCGACGGACTCCTGGACAGCGAGGCCCTCGACCTTCCCGGCTTCGGCGACTCGCCGCCGCCGGACGACGGCGACTACTCGGTCACCGGACACGCGCGCGCGGTCATCCGCTATCTCGACGCGTCCGGACGCGGGCCCGTCCACCTCTTCGGCAACTCGCTCGGCGGCGCCGTCTCGACGCGCGTGGCCGCCGTCCGTCCCGACCTCGTCCGCACGCTGACCCTCGTCTCGCCCGCCCTGCCCGAGATCCGCGCGCAGCGCAGCGCCTGGCCGACCGCGCTGCTGGCACTGCCCGGAGTGGCCGGTCTGTTCACCCGGCTGACCAGGGAGTGGAGCGCCGAGAGGCGCGTACGCGGGGTGACGGCCCTCTGTTACGGCGACCCCACCATCGTGACTCCCGAGGGGTTCCGCGACGCGGTGGAGGAGATGGAGCGGCGGCTCGCTCTCCCCTACTTCTGGGACGCCATGGCGCGTTCCGCGCGCGGGATCGTCAACGCGTACACGCTGGGCGGCCAGCACGGGTTGTGGCGGCAGGCCGAGCGGGTGCTGGCTCCGACCCTGCTGGTCTATGGCGGCCGCGACCAGCTCGTCGGCTACCGTATGGCCCAGCGCGCGGCCCGTGCCTTCCGCGACTCCCGGCTGCTGACTCTGCCGGACGCGGGGCACGTCGCCATGATGGAGTATCCACAGACGGTGGCCACGGCCTTCCGTGAACTCCTCGCGGACCAGGGAGAGTTGACCTCCGAGGCGGCAACCGGCGCGGAGAGCTGAGGCGGGAAGTGGGACGACACAGTCGTCGGGGGCGGGCCGACAAGGCGGAGACCTCGCAGACGCGAGCGGTTCCCGAGGCGGAGCCGTCACCGGAGCCGGGCCCGGACCGGAACCGTCGAGCGGCGGGGACCCGTCCCGGCGCCCTCGGGCCGTACCCGCCCGCGGGCGCGGCCTTGCCCCGCAGCGCGCCACCGCGCGCCGACGCGACTCCGGCCCACGGATTCCCACAGGCATTCGACGGCACCCCCGCGCGTGGGGTGCCGCGTTTCGTGGACGGGACACCCGCGCGCGGGATGCCCCGTTTCGAGGACGCGCCGTCCGGACGCCCGGTGCCCCGCGCTGCCGAGGGGACCCCGGCGCACGGATTCCCGCAGGCCTTCGACGGCACCCCCGCGCGCGGAGTGCCCCGGTTCGCGGACGGCACCCCGGCGCACGGGGTCCCGCGCGTTCTCGACGGGACACCCGCCCACGGGACGCCGCGACTTCCCGACGGCACCCCCGCGCACGGGACGCCCCGGGTTCGGGGCGGCCATCCCGAGCAGCGTGAACAGGGTGGCGGCTGGGGGGAGTCCAGGGCCGGCGCGGCCGCGCCGGGAGCGCCTCCGGGGCCGATGGTCCCGCGCCCGCGCCAGGAGCACCGAACCGCTCCCCGGCAGGCGTACGTCGACGCGTTCGACGTCGCCACGGACGAGGACGACGACCTTTTCGCGCCCCGTGCGGGCGCTCCCGGCCGGAACGCCGGCCCCCGGTCCGACGACCCGTACGGCTCCGTCACGTCGTGGGACACGGAGGCCGGCGGCTCCGGCGGCCCCGGTGAGCCGCCGCCGGAGACCGGGGAACAGGAGAAGGGCCGAGCCGGCAAGGGGCGGGCGTTCACCGGGATCGCGGCGGCCGCCGTCACCACCGTGCTGGCCGTCGTCGTCGCCGGACAGGTCGCGACGGGACAGCACGACGCCGGCGCCCGGACCCAGTCCGCCGCGGGCGGCCGGGTGACCCAGGACCCCGCCTCGCGCGGGGACGGCAGGCCGACCCAGGCGGGCCACCCGACCGTGGCCGCGGTGGCCCTGACGTACGACCAGAAGATGGCCAAGACGTACCCCCTCGGCGCGAAGCTCAAGGGGTCGGGGAAGTTCGACGCGGTGCCCGGGTTCGCCAAGGCGCCGGGCACGGGACGCAAGTACACCTACCGCGTCGACGTCGAGCAGGGGCTCGGCCTGGAGGGCGCGCTCTTCGCCGAGGCCGTCCAGAAGACGCTGAACGACAAGCGGAGCTGGGCGCACGGCGGGGCCCGCACCTTCGAGCGGATCAGTTCGGGCAAACCGGACTTCGTCATCACGCTGGCGAGCCCGGGGACCACCGCCGAGTGGTGCGCCAAGTCGGGCCTCGACACCACGGAGGACAACGTCTCGTGCGACTCGGCGTCCACCGAGCGCGTCATGATCAACGCGTATCGATGGGCCCAGGGCTCGACGACCTACGGTGACAAGATTCACTCCTACCGGCAGATGCTGATCAACCACGAGGTCGGCCACCGGCTCGGATACGGGCACGTCACCTGCGACAAGGACGGCGAGCTCGCCCCGGTCATGCAGCAGCAGACCAAGTTCCTCGACCACGACGGAATCCACTGCCGGGCCAACCCCTGGGCCTATCCCGGGAGTTGACAGGAGGCCCTCGGGCCACGTTGACATGCGCCGAAAGTTCGTTCATATTTTGGCGCATGTCGCCCCGTCACGCCTCCGTCTGCGCCGCCATCGAGCTGGCGCTCATCGGCGTGACCGCGCTGTGCGTGGCCGACATCGACTGTCGCTGACGCCCGCCCCCGGCGAGTGCGTCGCATTCCTTCTCGTCTCGTTTCCGTGCGCTCCTGAACCCTTCCGGTTCCCCGCGCCCGTACCTCCTCCGGTCCGGTCGGACTCCGACGCTTGACGCCCTGGGCGGGCTCCGTGCCCCGCTGTCTCATTCCGCGTCATTCCGTCTCAGTATTCGAACCACCCGAGAGGTCGTCTTCCGATGCGTCAACCGTCCCTCATAGCGCGCCGCGTGGCAGTGGCATCCGTCAGCCTGGTCGTGGCAGCGGGCGCCGCCGCCTGCGGCCCTGAGGACAACGATGCCAAGAGTTCCGGAGGCGGCGACTCCCAGGCGAAGAAGGGCGGCACGCTCAGCGTGCTGAACTCCAACCCGCAGTCGGACTTCGACCCCGCGCGGCTCTACACCTCCGGCGGCGGCAACGTGCCCTCGCTCGTCTTCCGCACGCTCACCACCCGCAACCGCGAGAACGGCGCGGCCGGCGCCAAGGTCGTCCCCGACCTGGCCACCGACACCGGCCGCCCGAGCAAGAACGCGACCGTGTGGACGTACACCCTGAAGAAGGGCCTCAAGTTCGAGGACGGCTCGCCGATCACCTCGGCCGACATCAAGTACGGCATCGAGCGCTCCTTCGCCGCCGAACTCTCCGGCGGCGCGCCCTACCTGCGCGACTGGCTCATCGGCGGGGCCGACTACCAGGGTCCCTACAAGGACAAGAAGGGCCTCGACTCGATCGAGACGCCCGACGACCTGACCATCGTCTTCCACCTGAACAAGCCGGAGGGCGAGTTCCCCTACCTGGCCACGCAGACGCAGTTCACCCCCGTCCCGAAGGCCAAGGACACCGGCACCAAGTACGAGCAGCACCCGGTCTCCTCGGGCCCGTACAAGGTCGTCAAGAACGAGAACGACGGTGAGCGGCTCCTCCTGGAGCGCAACACCCACTGGTCCGCGTCGACCGACGCCGAGCGCAAGGCCTACCCGGACAGGATCGACGTACGGTCCGGTCTGGACTCGTCCGTGATCAACCAGCGGCTGTCCTCCTCCCAGGGCACGGACGCCGCCGCCGTCACCACGGACACCAACCTCGGCCCGGCCGAGCTCGCCAAGGTGACCGGCGACAAGGAGCTCGCCTCCCGCGTCGGCACCGGCCACTTCGGCTACACCAACTACATCGCCTTCAACCCGAAGGTGAAGCCGTTCGACAACCCCAAGGTGCGCGAGGCGATCTCCTACGCCATCGACCGCAGCTCGGTCGTCAACGCGGCCGGCGGCTCCTCGCTCGCCGAGCCCGCGACCACGTACCTGCCGAACCAGAAGTCCTTCGGCTACACCCCGTACGACCACTTCCCGGCGGGTGCGTCCGGCAACGCCGCCAAGGCCAAGGAGCTGCTGAAGGAGGCCGGCTACAAGAACGGCCTGACCGTGACGCTGACGCACTCCAACAGCAAGGACTTCGAGACCAGCCCCGAGATCGCCACCGCGATCCAGGACGCGCTCAAGAAGGCCGGCATCACCGTCAAGCTCCAGGGCCTGGAGTCGAACGACTACAGCGACAAGGTCCAGAGCGTCAAGACCGAGCCGGGCTTCTTCCTCGCCCACTGGGGTGCCGACTGGCCCTCCGGCGGTCCCTTCCTGGCCCCGATCTTCGACGGCCGGCAGATCGTCAAGGACGGCGCCAACTTCAACACGGGCTTCCTGAACGACAAGTCCGTCAACGACGAGATCGACGCGATCAACAAGCTGACCGACCTCGACGAGGCCGCCAAGCGCTGGGGCGCGCTGGACAAGAAGATCGGCGAGCAGGCGCTCACCGTGCCGCTGTTCCACCCCGTCTACAAGCGCCTGTACGGCAAGGACGTCAAGAACATCGTGATCAGCGACTGGACCGGCGTTCTGGACATCTCCCAGGTCGCGGTGAAGTAGCACCGTGAGCGAGGCACTTGTCGCCTCCTCGGCCCCCGTGACGGACCCGTCCGTCACGGGGGCCTCGGGGGCCCGTCAGTTCTGGCGGCGGCTGCTCGCGCAGCGTGCCGCCCTCGTCGCGGCGGCCGTCGTCGCGCTCCTCGTCCTGGTCGCGATCGCCGCACCGCTGCTCACCGCGATCGAGGGCCAGGACCCCACCACCTACCACCCCTCGCTGGTGGACTCCGCACGCGGCGGGGTCCCCGTGGGGTCGCTCGGCGGCATCGGCGCCGACCACTGGCTCGGCGTCGAACCGCAGACCGGCCGCGACCTCTTCGCCCGTCTCGTGTACGGCGCGCGCGTCTCCCTCGGGGTCGCTCTCGGCGCGACCGTCGTCCAGGTCGTCATCGGGGTCGTGGTCGGCGTCGCCGCCGCGCTCGGCACGCGCTGGGTCGACCAGCTGCTGAGCCGCTTCACCGAGATCATCATCGCGATGCCGCTGATGATCATGTCGCTGGCGTTGCTGGCGATCGTGCCCAGCAGCTTCCCCCGTCCCCTGCTGGTCGCCCTCGTCATCGGCCTGATCGCCTGGGGCAACGTCGCGAAGATCGCGCGGGCCCGGACGCTGACCCTCAAGGGACTCGACTACGTCTCCGCCGCCCGGCTCAGCGGCTGGGGCACCTGGCGGATCGCCCGCCGCGAACTGCTGCCGGGACTCGCCGCGCCGGTCATCACCTACGCCGCGCTCCTCGTCCCGATGAACATCAGCGTGGAGGCCGCGCTGTCCTTCCTCGGCGTCGGGGTGAAGCCCCCGACGCCCTCCTGGGGACAGATGCTCACCGCCGCCGACGTCTGGTACCAGGCAGCCCCGCAGTACCTGCTGCTGCCCGCCGGCGCGCTCTTCGTGACGGTCCTGACGCTGACCGTCCTCGGCGACGGCATCCGCACGGCCCTCGACCCGCGCGCCGCCTCCCGCCTGAGCATCGGCACCGGCCGCAGGCGTGAGGCCAAGGCGGACGCGGACACCCAGAAGGCCACTGCGGACGCGAGCGCCGGGGCGGACGCCACCGGCCGGAAGGAGGAGCGGGCATGAGCGGCTTCGGCGGATTCGTCCTGCGCCGCCTCGTCGGCACCGTGATCACCCTGCTCGCCATCTCGGTGATCGTCTACGTCGTCTTCTTCGTCACGCCCGGCAACGTCGCCCAGATCACCTGCGGCCCCCGCTGCTCCCCGGAGCAAGTGCACCAGGTGGCCCAGCAGTTGAGGCTCGACGACCCCCTCTACGTGCGCTACTGGCACTTCCTCCAGGGCATCCTCGTCGGCCAGGACTACTCCACGGGCACGTCCGTGGAGCACTGCTCTGCGCCCTGCCTCGGCATGTCGTACCAGGGCGGCCAGCAGGTGACCCAGCTGATCTTCGCGAAGCTGCCGGTCAGTCTGTCGCTCGTGTTCGGCGCGATGATCCTCTGGCTGATCCTCGGCGTCGGCACCGGTGTCCTGTCCGCATGGCGGCGCGGCCGGATCAGCGAGCGCGTGCTGACCGGCGTGACACTCGCGGGCGTGGCCACCCCCGTCTTCGTCATCGGGCTCGTCCTGATGATCATCGTGTGCGGGCAACTGCGGCTCCTGCCCTTCCCGCAGTACGTCAGTCTCAGCGACGACCCCGAACAGTGGGCCTGGAACCTGCTGCTGCCCTGGCTCTCGCTCGCCCTCATCGAGGCCGCCACGTTCGCCCGGCTCACCCGGGCGTCGATGCTGGAGACGCTCGCCGAGGACCACATCCGCACCTTCCGCGCGTACGGCGTCGGCGAGCGGTCGATCATCGGGCGGCACGCGCTGCGCGGGGCGTTCGCGCCGATCATCGCGCTCAACGCGAACAACGTCGGCGGTGCCATCGGCGGCGCGGTCCTCACCGAGACGCTCTTCGGACTGCCCGGCATCGGTCAGGAACTGGTCCACGCCGTGAACGTCGTCGACCTTCCCGTGGTCGTCGGCATGGTCCTGGTCGTCGGCTTCTTCGTGGTCATCGCCAACGCCGTCGCGGACGTGCTGTACGCGGTGGCCGACCGACGGGTGGTGCTCGCATGAGCGACTCTTCCATGACAACATCGGCGACCGCTTCCCCGGCCTCGCCGGGCGCGGCGGCTTCGGCGAACACCGCTACCGCGAAGACCGCCAGCGCGGCCCCGCTGGTCGAAGTGGACGGACTGTCCGTCGACTTCGGCGACCTGCGGGCCGTCGACGGGCTGTCCTTCCGGCTGGAGAAGGGCGCCGCCCTCGGCCTGGTCGGCGAGTCCGGCTCGGGCAAGTCCACCGTGGCCTCGGCCCTGCTGGCGCTGCACCGCGACACCGGCGCGCGGGTCGCCGGCACCGTCCGGGTCGCCGGCGTGGACGTGCAGCGGGCGTCCGACGACGAGCTGGGCCGGCTGCGGGGCGGGAAGGCCGCGATGGTCTTCCAGGACCCGCTGTCGTCCCTGGACCCGTACTACGCGGTCGGCGACCAGATCGCCGAGGTGTACCGGGTGCACACGAAGGCCTCGCGACGCGCCGCACGCGCGCGTGCCGTGGACGTACTGGACCGGGTCGGCATCCCCGACGCGGTACGCCGGTCCCGCTCGCGCCCGCACGAGTTCAGCGGCGGCATGCGCCAGCGCGCCCTCATCGCCATGGCGCTGGCCTGCGAACCCGAGCTGCTGATCGCCGACGAGCCGACCACCGCCCTCGACGTGACCGTCCAGGCGCAGATCCTCGACCTGCTGCACACCCTGCGGCAGGAGACCGGGATGGGGCTGCTGCTGGTCACCCACGACGTCGGCGTCGCCGCCGAGAGCGCCGACGAGATCCTCGTGATGCGGCACGGCCGCGCGGTCGAGCACGGGCCGGTCACCGCCGTGCTCGGCTCACCCCGGGAGACGTACACGCGCGAACTCCTCGGCGCCGTGCCCCGCGTGGACACGCCCCGCGTGACCGGCGCGACCGGACCGGCCGCCGACCCGGGTCGTGGCGAGCCGACCGGTTCCGTGGAGGGAGCCGGTTCCGCGGCGGCCGCCCCGTTGGAACGGTCTACCTCCGTGGAGGCGACCGGGCCCGTCGCGGGCGTCGAGCCGGCGACCATCGGCTCGACGAGCGGTGGTACGCAGAGTGGTGCGCAGAGTGGCGGTTCGGAGATCGACGGTTCGGAGAGCGGCGGCGCGACGAAGGTCCCGTCGAACGACGTGGTCCTCGAAGCGGTCGGGCTCCGGCGCGAGTTCGGACGCGGGAAGCAGCGGTTCGCGGCCGTCGACGACGTGTCGCTGACCGTCCGCAGGGGCGAGACCCTCGGTGTCGTCGGCGAGAGCGGCAGCGGGAAGACCACCCTGGGAAGAATGCTGGTGGGGCTCCTGGAGCCCACGAGCGGAGCGATCCGCTACGAAGGGCGCGAACAGTCCGGCGTGCGCCCCTCCGTGCAGATGGTCTTCCAGGACCCGGTCTCCTCCCTCAACCCCCGGCGCAGCGTGGGCGAGTCCATCGCCGACCCGCTACGGGCACGCGGCGAGCGGGACGAGGGGCGCATCCGGGGGCGCGTACGGGAACTGCTGGACCGTGTGGGGCTCGAAGCGGCGCACTACGACCGCTACCCCCACCAGTTCAGCGGCGGACAGCGCCAGCGCGTGGGCATCGCACGGGCCCTGGCCGCCGAGCCACGCGTCATCGTGTGCGACGAACCGGTCTCCGCCCTCGACGTGACCACGCAGGCCCAGGTCGTCGCCCTGCTCGGTGAACTGCAGCGGGAACTCGGCCTCGCGCTGGTGTTCGTGGCGCACGACCTCGCGGTCGTACGCCAGGTCAGCGACCGGGTGGCCGTGATGCGGCGCGGCAAGCTCGTCGAGTACGGCACAGCCGACGACGTGTACGAGCGTCCGGGTGACCCGTACACCCGGCAGCTGCTGGCCGCCGTACCGGCGCTCGACCCGGAGGTCGCGGCGCGCCGACGCGCGGCCCGCAGGGAGCTGGCCGACGGCAAGGAGCTGACACCGGCGTGAGCGCGCGAGGCCCGCGGGCGGCAGCCCGGTTCGCGGGCTTCGGCCGACAAAACGTGACCGCTTGATCTCTTAGCGCGACAGAACGCCTCCCGCGCGGGAAAGTTACGACCGTTCACCCCTTTTGGTGGCGCGATGGACAACCGTCCGTCGCGCCACCGCCTTGTCCGCATACGTTCGTCCCGCTGCGAGCCGCCGGGTCAACGGCGGCTCCCCATACGGGAGATCGGGGGTGTGCTCGTGCGCATCGGACTGCTGACGGAGGGTGGCTATCCGTATGTGAGCGGTGACGCCAGACTCTGGTGCGACCGGCTCGTGCGCGGGCTCGGGCAGCACGAGTTCGACATCTACGCGCTCAGCCGCACCGAGCGCCAGGAGGACGAGGGCTGGATCCAACTGCCGTCCCAGGTCAGCCGCGTCCGCACCGCGCCGCTGTGGACGGCGGAGGACGACGGCGTGGTCCACGGGCGCCGCGCACGACGCCGCTTCGCCGAGGCGTACGGGGAGCTCGCGGCGGCCGTCTGCACGGGACCGGAGACACCCGGCGCGACGGGGTCCTCCGAGGGGGCGGCGGACTCCTCCGGCGTCGAGGCGGACCGTTTCGCCAGCGCGCTGTACGCCCTCGCCGAACTCGCCCGTGAGGAGGGCGGTCTGGTCGGCGCCCTCCGTTCGGAAGGAGCGGTCCGCGCCCTGGAGCGCGCCTGTCGCGCGCCCGGCGCGCTGCGGACCGCCCGCGCGGCACGCGTACCCGACCTGCTCGCCGTCGCCGGCCACATCGAGCGCGCCCTGCGCCCCCTCTCGCTGGACTGGTACGAGGACGACGGCCTCGGCTCGGTCGACCTCTGTCACGCCGCGGCCGGCGGAGCGGCGGCCCTGCCCGGCCTCCTCACCCGGCACTTCTTCGGAGTCCCGCTGCTCGTCACCGAGTACGGCGTGCAGCTGCGGGCGCACTACCTGTCCTCCAGCACCGTCACGGAGGCCCCCGCCGTCCGTGCCCTGCTCGCCGCGTTCCACGGCGCGCTCGCCGCCGAGGTGTACGGCGCGGCCACCCTCATCACGCCCGGGAACGCCCACGCCCGCCGCTGGCAGGAGCGCTGCGGCGCCGACCGCGCCAAACTGCGCACCGTCTACCCCGGCATGGAGGCCGAGCGCTTCGCCGAGGTCGGAGAGGGCGCCGAGGGCAGCCGGTGCGCGGACCCCGACACGCTGGTGTGGGTAGGCCGCATCGAACCCGCGAAGGACCTCATCTCCCTGCTGCACTCCTTCGCGGAGGTCCGCAAGGAGGAGCCGAAGACCCGGCTGAGGATCGTCGGCGCCCCCGCCGAAGGACCGGACGGCGCGACCTACCTGGCCCACTGCAAGGCGCTCGCCGCACAGCTCTTCCCCGACGAGGCCGAGGGCGTGCACGCGGTCGGCGACAACCCCGTGTCCTTCGAGGAGATCGGCGGACCGGAGGTCCCGAGCCTCGCCGAGGCCTACGCCTCCGGTGCCCTGGTCGTCCTCTCCAGCGTCGTCGAGGGCTTCCCGATCAGCCTCGTCGAGGCGATGTTCTGCGGCCGGGCCACCGTCTCCACCGACGTGGGCGCTGTCGTCGAGGTCATCGGCGGTACGGGACTGGTGGTCCCGCCGCGCAACCCGCGGGCGCTCGCCGAGGCGTGCGTGGCGCTGCTGCGCGACCCCGAGCGTCGCGAGCGCCTCGGCGCCGCCGCCCGCGCCCGCGCCCTCGAACTCTTCACCGTCGAGCAGAACATCACGGCATTTCACGGCATTTACCTGGAGATCGTCTCGCACTCACCGGTACGTCGCCTGGTCGTGGACAACACGGGGGAGCCGCTGCCGTTCGGCGTACCCGCCGAGGCCCACCTCCCTGGCCGCTGGACCGAGGCCCGCCTGATGGCCGCGGGCCGGCCGCGCTGGGGCGACGGGGCACCGGTGCGCGCCACGGCCACCGTTCCGGCGGGGGAGGGCGCATGACCGGCGACACCGCAGGACCGGGCGCCCGCGGCGGCGTCGGCGACCTGACGGAACCGGACCCCGACGGCACGGGAGTGCCGGAAGCGGGTGGAGGCGCGTCGGGCGGAGGTGCGGGCGTACAGGGCGAGGTCGCGTCGAGTGAGGTCGCTTCGGTCGGGGTCGCATGGGGCGAGGTCGCTTCGGGCGGTGACGCGGGCCGCGTTCGTGACGTTCGCCGTGGTGCGGGATCCGATGCCGGACCCGGTGGCGGACCTGGTGGCGGCGGGGGCCGGGGCGGGGAGCGTGCGGACGGAGCGGCGTGGCCCGCCGGCACGCGATCCGAGGTTGCCGACGGGGGGCTCATGCTCTCCGACACCGTTGTGGAGAGCGCGAGTTCCGAGGCCACCGGCGGTGGGAACGGGATTCCTGGCATCGGCGCGGAGGGTGCTGAGGGTGCCTACGGCGGGCGCAGGCTCGCCGGCCCCGGCCCCGGCAATGAGGGCGCCGACGGTGCGCGCAGGAACGCTGGACGCCGCGGCGCTGCGGACCCCGTGAAGGCGCTGATGCACCGGCATCGCGAACTCTGCGAACGGGCCGTCGACCCGCTGGAGATCGCCGCGGGTCTGGAGGCCCACGGCGTGACCGACCGGACCGCCGCCCGCTTCCGTCACCGGGACGTGTTCTCGCTCGCCGAGGAGATGTACGCGCGCGTGGCGCGCGACGGCGAGTCCGCGCCGCCCGACGCGGAGCGGCCCGCACCACCCGGTGCGCGCGCCTACTGGGCCGTCCTCGCCCTGGTGCCGGGCGCCCTCGGTGCGGGCGTCGTCGCGGGGCTGCGGCTCACGCACGGGCAACCCCGTCTCGCCGTCGCCGCGTTCGGCGCCCTCGCCGTCGCGTGCGGTCTCCGCCTCGCGCTGCGCCGCGGCCCGCTGAGCAGCAGCCACGGCACGACGGGCGCCACCCTCGCGTGGACGTGCTGGCTCGTCGCGTACGCCCTCCTCGGCGACGGCTTGCTGAACGCGGGCCTCACCGGAGGGCCGGACGGCAACTGGCCCCTGGCCACCGCCCCCGTGCTGGCCCTCTCGCTGGCCTGCGCTCCTGCCGCCTGGTGCGCCCACCTGTTCGTCAGCCGCGCTCGCCGCCGGCTCACCACGAGCCGGGGGCTGGAGGAGTTCGCCGCCTCCGTACAGCCCCTGCTCATCGGCGCGTTCGGCTTGTTCGTGTGCGCCCTGCTCGGCCTCCTCGCGTTGTGCGGCGCGGTGCTCGACGAGCCGCCCGCCTACGCCGGAGCCGGTGCCCTCGGCTCCCTGCTCCTGCTCGCACGACTCCTGACGGCGCGCGGCTTCACCCACGCCCCGGCCCTGGCACTCGCCGGAGCGGGCGCGGCGGAAGCAGCGGCCCTGGCCACGGTCTACGCGGCCCGGCTCCCCGGCTGTTCGTTCCTGGCCACCCCCGTCGACACCCTCGTCGACACCTGGGGGCCCGGCGCCGTACCCGCTCTGGTGTGCGGGGCGGGCGCCGTCATCCTGCTCCTGCACGCCTCCCGCACGCTGACCCGCGCCTCGGCCCACGCCCGGACCGGCGAGGCCCCATGAACGCCGGGGACGAGACCCGGCGAACGGGCCGAAGCGAGTCGCCGACTCTTGGCGTCCTCACCCGCGGGGCCCGGGCAGCGTCGAGGCACTCCGCCGTGCACGGAGTGAAGCCGCCGGCGCACGGCGGGCCGAGCCGCCGGGGCCGAGGCGCTTCGAAGGCCGGTGACCTGGGCGGCGGGACGGTCCGTGCCGTGGGCGGCCCGATCCCGTCGGGTCGCGGTCGACGGAGCCGCACCGCCCAGGGCGGCCCCAGGTGCGGGGCGCGGGGCGGATCGAAGCGCGGGGCGCGGGACGGATCGAAGCGCTCCGACCCCGGCATCGGCATCGGCTCCGACATCGGCCCCGGCTCCGACCCCGGCACGCCGAACGGCTGGGGCGGAGGCCGCGCTCCGAGCCCTGTCGCGCTCAGGAGGACGCGGCCTCTGGCCGGCCACGCCACGGCGCACGGGCCGTCTCCTCGCACGACGCTTCCTGTTCCGGCCCATGGCCCCCGCCGCCATGAGCCCTCTCCGGTGCCCGGGATCACGCCCCGGGGCCGGTCCCCCTTCTCCCGCGGGGCCGACACCGCGGGAGCTCTCCCCGACCTACGCATCACCTCGAAGGAGACAGTCAGATGATCACCTCCCGAACCGGAGAATCCGCCCCGGGAGCCGCCCGATGAGGGTCCTGCTGATCGGAGCCAACGGCTACCTCGGCCGTTTCGTCGCCGACAGACTGCTCGCCGATCCGGCCGTGCAGCTGACCGCGCTCGGCCGGGGCGACGACGCCGACGTACGGTTCGACCTCGCCTCGGGCAGCCCCGGCGCGCTCACCCGCTTCCTGGACGCGGTGCACCCCGGAGTCGTCATCAACTGCGCGGGCACCACACGCGGCGGCGCCCGCGACCTCACCCGGCACAACACCGTCGCCGTCGCCACCGTCTGCGAGGCCCTGCGGCGCAGCGGCTGCGGTGCCCGGCTCGTGCAGCTCGGCTGCGGAGCCGAGTACGGGCCCAGCCAGCCCGGCTCGTCCACCGCCGAGGACGCCGTGCCGCGCCCGGGCGGCCCGTACGGCGTGAGCAAACTCGCGGCCACCGAACTCGTCCTCGGCTCCGGCCTGGACGCCGTCGTGCTCCGCGTCTTCTCGCCCGCGGGGCCCGGAACACCTGCCGGATCCCCGCTCGGCCGGCTCGCCGAGGCGCTGCGCCGCGCCATGCAGTCCGGCGACGGCGAACTGAAGCTCGGCGGCCTGGGCGTGCAACGCGACTTCATCGACGTCCGTGACGTCGCCCGCGCCGTGCACGCCGCCTCCCTCTCCGCCGCGCAGGGCGTGATCAACATCGGCTCGGGACGTGCCGTCCGGCTCCGCGACGCCGCCTCCGTCCTCGCCCGCGTGGCCGGTTACGGCGGCACCCTGCACGAACTCGACGGGCCGTCAGGGCCGCCCGGCCCGGCCGGTCCCGCGCTGCGAGCCACCATCGGACACCCGCGCCCGGAACCCGACCACGTGGCCCCCGTCGCGTACCCCTACCCGGACGGCTGCGGCGGCTGGCAGCAGGCCGACGTGCGCACCGCCCGCGACCGGCTCGGCTGGCGGCCCCGGATCAACCTCGAGGAGTCCCTCGCCGACATCTGGATGGAGGCGGCGTGCCGCATCTGACCAGCACCGCCACCGGCACGGCCGGCACCGACCGGTCCGGGGTCGGCTTCGGTGTCCCCGGCTACGCGCACCCCCTCGTCGCTCCCGTCGAATGGGACGGCCTGACCCGCCCCGGCACCCCCTTGCACTGGGTGGTCCTGAACGTGGACAACGGCCCCGGTGACCGCCCCGACCCGCGCTGTCTGGAGGCCTCAGGACGGCTGCGCAACGCCGGTGTCCGGGTGCTCGGCCACCTGGACACCGCCTACGGGGCGCGCCCGTTCGACGACGTGGTCGCCGACGCGCGGCGCTATCTCGACTGGTACCAGGCCGACGGGTTCCTGCTCGACCGCTGCCCCGCCGAGCGCTCCGCGCTGCCCGAGATCCGCCGCACGATCGGGTCGCTGCGGGCGCTCCGCGACGGCGCGCACATCGTGCTGGGCCATGGCACCCACCCGTATCCGGGATACGCGGAGAACGCCGACCAACTGGTCACCTTCTCCGGGCCCTGGAGCGAGTACCGCTGGTCGCAGGTCGCCGAGTGGACCGCCGACTATCCGCCCGAGCGCTTCTGCCACTTCGTCCACGGTGTGCCGCGCGGTCATCTGGAGGAGGCGTTGCGCGTCGCGCGCTGGCAGGGCGCCTCCACGATCTACTTCACCGACCGCTCCGACCATGGGGGGAGGGTCGACCCCTGGGAGACGATGCCCGGCTACTGGGACGAAATCGTCTCGCGGATCGGAACGGGTGTCTCGGAATGAAGAAGGGCGTGGCAGTGTTACGCGGAGAACAACTGTAGTGATTGACCGACCAACGGAGTCCCCGTGTCGCTGCCACCCCTGGTCGAGCCAGCCTCTGAGCTCACCGTAGACGAGGTCCGCAGGTACTCCCGCCACCTGATCATCCCCGATGTGGGCATGGACGGGCAGAAGCGGCTGAAGAACGCCAAGGTGCTCTGTGTGGGCGCCGGCGGCCTCGGATCGCCGGCGCTGATGTACCTGGCCGCGGCGGGCGTGGGCACGCTCGGCATCGTGGAGTTCGACGAGGTCGACGAGTCGAACCTGCAGCGCCAGATCATCCACAGTCAGGCGGACATCGGCCGGTCCAAGGCCGCCTCCGCCCGCGACTCCGTGCTGGGCATCAACCCGTACGTGAACGTGATCCTTCACGAAGAGCGGCTCGAGGCCGAGAACGTGATGGACATCTTCAGCCAGTACGACCTGATCGTGGACGGCACGGACAACTTCGCGACCCGCTACCTGGTCAACGACGCGTGCGTGCTGCTCAACAAGCCGTACGTGTGGGGCTCGATCTACCGGTTCGACGGTCAGGCCTCGGTCTTCTGGTCCGAGCACGGGCCCTGCTACCGCTGCCTCTACCCGGAGCCCCCGCCGCCGGGCATGGTCCCCTCCTGCGCCGAGGGCGGTGTCCTGGGCGTGCTCTGCGCGTCCATCGGCTCCATCCAGGTCACCGAGGCGATCAAGGTGCTGACCGGCATCGGCGACCCGCTCGTGGGCCGTCTGATGATCTATGACGCCCTGGAGATGCAGTACCGCCAGGTCAAGGTCCGCAAGGACCCCGACTGCGCGGTCTGCGGCGAGAACCCGACCGTCACGGAACTCATCGACTACGAGGCCTTCTGCGGCGTCGTGTCCGAGGAGGCCCAGGAGGCGGCGGCCGGCTCGACGATCACTCCCAAGCAGCTCAAGGAGTGGATCGACGACGGCGAGAACATCGAGATCATCGATGTCCGCGAGGTCAACGAGTACGAGATCGTCTCGATCCCCGGCGCCAAGCTGATCCCGAAGAACGAGTTCCTCATGGGCACCGCCCTGGAGACCCTGCCGCAGGACAAGAAGATCGTCCTGCACTGCAAGACGGGAGTCCGCAGCGCGGAGGTCCTCGCCGTCCTGAAGTCCGCGGGCTTCTCGGACGCGGTGCACGTCGGCGGCGGTGTGATCGGCTGGGTCAACCAGATCGAGCCCGACAAGCCGGTGTACTGACCGGCGGCACGTCCCGCTCTTTCGGCGGCGGGGGTTCCGCGGACCGGGTGTCCGCGGAACCCCCGCCGTCGTCATGAACAGACCTTGCCGTCCTTCGGCACCGTCCCGTCCAGGAGATAGCTGTTCACGGTGGAGTCGACACAGTCGCTCCCACTGCCGTAGGCGCCGTGTCCCTCGCCCTTCCAGGTCAGCTCCACACCGACGTCCTTGCCGAGCTCGTCCGCCATCCTGCGGGCGCCCTCGTAGGGAGTGGCCGGGTCCCCGGTGTTGCCGACGACCAGGACCGGATCGGCGCCCGGAGCGCTCACCTCGGGGGTGTCGTGCTGCCCGGCCACCGGCCAGTCGTGGCACCAGCCCGCCGTGTCCCAGCCCATGAAGTCCCCGAACACGGGTGAGATCTTCTCGAACCCTGCCAGCCGCTTCTTCGTCTCCTCGGGGGTCGGGCGCTGCTTGTCGTCCAAGCACGATATGACCCGTTGTGAATGCGTCGTCGTGCCGTAGTGCCCGGAGGCGTCGCGTTCGTTGTATCCGTCGGCCAGGTGCAGCAGGGCCGAACCGTCCCCGTCCTCGGCGTCCTTCAGGGCTTCGGTGAGCGTCGGCCAGCCCTGCTTGCTGTAGAGCGGCAGCACGATGCCGGTGAGGGCCAGTGTCTGGCTGAGCTTGCGACCGCCGGAGGTGGGCAGCGGCTTCGCGTCGATCCGCTTCAGCAGGTCCGCGATCTTCCGCGATCCCTGCCGGGGGTCCTGGCCGGTGGACTTGAGGTAGTCGTCCAGGGCGCGCTGGAAGCCCAGCGTCTGGTTCCTGGCGTGGCCCACGGTGTCGGCGCTCGGGTCGACCACGGCGTCCAGGATCAGGCGTCCCACGTTCTTCGGGAACAAGTGGGCGTACACACCGCCCAGTTCCGTGCCGTACGAGATGCCGAAGTAGTGCATGCTGCGGTCGCCGAGGACCTGGCGCATCAGATCCATGTCTTTCGCGGTGTCGGTCGTCGACACATGGGACAGCAGTTTCCCGGCGGCCTTGGCGCAGCCCTTGCCGAAGTCCTCGGCGTCCTGGAAGTACGCAGCCTCCTCCGCCGCGTCGTCCGGAGTGGCGTCCACGGACTCGGATGCCTGGATGGCCTTGTCCGTGCGGCACCGCACGCCTTCGCTGGCAGCCACTCCGCGCGGGTCCCAGCTCACCAGGTCGTACCGCTCGTGGAGCGGTCCGACGGCGCTTTCGTACGACGGCAGGGTGGAGACGCCCGAGCCGCCGGGGCCGCCGAAGTTGAACAACAGGGAGCCGATGCGCTTGCTCTGACCGCCGGTCGCCTTCGAGCGGATGAGTGCGAGACCGATCGTCCCGCCGTCCGGCTTCGCGTAGTCGAGGGGGGTCTTGAGCGTGGCGCACTGCCAGCCGCCGCCTGGCGCGGGCGCGTCCGAAGTGGCCTTGCAGCGGCCCCAGTCGAGCTTCTGCGCGGTCAGGGAGGCGGGCAGTCCCGGCGACCCGGTGGAGGACGGCGCCGCGGCCGACGGTCCGTCGCTGTTCTTCCCCTCGTCCTTGCCGTCACCGGACGAGCCCCCGCCGCAGCCGGCCACCAGCAACGCGGCGGCGGCAGCGGCCGTCCACCGTGCGAAACGTGTCATGAGCGTCCCCCCTTGCCCGTGCTCCGCCCGAAGTCGCGGATCACATGCAGGCAATAGTAGGCGCCGGCCGCCGACCGTGCCGAGACCTGTGGATAACGCTCTGACCTGCGACTATCTAGGAGCAAACGGTTCCGGCCGAGGGGACGGTGCCCTGCAGCAGATAGCCGTTCACGGCGCCCTGCACGCACTTGTTCTTGCTGTCGTACGCCCCGTGTCCCTGGCCCTTGTACGTGAGCTCGACGCCCACGCCCTTGCCGAGCGCGTCCACCATCTTCCGCGCGCCCTCGTACGGAGTGGCAGGGTCACCGGTGTTGCCCACCACGAGGATCGGGGCCGCGCCGGGAGCGCTGACGTCCGGGTGGTCGGCGGCGCCCGGCACGGCCCAGTCGGTGCAGCTGACCATGCCCCAGGCCAGGTAGTCGCCGAACAACGGGGAGGCGGACCGGAACTCCGGGAGCTTCGACCGTACGAAGTCCGCGGTGTAGCGCGGCTTGTCGTCGGCGCAGTTGATGGAGATGTTCGCCGCCGTGATGTTGCTGTAGGTGCCGTTCTCGTTGCGCCCGTTCATCGAGTCGGACAGCAGCATCAGCACCTTGCCGTCGCCGTCGTACGCCTGCTGGAGCCCCTCGGTCAGGTACTCCCAGAAGTCCTTCGAATACAGCGACTGCGCGATGCCGTTGGTCGCGGCGGTCTGCGTCAGCTCGCGCGGGAAGATTCCGGGGATCGGCTTGGTCTCGAGGTCCTTCAGCAGTTTGGCGATGCGGTCCTTGACGTCCTGGGCGGTGTCGCCGATGGGGCAGTCCTCGACCTTCGAGGTGCAGTCGTCGGCGAAGTTGTCGAGCGCGAGCTGGAAGCCCTTGGCCTGGCCGAGCGAGCTCTGTTCCGGGTTCTGCGTCGGGTCGACGACCCCGTCGAACACGGCGCGTCCCACGTTCTTGGGGAACAAGTGGGCGTACACACCGCCCAGTTCGGTGCCGTACGAGATGCCGAAGTAGTGCAGCTTGTCGTCGCCGAGCACCTGGCGCATCAGGTCCATGTCGCGCGCCGCGTCGGTGGTGCGCACATGGGGGAGGACCTTGCCGGAGTTCTTCTCGCACGCCGCGTTGAACGTCTTGGTGTTCCGCAGCAGGTCCTGCGTCTCTGCGGCGTCGTCAGGGGTCGCGTCCTGCTGGAAGTACTTGTCCAGCTGCTGGTCGTCCTCGCATTCCACGCCCGCGCTGCGGCCGACGCCGCGCGGGTCGAAGCTGACCAGGTCGTAGCGGGTGCGCAGGGCGGCGTAGTCCTTGCCGAACGCGGGCAGGGTGGTGACGCCCGAGCCGCCGGGCCCGCCGAAGTTGAAGATGAGCGAGCCGATGCGCTTGCTCGCGTCACCGCTCGTCTTCGCCCGGATCAGCGCGAGCCCGATCGTGTCGCCCTTGGGGTCGGCCCAGTCGAGGGGCGCCTTCAAGGTGGCGCACTGCCACTCCGTACCGCCCGGCAGGGGCGAGGGCGCGCTGCCGCCGCCCTCGGACTCGGACGGGGCCGGGCACTCCTTCCAGCTGAGCTTCTGTGCCGTCAGATCCTCGTTCTTGGAGTCGCTGCCGCAGCCGGTCGACCATGCGGCCAGCAGGACGGCGGTGACGGTCAGGGCAGCGGCGCGCAGCTGGGACGGGTTCGGCATGCTCCCCATCCTGCGGGCCCGCGCGGCGGCGCGCTCGGGGCACGAGCCGTGTGGGTGAGGACGCGCCGCGAAGCCCGTACGAGGGAGTTCTCGGCGGTGTCCTAGAGCGCGCCCTTGCGGGTCAGGTGGTTGAAGAACAGCCAGCCGGGCAGCACCGGGATCCACAGCGTGAGCAGCCGGTACAGGAGTACCGCGGGGGCCGCGACCTCCTTGGGGAGGCCGACGGCGATCAGGCCGACCGTCAGGGTCGCCTCGACCGCGCCGACGCCACCGGGGGTCGGCGCCGCGGAGCCCAGTGCGTTGCCGGCGAGGAAGACGACGGCGACGCTGGCGAGGCTGAGTGTGGTCGGCTCCTCGTGGCCGAAGGCGCGGATCGACGCGTCCAGGCACATCACGAAGCAGGCCGTCAGCAGCAGCATGCCCCCGATGCCCGTGACGAGCTTCTGCGGCCGCTGGAGCACGTCGAGCATGCGCGGGACGACACCCGCGAAGAGTGACCGCACGCGCGTGGAGACGAACTTGCGCAGGAACGGCACCGACGTCACCACGAGGACGAGCACGGCGACCGTCAGCAGACCCGCGATGACCGTGCGGGACGGCGACAGGGACGGCGTCTTCTCCGTGCCGGTCAGATAGCCGAAGGACAGCAGCATCAGGATGTGGCAGCCGAGCCCGAACAGCTGGGAGGCGCCGACGCTCGCGACGGCGAGCCCGGGCCGGACCCCGGCACGCTGCAGGAAACGCGTGTTGAGGGCCACACCGCCGACCGCAGCGGGGGCGACGATCTTCACGAACGAGCCGGCGACCTGAGCCGCCACGGTCCGCATGAAGGGCACTCGTTCGGGCACGAAGCCGAGCAGGCTCATCGCCGCCGCGAAGTAGCTCAGCGCGGAGAACAGCACGGCCGCCGCGACCCAGCCCCACTCGGCGTTGTCGAAGAGCGTGCCGAACTCGATGTGGGTGAGCTGGGTCAGCAGGAAGTACGCGCCGATGGCCCCGGCGATGAAACTGATCAGGGTGCGCGGTCTGATCCGCTCCAGGCGAGCGGGCTCGACGGGCGCCTGCGGCCTGATCAGCAGCACCTGGTGGCGGATCTGGGTGAGCAGATCCTCCTCGCGCGCCTCGTCCAGCGCTTCGTCTATGGCCCGCTTCTCGGCGCGCTGTTCGGCACGGACGGCCTTCTTGGCGGTCTTCTCGGAGACGGGCGCCGCCGCCTCCGCCGCTTCCTCTGCGCGAGCGAGCTTGGCCTGCCGGGAGGCTTCGAGGACCGCGTCCCGTTCGCGCTGCGAGCGCTCTCTGGCCAACCTCCGCAGCGTCGCGCGCGTGCTGCGGGTCAGTGCGATCGGCTGGAGCATGGGCAGGCAGTCCGCGACCGCGTCCGGGCCGAGCACGCCGACCGCCGACGCGACCGCGCGCTCGGCGCCCACACGCAGTCCCACGGTGGTCACCAGCTGGGCGACGTCCATCCGCAGCAGGAGATCACCGGCCGCGATCTCACCGCCGCGCAGGTCCGTGAGGATCACCTTGCCGGAACGATCCACCAGAATCGCGTCGCCCGCGAGCCTGCGGTGCGCGATGCGCCGGGACTGAAGGGCCTGCACCTGGTGCCAGGTGTCGCGCAGCAGATCGTCCGTGACCTGCTCGTCGGGCAGGGAGTCGAGGGTGCGGCCGCCGGTGTGCTCGTAGACGAGCATCACGGCGTCGGGGCCCAGCTCGGAGGTGGCGATCAGTTTGGGGGCGTTGGCCCCGGCGGCGATCGCGGCGTACGCGAGGAGAGCCTCCTGCTCCAGGGCCTGGCGCAGCGACTGGAGGCTGCGGCGCGTGGTGATGCCGCGCAGCGTCAGGCGGCGCCAGACGCGGTAGAAGAAGCCCTGCGCCTGCTGTTCGCGGTCGACGACCGTGACGTCCAGGGGAGGGCCGTCCTCCAGGGTCACGAAGTAGCGCCGGCCGCGGTCGCCGTTCTCCGTGGTCTCCGGCGTCTCCTCGCGGGCCGCGCTGACCGGGTGGAAGCCGACGTGCCGCAGGCCCGCCATGAGGGTCCGCCCGGTGGGCCGCACGTTCGGGGAGCCGACCGCGTACAGCGTCCCGTAGGCGACCGTCCAGCCGATGAGCACCGTCAGGATGATCGAGAACGGTGTCGTGTAGCCGGTCACCAGCATGGAGAAGGCGTCGAGCAGGAGCACCACCCAGAGCACCCCGCGCCAGCGTGGTCTGCGGGACATCCCGACGGCCGTCATATAGGCGATGACCGGCGCGAGATAACCGTGGACCGGGTCGGTGAGGGCGTGGATGTCACCGGGGGAGGGCTGGGTGAGCGCCTCCTGGATGGAACCGGGGGCGCCCTTCGCGACCCACAGGTCCGTGGCGAGGGTCACCCCGTGGGCGAGGACCGCGGCGAGCACGCCGTCGGCGATGCGCAGTCCGTCCCGCTTGATCAGCCGTTCGATCGCGAAGGCGACGGGCACCAGGAGGATCGCGATGCTCGACGCGAGCCCCGCGATCTTGATCAGCAGATCGGGTGCCTGCCCGGTGCCCTTGTTGATGTCCTGTTCGAGACCCGAGGTGGTGCCGTGCGCGAACGCGGCGATGGCGAGCAGCACCGCGATGGCGAGCACGCCGACAAGGAGCCGCATGAGGTCGGAGGGGCGGTGTACGCGCGCGGGGAGGAGGGGTTCGTCGCCCTCGACCTCGTCCGCGTGGGCCTCGTCGACGTCCTCGCAGTCCCGCCTGGCCTGGCGCTTCTCCATGCCTGGGGGGCGCGGAGCGGTTTCCTCGGCCCGGGAGGAGGTCTCTTCGGCCTCGGTGTCGCCCGCATCGGACGCGGACTCCTCGGCCGAGCCGATCGACTCCTTGTCGTCGTTCTTGTCCTTCTCGCCGACGTCACCGGTGTCCGGGCGTGACGAGGCATCGGAGGTGCCCTCCGCGTCTTCGGGGTGCACGCCCTGCTGCCTCATGGTCTCTTCTTGATCTCGTATCACCAGTCACCGCCCGCACGATGGTGGCATGCCCGACTGACACAGGGGGGCATCAGGGTGCAAATGCGGGGTCGCACAGTCTGCCTCAAGCGTCACCCCGGAGCGAGGCACACGCACAGTCGCCGCCGCGTCACATTGTCGGTGGGGTGGTGCAGGATGGGGCGGATGAGCGAGGAGAGCCTTCCGGCGGACGCCCTGCCGGAGTACGCGGAGCGGGTCCTTGAGGTCGCCGAGCTGATCCCGCCCGGGCGCGTCATGACGTACGGCGACATCGCCGAATGGCTGGAAGAGGGGGGACCGCGCCAGGTGGGCCGGGTGATGGCCCTCTACGGCGGGGCGGTGGCGTGGTGGCGGGTCACCCGCGCCGACGGGACCCTGCTGCCCGGCCACGAACTGGACGCGATGGCCCACTACCGCTCGGAGGGGACGCCGCTGAAGGAGGCGAGCCGGTCCGCGGAGGGGCATCTGCCACGAGTCGACATGAGACGGGCGCGGTGGGACGGCGGCGAGCGGGCGGAAGGTCACACCTGACAGCTTCCGGCATTCACGGGACGGAAGGGGAACCTGAGGCCCGTACGAGGGAACCGAGGCACATCCGTGACATGCCGCACGTTCGTGAGGCGAGGGACGCACGTGACGTGAGGGAACAAGCGGAAGCCCTGCTTCCGTGAACCTCACCGGCGTACCGTCGTCGGCGCGCATCTCCCTCACCCCGCGGCCACCGCCTCCACCGCGCGACGGCCCGCCAACCAGTACGACCACCAGGACCGGCGAACCACGTGAGCTCCACTTCTTCCATCAGGCACCCGGCGCACCCTCAGGCGCGCCAGGGGACCCGCGGCGCGTACCGGCTGGTGCGCACCGCCCCGGTCCGGGTGGATCCCCCTCGTCTTGACGCAGGGCAGCGCGCGGTGGTTGAGCACGGCGGCGGACCGCTCCTCGTGCTGGCGGGTCCCGGTACGGGCAAGACGACCACGCTGGTGGAGTCCGTCGCCGCGCGGATCGCCCGGGGCGGCGATCCGGCACGCATCCTGGTGCTCACGTTCAGCCGGAAGGCGGCCGTCGAACTGCGCGACCGCATGGCCCTGCGCATAGGGGCCGCCCGCGCTCCCCAGGCCACCACCTTCCACTCCTTCTGCTACGCCCTGGTCCGCGCCCACCAGGACGCCGACCTCTTCGTGGAGCCGCTGCGGCTGCTCTCCGGTCCGGAACAGGACGTGGCGGTGCGCGGCCTGCTCGCGGGCCAGCCCGACCTGGAGCGGCTCGGCCTCGCCTCCGTGCGCTGGCCGGACGAGCTGCGCGCCTGCCTGACCACACGTGGCTTCGCCGACGAGGTCCGCGCGGTCCTCGCCCGCAGCCGTGAACTCGGGCTCGGCCCCGACGCCCTGGAGGCCTTCGCCCGGCGCATCGGGCGCCCGGACTGGAGCGCGGCTGCGGCCTTCCTCGCCGAGTACCTCGACGTGCTCGACATGCAGGGCGTGCTCGACTACGCGGAACTGGTGCACCGCGCGGTGCTCCTCGCCCGGCGCCCCGACGTCGCCGGGCGGCTCGCCGCGCAGTACGACGCCGTCTACGTGGACGAGTACCAGGACACCGACCCCGCGCAGGTACGGCTGCTGCACGCCCTCGCCGGCGGTGGTCGCACCCTCGTCGCCTTCGGCGACCCGGACCAGTCGATCTACGCGTTCCGGGGCGCCGACGTGAACGGCATCCTGGACTTCCCCGACGCCTTCCCGCGCGCGAACGGCCGCCCGGCGCCGGTCGAGGTCCTCAGGACGTCCCGCCGCTCGGGCGCCGCCCTGCTGGCCGCGACCCGTCTGCTCACCCAGCGCATGCCGCTCACCCGGCTGCCCGCCGAGAAGGTGCGTGCCCACCGCGAGCTGTCCCCGGTGCGGGACGGGGGTGGCGCCGAGGTGTACACGTACCCGACGGCCGGCACGGAGCTCGACAACATCGCGGACATCCTGCGCCGCGCCCACCTGGAGGACGGCGTCCCCTGGGGCGACATGGCCGTCCTGGTGCGTGCGGGTTCCCGCTCGATCCCCACGGTCCGGCGGGCACTCACCGTCGCCGGCGTGCCCCTCGACATCGACGGCGACGACCTGCCCCTGCGCCACGAACCGGCGGTGGCGCCGTTGCTGACGGCCCTGCGGGCGGTGGCCCGGGCGGAGTCGAACACGGACACGGACCGTAGCGCCGGTGAAGGCGCCAGTGCTTCCGAGAGCTCCGGTGCGTCCGAGGACGCCACCCTGCCTGGCGAAGCGGACGCGCACCAGGACGTGGACGCCACCGAGGAAGCCGACGACACGGAGGGCGTCCAGGGCGCGGAGAGCACCCCGGACGCGTCCCGGGACACCTCCGGGGACACCGACGACACAAGGGACTCCGAGGGCACGGACGGTTCGGCCGACGCCGCGGGCGGCGAGCCGGTCGTCGCGGCCTGGCTCGGCACCGAGACCGCGCTCACCCTCCTCGCCTCGCCGCTCGCCAGCATGGACGCGGCGGATCTGCGCCGCCTGGGCCGGGCGTTGCGCGAGGAGGAGCGCGCCGCCGGGAACCTCGTACCGCCGCCGTCCGACGAGCTGCTGGCCCGCGCGCTGGCCGAGCCGGAGCGGCTCGTCGCGCACGATCCGGCGTACGCCCGAGGGGCCCAGCGCCTCGGCGCACTGCTCCGCAAGGCCCGCGAGCGACTCGCGGGTGGCGGGAGCGCCGAGGAAGCCCTCTGGGACCTCTGGCAGGGCACGCCGTGGCCCCAGCGTCTGGAGCGGGCCGCCCGCCGCGGCGGGGCGGCCGGGCGCAACGCCGACCGGGACCTCGACGCGGTGTGCGCGCTGTTCGCGACCGCCGCGCGCGCGGAGGAGCGCACCGGAGGCAGAGGCGCCCTGAACTTCCTGGAGGAGATCGACGCCGAGGACATCGCGGCCGACACGCTGACCCGCCGGGCCGTCCGGCCCGACGCGGTGCGCCTCATGACGGCGCACCGTTCCAAGGGACTGGAGTGGCGGCTCGTCGTCGTCACGGGTGTCCAGGAGGGACTGTGGCCGGACCTGCGCCGGCGCGGCTCCCTGCTGGAGGCCGACCGCATCGGGCGGGACGGCCTCGCGGAACCCCTCACCCCTGGCGCGCTCCTCGCCGAGGAGCGAAGGCTGTTCTACGTGGCGGCCACCCGCGCGCGTGAGCGCCTCGTCGTCACCGCAGTGAAGGCACCGGCCGACGACGGCGACCAGCCGTCCCGCTTCCTCAGCGAACTCGGCGTGGAGCCCAAGGACGTCACCGGCCGACCGCGCCGCCCCCTGTCCGTCGCCGCGCTCGTCGCCGAACTGCGCGCCACGACGGTCGACCCGCGCGTCTCGGACCGCCTGCGGCAGGCGGCGGCCCACCGTCTGGCCCGCCTCGCCGCACTCGCCGACGAGGACGGCCGCCCGCTGGTCCCCTCCGCGCACCCCTACCGCTGGTGGGGCGTGTACGAGCCGACCGAGAGCAAGGTCCCGCTGCGCGACCGCGACCAGCCCGTCGTGCTGTCCGGCAGCGCGCTCGACCAACTCGCCAACACCTGTGCCCTCCAGTGGTTCCTCGGGCGCGAGGTGAAGGCCGACGCGCCCGCCACCGCCGCCCAGGGATTCGGCAACGTGGTGCACGTCCTCGCCGACGAGGTCGCCTCCGGACGGACCCCCGCCGACCTCGCCGTCCTCATGGAGCGCCTCGACTCGGTGTGGAACGCGCTCGCCTTCGACGCGCCCTGGAAGTCGGCGCAGGAGAAGGAGCACGCGCGCGTGGCGCTCGAACGCTTCCTGAAGTGGCACGTCATGGACCGCACCGGGCGCACCCCGGTGGCCAGCGAGCACGACTTCGACGTGACACTCGAAGCGGGCTCCTACGAAGTACGCATCCGCGGCTCCATGGACCGCGTCGAGGCGGACACCGACGGCCGCGCCTACGTGGTCGACTTCAAGACCGGCAAACAGGCCCCCAGCGCCGCCGAGGTGACCCACCACCCGCAGCTCGCCGTGTACCAGCTCGCCGTCCGCGAAGGTGCCGTCGACGACGTCTTCGACGGCGAACGCCCCGGCCCGGGCGGCGCCGAACTCGTCCAGCTGCGCCAGGGCGCCGCCAAGAAGAACGGCGGCGAGACCCTCCCCAAGGTGCAGGCGCAGGAGCCGCTGGAGGGCGAATGGGTCGGCGACCTCCTGGCGAACGCCGCGGGCAAGGTCCTCGACGAACGGTTCTCGCCCACGACCGGACAACACTGCACACACTGCGCGTTCCGGGCGTCGTGCAGTGCGCGGCCGGAGGGACGACAGGTCGTCGAATGACGCAGCCGGAGACGCACACCGGGTCGCCGGGCCGAAGGGTGCGAGGGGCGGGACGTCACCTACGTGACGTACGGCACCACACGGGCTGACCAGCGGTTCTCCCGCCCCGGCCGTCGATGTGGCCCCCAGTGTCAGCGGGCGCCGCTAGCCTCTCGGACATGCCCGCCCGTATCACCCGTCCCGATCAGCTCAAGGAGCTCCTCGGGATCCCGTTCACCCCGGAGCAGACGGAGTGCATCACCGCGCCCCCGGCCCCGCAGGTGATCGTGGCCGGGGCCGGTTCGGGCAAGACCACGGTGATGGCGGCGCGCGTGGTGTGGCTGGTCGGCACCGGACAGGTCGCCCCCGAACAGGTCCTCGGCCTGACGTTCACCAACAAGGCGGCCGGCGAACTCGCCGAGCGGGTCCGCAAGGCGCTCGTCAAGGCGGGCGTCACGGACCCGGACGTCATCGACCCCGACAACCCGCCGGGCGAGCCGGTCATCTCGACCTACCACGCCTTCGCGGGCCGCCTGCTCACCGACCACGGCCTGCGCATCGGGCTCGAACCGACGTCACGGCTGCTCGCCGACGCCACCCGCTACCAGCTCGCCGCCCGCGTGCTGCGCGAAGCGCCGGGTCCCTACCCGGCGCTGACCCGCTCCTTCCCCGACCTGGTCGGCGACCTGCTCACCCTCGACTCCGAGCTGTCCGAACACCTCGTACGAGCCGAGGACCTGCGCGCCCACGACGCCGAACTGCTGCGCACCCTCGAAGGCGTCAAACTCAGCAACGCCGACCTGCGCAAGGTCCCCGAGGCCGCCGCCGCCCGCCGGGAACTCGCCGCACTGGTCGGCCGCTACCGAGCCGCCAAACGCGAACGGGACCTCCTCGACTTCGGCGACCAGATCGCCCTGTCCGCTACCCTCGCCCGTACCCGCCCCGAGGTCGGAGAGATCCTCCGCGATGAGTTCCGGGTCGTCCTCCTGGACGAGTACCAGGACACCTCGGTCGCCCAACGCGTGTTGCTCGCCGGACTCTTCGGCGGCGGCACCGGACACCCCGTGACGGCGGTCGGTGACCCCTGCCAGGCGATCTACGGCTGGCGCGGCGCCTCGGTGGCCAACCTCGACGACTTCCCCGAGCACTTCGCGCGCCCCGACGGCCGTCCCGCCACCCGCCAGTCGCTCAGCGAGAACCGCCGCAGCGGCGGCCGCCTCCTCGACCTCGCCAACGGCCTCGCCGAACCGCTGCGCGCCATGCACGCGGGCGTGGAGGCCCTGCGGCCCGCCCCCGGAGCCGAACGCGACGGCCTCGTGCGCTGCGCGCTGCTGCGCACCCACGCCGAGGAGATCGACTGGCTCGCCGAATCCATCGCGCATCTCGTACGCACCGGGAAGGCGCCCGGCGAGATCGCCGTCCTGTGCCGCACCGCCACCGACTTCGCCGAGATCCAGGGCGCCCTCGTCGCCCGCGACATCCCCGTCGAGGTGGTGGGCCTCTCCGGGCTGTTGCACCTGCCCGAGGTGGCCGACCTCGTCGCCGTCTGCGAAGTCCTGCAGGACCCGGGGGCCAACGCCTCCCTCGTCCGTCTGCTCACCGGACCGCGCTGGCGGATCGGCCCGCGCGACCTGGCACTCCTCGGACGCAGGGCGCGGCTGCTCGTGTCCCACACGCGCGTGGGGGCCGACGAGGACCCGGACCGCCGGCTCGCCGCCGCCGTCGAGGGGGTCGACCCGGCCGAGGTGATATCGCTCGCGGACGCCCTCGACACCTTCCTGGAGACCCCCATCGAGACCCCGGGGGACGACGACGGGCTGCCCTTCTCGCCGGACGCGCGCGTGCGGTTCGCCCGCCTCGCCGCCGAACTCCGCGACCTGCGCCGCTCCCTCGCCGACCCCCTCATGGACGTCCTGCACCGGGTCCTCGCCGTCACCGGACTGGAGGTCGAACTCTCCGCGTCCCCGCACGCCCTGGCCGCCCGGCGCCGCGAGACCCTGTCGAACTTCCTGGACGTCGCCGCGTCCTTCGCGGCAGGCGACGGCGAGGCGAGCCTGCTGGCCTTCCTCGGCTTCCTGCGCACCGCCGCGCAGTACGAGAAGGGCCTGGACAACGCCCTGCCCGGAGGCGAGAACACCGTCAAGGTGCTCACCGCGCACAAGTCCAAGGGCCTGGAGTGGGACGTCGTCGCCGTGCCCGGCCTCGTCAACGGCACCTTCCCCAGCAGCCAGGGCCGCGAGAAGTGGACCGCCCAGGGCAAGGTCCTGCCGCACACCCTGCGCGGCGACGCCGACACCCTGCCCGACATCGAGGCCTGGGACGCCCGGGGCATCAAGGCCTTCCAGGAGGCCATGAAGGACCACCAGCACACCGAGGAACTCCGCCTCGGCTACGTCACGTTCACCCGTCCCCGCTCGCTCCTGCTCGGCTCCGGCCACTGGTGGGGCCCTTCCCAGAAGCGCCCCCGCGGCCCGTCCGACTTCCTGCACGCCCTGTACGACCACTGCGCGGCCGGACACGGCGAGATCGAGGCCTGGGCGGACGAACCGGCGGAGGACGAGGAGAACCCGGCCCTGCACGAGGCGTCCGCCGACCACGCCTGGCCGCTCCCGCTGGACGACGCGGCCCTCGCCAGGCGGCGTGCGGCGGCGGAGACCGTACTCGCCCACCTGGAGCGTGTCGCCTCCCACGACGACGCGCACCCCGCCACCGCCGGGCATCGCCCGACGGCCACCCACGACCCTGCCTCCCACGACGATCCGGAATGGCCGCCCCCGCCCGAGGACGACGAGGGCGATCCGTTCGCCTACGAGGAGGACGACCTCCCCGAGGACGACCACACGCAGGACGGCCCTCCCGAGGGTCCCCTCCCCGAGAGCGACGATTCCGACTGGGACTCCTGGACGACGGACCGCCCAGGCGACCGCCCGTCCAGGCACGGAACAGCCCGCCCGACCGTCCCGCACCAGGGCCACGCCCCGTCCATGGACGCCCGCCGGCATCCCGAGGACCCCGGCACCGAACGCCTCACGCCCGAGGAGGCCCGCACCCTCGCCTCCTGGGACCGCGACCTGGACGCCCTCACCGGGGAACTCCTGCGAGCCCGCGCGAGCGTCACCGACGTACCGCTGCCCGCGTCGCTCACCGCCTCCCAGCTGCTGCGCCTCGCCGCCGACCCGGACGCCTTCGCGCAGGAGCTCGCCCGCCCCATGCCGCGCCCCCCGCAGCCCGCCGCACGCCGGGGCACACGCTTCCACGCCTGGGTGGAGTCCCGCTTCGAAGCGCTGCGGCTGCCGATGCTGGAACCCGATGAGCTGCCCGGCAGCGATGCCGAGATCGCCGACGAGCGCGATCTGGAGGCCCTGAAGGACGCCTTCGAACGCACCCCCTACGCCCATCGCACTCCCTACCGCGTCGAGGCGCCCTTCCAGCTCGCCATCGCCGGGCGCGTGGTGCGCGGACGCATCGACGCCGTCTACAAGGACGGCGACGGCGACGGGACGACGTACGAGATCGTCGACTGGAAGACCAGCCGCGAGCGGACCGCGGACCCGCTCCAGCTCGCCGTGTACCGCCTTGCCTGGGCCGAGCGGCAGGGCGTGCCCCTGGAAGCCGTCACAGCCGCGTTCGTGTACGTCCGCGGCGGCGAGGTCGTCCGCCCCGGCCGGCTCCTGGACCGTGCGGCACTGGAGCGGCTGCTCACCGAGGACCCCGCGGCCCTCTCGGACGGGGCCCCCGGAGAACCGCCGGACGAACACGCCTCCGTGGGCAGCTAGGCTCGTGAACATGAGCAAGCCCGTTGACGACGTCGTCAGCACCGTCCGCACGTACATCGAGGCCCACCGCGCCGCCTTCCTCGACGACCTCACGGAGTGGCTGCGCATCCCCTCGGTCTCGGCCCAGCCCGACCACGCCGCGGACGTGGCACGCAGCGCCGACTGGCTCGCCGCCAAACTCGGGGACACCGGCTTCCCGACCAGCGAGATCTGGCCCACCGCCGGGGCCCCGGCGGTCTTCGCCGAATGGCCCTCCGAGGACCCCGACGCCCCCACCGTCCTCGTCTACGGACACCACGACGTGCAGCCGGCCGCCCGCGAGGACGGCTGGGACACCGACCCCTTCGAACCGGTGATCCGCGGAAACCGCCTCCACGCGCGCGGGGCCGCCGACGACAAGGGCCAGGTGTTCTTCCACACACTCGGCGTCCGCGCCCACCTCGCCGCCACCGGCCGCACCGCCCCGGCCGTGCACCTGAAACTGCTCGTCGAGGGCGAGGAGGAATCCGGCTCCCCGCACTTCCGCCGGCTCGTCGAAGAGCGTGCGGAGCGGCTCGCCGCCGACGCCGTGATCGTCTCCGACACCGGCATGTGGTCCGAGGACACCCCCACGGTCTGCACCGGCATGCGCGGCCTCGCCGAATGCGAGATCGAGCTGTACGGGCCCGGCCAGGACATCCACTCCGGTTCGTTCGGCGGCGCCGTGCCCAACCCGGCGGCCGCGGCCGCCCGCCTGGTCGCGGCCCTGCACGACGAGCACGCACGCGTGGCCGTACCCGGCTTCTACGAAGGCGTCACCGAACTCACCGACCGCGAGCGCGAGCTCTTCGCCGAGCTGCCCTTCGACGAGGAGCGGTGGCTGCGCACGGCCAGGTCGACGGCCACCCACGGAGAGGCCGGTCACACCACCCTGGAGCGCGTCTGGGCCCGCCCGACCGCCGAGGTCAACGGCATCGGTGGCGGCTACCAGGGCCCCGGCAGCAAGACGATCATCCCGTCCTCGGCCCTGGTGAAGCTCTCCTTCCGGCTCGTCGCGGGACAGGACCCCGACCATGTCGAGAAGGTCGTCCGCGCGTGGGCGGCCGACCAGGTGCCCGCCGGTATCCGGCACGAGATCACCTTCGGCCCGGCCACCCGCCCGTGCCTCACCCCGCTGGACCACCCGGCCCTGCAGTCCGTCGTGCGCGCCATGGGCCGCGCCTTCGAGCAGCCGATCCGCTACACCCGGGAGGGCGGCTCCGGGCCGGCCGCCGACCTCCAGGAAGTCCTCGATGCCCCGGTGCTCTTCCTGGGCATCTCCGTTCCCTCCGACGGCTGGCACGCCCCGAACGAGAAGGTCGAACTCGACCTCCTCATGAAGGGCGTCGAGACGGCCGCCCACCTGTGGGGCGACCTGGCCGAGAACTGGCGCGAGGCACACTGAACAAGCCGATCCCCACCCTCATGGGCGCCCCACACGCCCGTCCCGCTGAACCGCCCGCCGAAATAACCGTTCCACCGGGGGAGTTGGAAGCACCCGTGACCACCTGGACCGACCACAGCGCCGACCGTCCCATCTCGCTCACCGCGCCGAGCGGCATCGACCGCGCCGCCCACCACCGGCTCGACGAGGCCTGGCTCGCGGCGGCTTGGAGCCACCCCACGACCCGCGTCTTCGTGGTCTCCGGCGGTCAGGTGCTCATCGACGAGACGGCCGACGGCACCACCGAACTCCTGATGACGCCCTCCTTCGAGGCCCCGCTCACCGAGGCGCACCGTTACTTCCTGGGCACGGACGACGACGGCGTGAGCTACTTCGCGCTCCAGAAGGACGCGCTGCCCGGCCGTATCGACCAGTCCGCCCGCCCTGCCGGGCTGCGCGAGGCGGGGCTCCTGCTCTCCCCGCGTGACGCGGGACTGATGGTGCACGCCGTCGCGCTGGAGAACTGGCAGCGACTGCACCGCTTCTGCTCCCGCTGCGGCGAGCGCACGGTCATCGCCGCCGCCGGGCACATCCGCCGCTGCCCCGCCTGCGGCGCCGAGCACTACCCGCGCACCGACCCGGCCGTGATCATGGCCGTCACGGACGACGAGGACCGCATCCTGCTCGGCCGCCAGGTGCACTGGCCCGAGGGCCGCTTCTCCACACTCGCGGGCTTCGTCGAGCCGGGTGAGTCGATCGAGCAGTCCGTGCGCCGCGAGGTCTTCGAGGAGGCGGGCATCACGGTCGGCGACGTCGAGTACGTCGCCAGCCAGCCCTGGCCCTTCCCCTCCAGCCTCATGCTGGGCTTCCTCGCCCGCGCCACCTCGTTCGAGATCAACGTCGACGGCGAGGAGATCGAAGAGGCCCGTTGGTTCTCCAGGGAAGACCTGCGGGCCGCCTTCGAGTCCGGAGAGGTCCTGCCTCCCTACGGAATCTCGATTGCGGCCCGCCTGATCGAGCTCTGGTACGGCAAGCCCCTGCCGACGCGGGGGAACGCCGTCTGACGTCGCTCAGACGCCGATCTTCTGCTTGACCTGGGCCAGCGAAGGGTTCGTCAGCGTCGAACCGTCCGGGAAGAGAACGGTGGGAACCGTCTGGTTTCCGCCGTTCGCCTTCTCCACGAACGCCGCGGACTGCGGGTCCTGCTCGATGTTGATCTCGTTGTACGTGATGCCCTCGCGGTCCATCTGGCCCTTCAGCCGACGGCAGTAACCGCACCACGTGGTGCTGTACATCGTCACAGTGCCCTGCATGTCCAACGGCTCCTTCACGACTTCGGGTGCGTGCTCGCTGCCAGTGGAACGCAAGCGGCCGGGCCGCCATTCCCGCCGGGGGTATCCACGCGCCCGACCCACGTACCGGCTCCCGGCCGCCGGTTGACCCGGCCCGCGCAGTGATGCCTGTCGCATTCGTACGACTGCAGGTGCCTCCCTGTGGACAACCGGCTCACCCGTCTCTGCGGACCTGGCAGCATGGCGGGGTGACAGCAGCAACGCACTCCACCCTCTTCCCGCAGGTTCCGGACACGGCCGACGCGGTGCTCGACGGGCTCGACCCCGAGCAGCGCGAGGTGGCCACCGCCCTGCACGGTCCGGTGTGCGTCCTGGCCGGCGCCGGCACGGGCAAGACCCGGGCGATCACCCATCGCATCGCCTATGGAGTGCGCGCCGGGATCCTCCAGCCCTCCAGCGTGCTCGCCGTCACCTTCACCAACCGAGCCGCCGGCGAGATGCGCGGACGGCTGCGCCAGCTCGGCGCCGGGGGAGTGCAGGCGCGGACCTTCCACTCCGCCGCGCTGCGTCAGCTCCAGTACTTCTGGCCGAAGGCGGTCGGCGGCAGCCTGCCCCGGCTCGTGGACCGCAAGATCCAGCTCGTCGCGGACGCGGCGGCCGCCTGCCGCATCCGCCTCGACCGGGGAGAACTGCGGGACGTCACGGGTGAGATCGAGTGGTCCAAGGTCACCCAGACCATCCCCGCCGACTATGCGGCGGCCGCCGCAAAGGCCGGCCGCGAAGCCCCCAGGGACCCGGCCGAGATCGCCCAGATCTACTCCGCGTACGAGGACCTGAAGCGCGACCGCGCCGTCATCGACTTCGAGGACGTCCTGCTGCTGACGGTCGCCGTCCTGCAGGACCGCCACGACATCGCCGAGCAGGTCCGCTCCCAGTACCAGCACTTCGTCGTCGACGAGTACCAGGACGTCAGCCCGCTCCAGCAGCGGCTCCTGGAGCTGTGGCTCGGCGAGCGGGACAGCCTCTGCGTGGTCGGCGACGCCAGCCAGACGATCTACTCGTTCACCGGTGCAACTCCTGACCACCTGCTCGACTTCCGCACCCGCCATCCCGGTGCCACCGTCGTCAAGCTGGTCCGCGACTACCGCTCCTCGCCCCAGGTCGTCCACCTCGCCAACGGCCTGCTCTCCCAGGCCCACGGCCGGGCCGCCGAGCACCGCCTCGAACTGATCTCCCAGCGACCGGCCGGAGCCGAACCCGTCTACGCCGAGTACACGGACGAGCCCGCCGAGGCCGAGGGCGCCGCGCGCCGGATCCGCGACCTCATCGCCTCCGGCGTCCCCGCCGCCGAGATCGCCATCCTGTTCCGGACGAACTCCCAGTCCGAGACCTACGAACAGGCGCTCGCCGACGCCGGTGTGCCCTACCAGTTGCGGGGCGCCGAGCGCTTCTTCGACCGCCCCGAAGTGCGCAAAGCGGGATCGGCCCTGCGCGCCGCGGCCCGCTTCGGCGGCAACGACGCACTGCTCGACGACGCCGACGACCTGCCCTCGCAGGTGCGGGCGGTGCTCTCCGGCGAAGGCTGGACGACCAGGCCTCCGGCCGGCTCCGGCGCGGTCAGGGAGCGCTGGGAGTCGCTGGCCGCCCTGGTGAACCTCGCGCAGGACTTCGCGACCGCCAAGGCCGGCGCGACCCTCGCCGATCTGGTGGCCGAGCTCGACGAACGCGCGAACGCCCAGCACGCTCCGACCGTTCAGGGCGTCACCCTCGCCTCCCTCCACTCCGCCAAGGGACTGGAGTGGGACGTGGTGTTCCTGGTCGGTGTGGCCGAGGGCATGATGCCGATCACCTATGCAAAGACCGACGAGCAGGTCGAGGAGGAACGCCGCCTCCTGTACGTGGGCGTCACCCGGGCCCGTGAGTATCTCTTCGTCTCCTGGGCGCTGGCCCGCTCACCGGGCGGCCGTGCGGGCCGACGCCCCAGCCGGTTCCTGGACGGCCTGCGTCCCGGCTCCGTCGCCACGGCAGGACGGAGCGGCGGCGGTGGGGCCGGAGGCATCGAGCGCGGCGTCCGTGGTGGCGTCGCCACCGCCGTGGGGCGCAGAAGCCGGACCCCCGCGCGCTGCCGGGTCTGCGGGCGGACACTCACCGACGCCGGTGAGATGAAGCTGATGCGCTGCGAGGGCTGCCCCTCCGACATGGACGAGGGGCTCTACGAGCGGCTGCGGGAGTGGCGGGCGGTGCAGGCGGAGCGCAGCGGGCAGCCGGCGTTCTGCGTCTTCACGGACAAGACGCTGATGGCGATCGCCGAGACGGTGCCGGACGACGCGGGAGAGCTCGCCCGGATCCCCGGCGTCGGTGTGCGCAAGCTCAACCGCTTCGGGGCCGATGTTCTGGCCATCTGCGCAGGTCGCGAGGTTGGAGAAGAGCACGAGAGTGACTGATTCAAACTCGTCGAAAAAATAGTTTGCGCATGCCCCAGCAATCCCCATAGGTTCTTAACCACGGCAGCAGCGGCCTTCTCCGAGGCCCTGGTTCCGTGCTGTACTTAATAACCGTCGGGTCGGCTCACGCCGATCCCCCAAGACGCCGAGAGGAGGCGATTCCAGTGATCAGCATCAACACCAGCTTCATCAGGACCGTGAAAATGACCGATCCCTCGACCGTCGTCGTCTCCACCTGCTCGCTCGGCGTCTCGAACCTGGGCACCGGTCTGTCCGGCATCCGTGCCGTCCGTCCGGCGTCCTCCGTGTCTCTCGCGGGTCTTCCCATCCGTGAGCGCAATGAGCGACCGACGCAGGCACTGGAAGCGGCAGTAGTGGCAGAGGCGCATGCCTATGCCTTTGCGGCAGCCGGTGCCGGATCCCTGAAGCAGACGCAGCAGCACCACACGATGTGGGCCTTCCGTGGGCCTGAACCCTGGAGTGATCCAGCCTGATTCGATCAGGCCGGCGCCTTCAGGGCCGCGGAACCCCACCCGGGATCCGCGGCCCTTCTGTTTGTCCCCGACCGGGGACGACAGAGCGAAGGGGCCTCGGGACAAGAGAACCCGGTACCAGCCGCCAACCGGCCGACCCGGCCGGCACGACCAGACGAGGAAAACCAACCGTGCAACTCGAAGCGCACGCCCCGTCCGTACCGCCTTCCGAAACGATCCCCCCGCCCGGCTCCACGGAGGACTCCACCTTGATCCCGCTCACTGCGCTCACCGCGCTCGACGACGCCATCGAGAACCTCGGCGTACCCGTCCCCTGCCGTTCGTACGACCCGGAGGTCTTCTTCGCCGAGTCCCCGGCCGATGTCGAGTACGCCAAGTCGCTCTGCCGTACCTGCCCGCTGATGGAGGCCTGCCTCGCCGGCGCCAAGGAGCGGCGTGAGCCCTGGGGCGTCTGGGGTGGCGAGCTCTTCGTCCAGGGTGTCGTCGTGGCCCGCAAGCGGCCGCGTGGCCGCCCGCGCAAGAACCCGGTCGCGGCATGAACATCCGAGGAACGATCGACCGCCCCCTGACGAACGACCCCAAGAAACAGGCCCCGATGAAGCCGTCCGCGAGCGAGCCCGCCGGCTCCGCGACCCCAGACTTCACTTCTCACGGCGCGAACGACTCGCGTCAGAACAGGACCCGAGAGATGCAACTCATCCCAGAAGCCCTGGCTCGTGCGCATATGCACGAGCAACTGCACCAGGCTGAGCAGGAACGCCGGGCCGTGCGCCTGGCGACCGCTCGCCGCATGCAGCGCCGGGCCGAGCGCGCTTCGCTGCGTGCCCGCCGGGCGCTGGCCATGGCGGTCATGCAGTAGTCGACCCCGGTCGCTCTGACAGCCGCAGCAGTTGCAGGCACATCCACATCCCCGCGGGGGCCGGTCCGTTCGGACCGGCCCCCGCGGTGCGTTGTGCGGGGCGATCCGCGGACCGCGGGGATATCGTCGCCGAGTGACGAGTCTTCCCGGGGACAGTGACAGCACGGGTTCGGCGCCGCGGTCCGACGCGGGCGGTGACCGGAAGATCGTGTGCGCCCGCTGCGGCACCCGGGCCGACGGCCCCCGGCCGACGTGGACCTGCTCGGTCGAGAACGGCGCCCGCCACTACTTCTGCGACACCTGCTCGCGCAGCAACCTCAGAGCGATCGAGGGCCGTCTCGACTCGGCCTGGTGGTAGTCCCGCCGGCTCAGGCCTCGGCGGCCGGCAACTCCTCGTCCGGTTCCTCGTCGTCCTCCGCGTCCACTGCCTGCTCCGCGTCCTCCGCGTCCTCCTCCAGTACGAATCCCGGCAGCCACTCCTCCAGTTCGTCACGCAGCCGGACCGTCGCGCCGAGCTGACACAGGACGCCGATGGTGCTGAGCGTCACGCGGTGTATCAGGAGGTACGACGGCGGCAGGTTCAGCTGCCGGCCCAACTGGTGCGCGGGAGAACGAGGATCGGCGATCCGGGCGGCCTGGCTGCGCATCCAGCCCCGGGTGAAGGTGAACGCGTCCACCTGCGCCGGTTCGATGATCGGCACGAGGTAGTCCAGGACCGCGTCCGGGTCGAGGTCTATCGACTCCTTGACGAAGCCTTCCTCGCGGAGCAGTTCGTAGACCCCCTCGGCGTCGCCGTCCAGCGTCATCCGGAGGGAGTCGCCGATCGTCTGCGGCAGGCCGCCGGGGAGCCGGTCCACCGTGCCGAAGTCCAGGACGCCCAGGCGCCAGCCACTCTCCTCGTCCGGCAGCAGACGGAAATTGCCCGGGTGCGGGTCGGCGTGCAGCAGTCCGGTGCGGGCCGGACCGGAGAAGAGGAAGCGGGCCAGCAACTGGCCGGCGCGGTCGCGCTGCTCCTCGGTGCCGTCGTTGATCACCTCCGACAGTGGCACTCCGTCGATCCACTCGGTCACCAGAACCTGGTCGCACTGGTGGACCACCGCGGGCACCAGCACGTCCGGATCGTCCGCGAACTCCTCCGCGTGCGCCGCCTGGGCCTGCGCCTCCAGGCCGTAGTCGAGCTCCTCGGAGACCCGGTCGCGCAGCTCCGTGATGAGCGGCTTGATGTCCATGCCGGGGATCAGCGGTCCGAGCAGCCGGGCGAACCGGCTGAGCTGGGTCAGATCGGAGAGCAGGGCGTCCCCCGCTCCGGGGTACTGCACCTTGACGGCCACCTCGCGCCCGTCGTGCCACACCGCCCGGTGCACCTGGCCGATCGAGGCCGCCGCGGACGGCTTGTCCTCGAACTCCAGGAACAGCTCGTCCCAGTCCGCGCCGAGCCGCTCCTCCAGTACGGAGTGGACCGTGCGCGTCGGCATCGGGGGTGCCGCCTCCTGGAGTTTCGTCAGCGCCGCCCGGTACGGGCCCGCGACCTCCTCCGGCAGTGCCGACTCGAAGACGGACAGCGCCTGCCCGAACTTCATCGCGCCGCCCTTGAGCTCCCCGAGGACCTTGAAGAGCTGCTCGGCCGTGCGCTGCTGGAGCTCGCGGCCCACCAGCTCCGCGGACGCCCCGCCGATGCGCTTTCCGAGTCCCCAGGTCGCGCGCCCGGCGAAGCCGAGCGGCAGCGCGGCGAGTTTGGCAGTACGGGTCACTGCCTTCCGGGGAAGATCAGACATGCGCCCTCCAGGTCCCAGCAAGCCCTGCCGCGTGCGACTGTTGCCCTGCCATTGTCGCGTGTGGCTCCTCGTCCTCGGAGGCCCGCTCCCCATTTGTTTTCTCAGCGGCTCCGCAGGGGCAGCCGGAATGGGCCCAAACCGGCTTCGCATGCCAGTCGCAGCCCGGGAGAGACGCCTCCCAGCGCACTCCGGCGGCGGAGGGCGCATCTCCGTCCAGGAAGGCGAGCGCATGGCTCGCGGCGAGCCCGGCGACCGCCGCTGCCAGGCCCAGATCGCACGCGGGAACCCGGCGCTGCCGCCCGGAGCGCCACTGCGCCACCAGGCGCGGCCAGGTCGGATCCCGGTCGGTCCGCACCTGGTCCAGACAGCCCGCACAGCCGGTGTCCCCGGGCAGGACCAGGGGGCCGACGACTCCGGTCGCCTCGACCACCCCGACGTACAGATGGGGTGTCCCCGAAGTGATCAGGGGCTCGGCCGACACCGGATCGGGGGCGTGCACGGAAAGGGCGTCCCGGGGAGCGAGGATCACCAGGGACAGTCCGCGGGTCGCCTCCCCCTCCCGCTCCCCGGACGAGGCCCGGGGGGAGCTGTCCGGGGCCGCCCGCCGCACCGCCCGCCGGGCGGCGTCCTGACGGCGCTCGCCGATCGACTCCACGGGCAGGCCGCCCGGCGCGACGTCCCCCGGCTCGACCCGGCCCAGGTCACGCACCTCCACCTCGCCCACCCCGGCGCCCGCGAGCAGCGAGGCCAGGACGACGCCCACCCGGCCGGCACCGCGCACCTGGACGCGCAGGGCACGACGGGCCGCGAGGCGCGCGACGGCCCCGCCCGGTTCGGGAGCGACGAGGGAGAGGGAGGCGAGATCGGGCCGCATCCGCTCCATGACCTCCTTCTTCTCCCGCAGCGCGTCCGCGGCCGGGCCGCCTCCGGTCGCGTCGTCCAGCAGCCCCGAACGGGCCAGCCGGTCCACCAGACCGTCGACATGCCCGTCCGGCAGGCCCATCTCGCGCCCCTGCTCGCGCAACAGCGGCATCCCGCGGGTGCCGTCGAGCAGATCGAGGAAGCTGCCGGTCGCCGTGTCCATCGGGCCCAGCACCATCGCGTGCGCCGGCGCCATGCCGAACTGCACCGTGTTGAGATCCCGCCAGGCGCGCCGCAGCGCGGGCTTCACGATCGGATGCATGACCTACCCCCGTAGACCGTAGTACGTCCCCGAATGTCCGCCGGGTGCTCCCGCAGCGCGGACCGGATGCCAGCATGCCCGGGCCGTCCGGACCCCGCCGAAAGTTGTCCACAGGCGGCATCGTTCGTCGTACAAATCGAACACGGGGGGTGCGGATCGGCATCGAACCGTCCCGGGGACGGGACTTCCCCCATGTGCAGCGGGTAACGTCGGGGCGTGCCCGCCGACCCACTGCACCGCGCCGCAAAACCACAGCGCAGCACGACGAGCCCGCCGCCGAGCGGTTCGGGGGCGAGCGCGATCGAGGTCCGCAGGAGCGCCCGACGGCGCAGAACGGTTTCCGCGTACCGCGAGGGCGATCGCACCGTCGTGCTCATCCCCGCCCGCATGTCCGAGGCGGAGGAGCAACGCTGGGTGACCGTCATGCTCGACAAGCTGGCCGCCCAGGAGAGCAAACGGGTACTCGGCGACGCCGAGCTGTCCGAACGCGCCGAGCGGCTGTCGGCCCAGTACTTCGAGGGCCGGGCGCGGCCCTCGTCGGTCCGCTGGGTCACCAACCAGAACACACGCTGGGGCTCGTGCACCCCCTCCGAAGGCAGCATCCGACTGTCGCACCGGCTCCAGGGCATGCCCGAGTACGTCGTCGACTACGTCCTTCTGCACGAGCTCGCCCACCTGCTCGTTCCCGGTCACGGGCCGCGCTTCTGGCGTCTTCTGGAGGCCTATCCGCGCACCGAGCGGGCCCGCGGCTATCTCGAAGGGGTCGTCGCGGCGGACCGGTTGCCCCGGATGCCGGCCGCGGGCGACGAGTAGGGCCGTCCGTCCTTCGTCGGAGACCGGACGGCACCCCGGAGCGGAAGCGATTGTGTACCGGGTCTGTACCGGCTGAGTCCGGTCCAAGATTTTGCCGTTAGCCTGACGCGACGCACTTGTATTCGGGATGGGGGACGGTCGTTACGCATGGCCAGGGAATTCCAACGCGGCCACAAGGCCAAGATCACTGACCTCACCGCGGGCACCGATCTGTACGTAGGTGTGCAGATCACCGGCCCCGGGCTGACCTTCGACATCAGTTGCTTCGGGCTCGACGCCCACGAGCAGCTGTCCGACGACCGGTACTTCGTCTTCTTCAACCAGCCGAAGTCCCCCGAGGAGTCCATCCAGCTGCTCGGTGCCCAGTCGGGTGACACCGAGTCCTTCCGTGTCACCCTCGACCGGATCCCGGCGCAGATCCAGAAGCTCTCGTTCACGGCGACCATCGACGGCGCCGGACAGATGTCGCAGATCGCCCCCGGGTACCTGCGCATCGTCGCGGGCGGCCAGGAGGTGGCCCGGTACGCGTTCAGCGGCGCCGAGTTCTCCACCGAGCGCGCCGTGATGCTGGGCGACCTCTACCTGAAGGACGTCTGGCGGTTCGCAGCCGTGGGACAGGGCTTCGACGGCGGCCTCGACGCGCTGCTGAAGAACTTCGGTGGCGAGGTCGCCGAGGAGGAGCCCGCCGCGCAGCAGCCGCAGTCCGGCGCCGCGCCGTCCTTCGCACCGCCGGCCTTCGGGGCCCCCGCACCGGCTCCGGCCCAGGGGTTCGCGCCGCCGCCCGGTGCCACTCCGCCGGCCCCGGCTCCCACCTCCTCGGTGCACGGCGCGCCCACCATCGTGGCGCCGCTGCACACCCCGCCGGGCGGAGCCACAGTGCCGCCGCCGGGACCCGCGCCGTACGCGCAGCCCCCCGGCCCGCCCGGTCCGCCCGGTCCGCCGCCGGGCTACGGCCAGCAGCCGCCCGGCCAGACGGCCCCGCCCCCTCCCGGCTACGGGCAGCAGGCGCCGACCGCGCCTCCCGGCTACGGTCAGCAGCCTCCGTCGGCACCGCCCGGCTACGGCCAGCAGCCGCAGTACGGGCAGGTCCCGGGCCAGGCGCCCGGACCGCACCCGGGGCAGCCCGGCGCGCCCTCCCCCTACGGCGTTCCCCAGGGATCTCCGCAGGCCGGAGCCGGTGTGGCCGCCGCGCTCAACGTCTTCAAGGAGACGCCGACCGGTCAGCGCTGGACTCCGCAGAACAAGAAGCTCATCCGCGTCGACCTGGGCGTCGGCGGTCAGCCCGTGCTGGCCCGCCAGGGCAGCATGGTCCTGTATCAGGGCAAGGTCGACTTCAGTTACAAGGGCGCCGGATTCGCCGGCCGGCTCGTGGGCAACGCGACCGGCCAGGAGATGCAGCTGATGCGCTGCACCGGTCAGGGCCAGGTGTTCTTCGCCGAGAACGCCACCCATGTGCACCCGATCGAACTCCAGGGTGACGCGATCTGTGTCTCCGCGGAGAACGTGCTGGCCTTCGACGAGTCCCTGCAGTACGAGGTCCGTCGCATCGAGGGGCACGGCATTCCCGGCGGCGCGCTGTTCACGATGCAGTTCCAGGGGACCGGCACCATCGTCGTCAAGACGCACGGCGCGCCCGTCGTCCTGCCGGTGACGCCCACGACGTTCGCCGACTGCAACGCCGTCGTCGCGTGGTCCGCGGCCGCCCAGGTGATCGTGTCCAGCCAGGTGCGGATGCGCCGGAACGCCTACCCCGGCGACACCGGCGAGAGCGTGAACCTCCAGTTCCGCGCCGCGCCCGGCAGTTTCGTCGTCGTCCAGCCGTACGAGGTCTGAGGGAGCCCGTCATGAACCAGCCATTCGCGGGCTTCGCCCCTGCACCCGTCACCGCGCGCATGGAGAACCACGGCAGTCACATGCTGAAGGTCGCCATGCAGAGCGGAAGCGACCTCTTCGCGCGCGTGGGCTCGATGGTCGCCTACGAAGGGTTCGTCCAGTACGAGCCCAACCCGCCCGCCGTACGCCAGATCGCGCGCGACTGGATGACCGGCGAGGGCGCGCCCCTCATGAAGTGCTCCGGCGACGGCCTGCTCTACCTGGCCGACTACGGGGCGGACGTCGTCGTCATCAACCTCAACGGCGACGCGATCTCCGTCAACGCCACCAACCTCCTCGCCTTCGACACGCAGCTCACCTGGGGCGTGGAGCGGGTGAAGGGTCTCGCCAAGTTCGCCGGCCAGGGTCTGTGGAACACCAAGATCTCCGGCCAGGGCTGGGTCGCGCTGACCTCCCGGGGCAAGCCCATCGTCGTCGACTGCGGCGGCGGTGAGGACGAGACGTACGTCGACCCCGACGCGCTCGTCGCGTGGTCCCCGAACCTCAAGGTGAAGGGCAAGCGCAGCTTCAAGGCGCAGTCGCTGATCGGCCGCGGCAGCGGCGAGGCCTACCAGATGGCGTTCTCCGGTACCGGCATCGTCGTCGTGCAGCCCAGCGAGGACAGCACCGACCGCCTCCGAGTCCGGGGCTGAGGGGGAACAGGACACCATGCAGAGCCCGATTTTCGGCTACAACGACCAGCAGACCCAGGACCGCTACAGCCTGCAGAACTCGCAGATGCTCCGCGTCGTCCTGGAGGGGCACGACGACATCCTCGCCCGCAAGGGCACCATGGTCGCCTACCAGGGACTCGTCGAGTTCGACGCCGAGTACCAGACAGGCGGCCAGCACCGCGCGCGTGCGTACACCGGCGAGGGGCTCGACCTGATGCGCTGCCACGGGCAGGGCACGGTCTACTTCGCCAACCTCGCCCAGCACGTGCACGTCGTCGACGTGGACCAGGACGGCCTCACCGTCGACAGCAGCTACGTCCTCGCGATGGACTCCGCGCTCCACCACGAGGTCATCGCCGTGGACAGTCAGTACGGCATCTCCGGCTCCGGGAAGTACCAGCTCAACATCACGGGGCGCGGCAAGGTCGCGCTGATGACCTCCGGGATGCCCCTGATGATGCAGGTCACCCCGGACCGGTACGTGAACTGCGACGCCGACGCGATCGTCGCGTGGTCCACGAGCCTGCGCGTCCAGATGCAGGCCCAGACCCACTCCTCCGGCGTGTGGCGGCGCCGCGGCAACACCGGTGAGGGCTGGGAGCTCAGCTTCATGGGCAACGGTTACGCGCTGGTCCAGCCCAGCGAGCTGCTGCCGCCGCAGAACGCGGCGGTCGGCCAGGGGCTGCGCGCCCAGTACGGCATGGGCCAGCAGGGTGTCCACGCGCAGAACCAGGGCAACGCCTGGAGCTGACCGCACGACGGTCCGGTTCGGAGCAGCGGCACGGAACGAGACGAACGGCGTAAGGGGCGACCACCTGGGTGGTCGCCCCTTACGCCGTTCGTCGACGTCCCTCACCCCCGCGGCGCCTACCGGTCGCCCGGTCGGCCCCGTCGAGACGCGGGTTCACAGCCGGGCGCGGGCCGCCTCCACAAGCCGTACGACCGACGCGTCGGCCACTTCGGAGACCTCGTCGTACGCGAACCAGCGCAGGTCGAGGGACTCGTCGCTGATGGCCGCGACCGCGTCGGACGGCGCGAGGGCGACGTACTGCACGTCCAGATGCCAGTGGCACGGAGCCGGGATGGCGTGCCGGTCCAGCGTCACGGGGCCGCCGGGCGCCAGGGTCAGCCCCCGGATGCCCGACTCCTCGGTCGCCTCGCGCAGGGCGGCGGCGGCCAGCGTCGCGTCGCCCGGCTCGCAGTGGCCGCCCATCTGCAGCCACATGCGGAGCTTGCGGTGCAGCGTCAGCAGAACGCGGCCCCGCTCGGGGTCGACCACCAGGGCACTCGCCGTGATGTGCCCGGCGTGACACGACTTCCACGTGCCGTCCGGGTGTTCGGACAGATGGTCCAGGTAGACCTGGCGCAGTTCTTCCTGGCCCTCGTGGCTCTTCAGCACGAGGACCGCGTCGTCGTGCAGGCTCACTCGGTGCCGTCGCCCTTTGGCTCGCCCTTGTCGTCGCCCTTGGAGCCGTCGTCCTCGGCGTCGGCGGCCTCCGAGGAGGTGCCCTTCGTCAGGTCCGGCTTGCCGGCCGAGCCGCTCGCGGCCTCGCCGAGCATCTTGTCGAGCTCGGAGAAGTCCATGTGCTCGCGGTGCACGAAGCCGTCCGGGTCGTCCAGGTCGGACGCCGTGGGCAGCATGTCCGGGTGGGCCCACAGGCCGTCCCGGCCGTCCACACCGCGCGCGTCGGTGAGCGAGGCCCACAGGCGCGACGCGTCCCGCAGCCGGCGCGGACGCAGCTCCAGGCCGATCAGCGTGGCGAACGTCTGCTCGGCGGGACCGCCCGTGGCGCGGCGGCGGCGCAGCGTCTCACGCAGCGCGTCGGCCGACGACAGGCGCGGCTTGGCGGCCGCGTGCACGACCGCGTCGACCCAGCCCTCGACCAGCGCGAGCGCCGTCTCCAGGCGGGCCAGCGCGGCCTTCTGCTCCGGCGTGTCCTCCGGCTGGAACATGCCCTGCTGGAGCGCCTGCTGCAGCTCCTCCGGGTTCTGCGGGTCGAACTGGCCGACCACGTCCTCCAGCTTCGCGGTGTCGACCTTGATCCCGCGCGCGTAGCCCTCGACGGCGCCGAACAGGTGCGAGCGCAGCCACGGCACGTGCGCGAAGAGACGCTGGTGGGCGGCCTCGCGCAGCGCGAGATAGAGCCGCACCTCCTCCTGGGGGACGCTCAGGTCCTTGCCGAAGGAGGCGATGTTCAGCGGGAGCAGCGCGGCCTTGCCGACCGGGCCGAGCGGCAGGCCGATGTCGGTGGAGCCGACGACCTCGCCCGCCAGGACACCCACGGCCTGCCCGATCTGCGTACCGAACATGGCGCCGCCCATGGAGCGCATCATGCCGATGAGCGGGCCCGCCATGGCCTGCATCTCCTCGGGCAGGACGTCGCCCATGGCCGCGCCGACACGCTCGGCGACCGGATCGACCAGCTCCTTCCACACGGGAAGGGTCGCCTCGACCCACTCCGCGCGGCTCCAGGCCAGCGCGGAGCCGGCGCCGGACGGCAGCGACGTCGCGTCGTCGAGCCACAGGTCGGCCAGACGCACCGCCTCCTCGACGGCGAGCCGCTCGGCGGGGCCGACGCTCGCGTCCTTGGTGCCGTCAGAAGTGCCCTGGGAGACCGTCTGACGGGCGATCTGCTTGGCCATGTCCCAATTCACCGGACCGCCCTCGTACGAGAGCATCTGACCCAGCTGCTGGAACGCGGCGCCGAGATCATTGGGGTTCATCGAGCCGAACATGGCTGCGAGGGGATTGTCGGCTCCGGGACCACCGGCTCCGGGCCCGAAACCGAAAGGTCCCTGGCCACCGCCGCCCTGCTGGTCCTTCTTCTTGCCCTCGTCGCCGTTCTCCGGCTCCTCCGGCGGAAGGCCGAATCCGAATGGGGTGTCACTCACGGGATTCCTCGGCTGGTAAGGCCGCCGGGTTCGTTCCGACGGCGGCTGCCCACAACACCACCCAGCGTAGACACCTGAACCCGATCGGGCCTCGGTGCTTCGCCGACTCGTCGCCTGCGGCAGGATGGATGCCACCTGGTAGGGGCGCGTCACGCGCGTCCATTACTGAAGACAACCGCTGGAGACGCCCGGTGAGTTCCCCAGATCCACAGGTTCGCGCAGCGCGAAACCGCTCAACCAGCCCGGCCGCACGCGGCCCCGTCGTCGCGGTCACCGGCGCCGCTGCGGGTGTGGGCGCCATGCTCACCGAGCAGCTGGCCGCCAGCGAGGAGATCAAGCAGGTCGTCGCCATCGACGAGCGCCGCGGTGAGTGCGCCGACGCGCAGTGGCACATCCTGGACGTCCGGGACCCGGCGATCGCCGAGAAGCTGCGCGGCGCCGACGTCGTGGTGCACCTGGCCCTCGACCTCGACCTCGAGACGGACGCGGCGGCCCGGACGGCCTACAACGTCCGGGGGACGCAGACCGTGCTCACCGCCGCCGCGGCGGCCGGTGTCCACCGCGTCGTCCTGTGCACGTCGGCGATGGTCTACGGGGCGCTGCCCGACAACGAACTGCCGCTCGCCGAGGACGCCGAACTGCGGGCGACCGCCGAGGCCACGGGCGTCGGCGACCTCCTGGAGATCGAGCGGCTCGCCCGTCGCGCGCCCCGGGCGCACCCCGGACTGAACGTGACGGTCGTACGGCCCGGAGTGCTGGTCGGCGGTGGCACCGACACCGCGCTGACCAGGTACTTCGAATCGCCGCGACTGCTGGTCGTGGCGGGCTCGCGGCCCGCCTGGCAGTTCTGCCACATCGAGGACCTGTGCAGTGCCCTGGAGTACGCGGTCGTCGAGAAGGTGGAGGGCGAGCTGGCCGTCGGGTGCGACGGCTGGCTGGAGCAGGAGGAGGTGGAGGAGCTGAGCGGGATCCGGCGGATGGAGCTGCCGTCCGCGGTCGCGCTGGGCGCCGCCGCCCGGCTCCACCGGATCGGGCTCACCCCTTCGCCCGCGGGCGACCTGGCCTACACGATGTACCCCTGGGTGGTGAGCGGGAGCCGGCTGCACGACGCCGGGTGGCGGCCCCGGTGGACCAACGAGGAGGTCCTCGCCGAACTGCTCGAGGAGGTCGCCGGGCGACACACCGTGGCCGGGCGCCGACTGGGCCGCAAGGACGCCACGGCGGCGGGCGCCGCGGGCGCGACGGTGGCGCTGCTCGGTGCGGCGGCTGTCGTCCGCCGGGCGCGAAAGGCACGACGCCGGATCTGAGCCCGGGCGTGTCGCGGCCCCCTGACCCCCCTCCGGGAGGGCCCGGGCCTCCTCAGGGAGGCCTGCGGGCACCGTGCGGGTGGCCTGCACGGTGATCGCCCGGTGGGTCCGGTCTGTAGGAGGCTCCAATCCGGCACGCGTGCGTGCCGGGTGAAAGGTCTATTCCGCCCTGTCGGCGGGGTGCGGCACGATGGAGTCATGGCACCTACCTATGACCACCCCGGTGAGCAGGGCGCGCAGGATCCGATCCGGCTGCTGGCGATCCGCGACGAGCCGCTCTCCCTGGACGAGGTCTTCCGTGCCGTCGGGGACGACGCCGCCGGCGGGACGGCGCTCTTCGTGGGAACGGTGCGCGACCACGACGGGGGCGCCGACGTGGACGCCCTGGGGTACTCCGGCCACCCCAGTGCCGAGGCGGAGATGCGGCGGGTCGCCGAGAAGGTCGTCGCCGACTATCCGGTGCGGGCGCTGGCCGCCGTCCACCGGGTGGGCGATCTGCGGGTCGGGGACCTCGCGGTCGTCGTCGCCGTGGCGTGTCCGCACCGGAGCGAGGCGTTCGAGGCGTGCCGCAAGCTCATCGACGACCTCAAGCACGAGGTGCCGATCTGGAAGCACCAGACGTTCTCCGACGGTTCGCAGGAGTGGGTCGGCGCCTGCTGATCCTTACCTCCGGTCGCATGACCGATCCTCCGGTTGCGTAACCGGGGCCCTGCCGTGAGCGTTAACCCTGCGGATGGTTAATCTGCTGATCAGTCAGTTGCGGTCGCTCATGGGGTTGGGAGGTCGACATGGCGGCGCTTGCCTGGTTGCTGATTCCGCTTATGGCCGCGATCGGTGCCGGTGTCTGGGGCAGTTGGGCCGGCCGGAATCGCAAGGCCGCGGGAGACGGCGTCGAGCTCGCTGGATACACGCGCTTCCGTGAGGCCATGGAGCGGTCGGACGTCGAGGAGAAGTCACCCTCCGACGTGCTCTGAGACCACCGCCCCGCCAGGGCTGCGGGCCGGCCCGGCGAACGGACCCCGGCGGCACCCCCGTACGGACGGCCCCGACGGTGCGCTGACAGGACTGTCCCGTACTGTCGTTCCATGCCACGCCGCACCGCGACGATGCTCGCCTCCACTCTGATCCTGATCGCGCTCCTGTGCGCGGGAGTGTTCATCAAAGTGCCCTACGCGGAGATGTCGCCGGGTCCCACGGTGAACACGCTGGGCGACCACGACGGTGAGCCGGTGCTGCAGATCTCAGGGCGCAAGACGTACCCGACGACCGGTCACCTGAACATGACCACGGTCCGGGTGACGAGCGCCGACTACAACATGAACCTCGTCGAGGCCGTCTACGGCTGGCTGGCCCACGACAACAAGGTCGTGCCGCACGACACGCTCTACCCGGACGGCAAGACCGAAGAGCAGTCGACGCAGGAGAACGCCGAGGAGTTCAGCCAGTCCCAGGAGAGCGCCAAGGTGGCCGCCCTCAACGAGCTGGACATCCCGGTGAAGTCCTGGGTGATCGTCTCCACCGTCCTCAAGGGTTCCCCGGCCGAGGGCCGACTGCACGCCGGTGACGTCATCAAGTCCGTCGACGGCACCGTGGTGAAGGCGCCCGACGACGTCGCGAAGCTGGTCACCAAGCACAAGCCCGGTGACAAGGTCGTGTTCACGATCGTGCCCGCCAAGGAGCAGGCCGCCGCCGAGAAGGAGCACACGACGGCGACCGCGACCAAGAACGTGACGATCACCACGACCACGTCCGACGACAAGGGCAGCGACCGTGCCATCGTCGGGATCTCGGCCGGGACCGACCACACGTACCCCTTCACCATCGACATCAAGCTCGCCGACGTCGGCGGCCCGAGCGCCGGCCTGATGTTCGCGCTCGGCATCGTGGACAAGCTCACCCCGGGGAACCTCACCGGCGGCAAGTTCGTGGCCGGCACCGGCACCATCGAGGACAACGGCAAGGTCGGCCCCATCGGCGGCATCGAGATGAAGACCGTCGGCGCGCGCGACAAGGGCGCCCAGTACTTCCTGACGCCGAAGGACAACTGCGCCGCCGCGGCCAAGGACACCCCGAGCGGGCTCACGCTCGTCAAGGTCAACACCATCGACGACGCGATGAACGCCCTCAAGGACATCAGCGCGGGCCGGACCTCCGACCTGCCGAAGTGCACCACCAAGGGCTGACGGACACCGCGGAGGCCGAACGGCGCCGCCCGCGCGCGTGACGTGAGAGGGGGCGCCCCGGAACTCCGGGGCGCCCCCTCTCACGTCGTCACCACGCGGACCGGTCCGCGCGAACGTCTCAGTCGGCGAAGGTCGCGGACAGCGCGTCCGCGAGGCCGGGCACCAGGCCCGCGCCCGTGAGGACCTCCGTCGACGCGTCCTTCTCCCGCAGCCGCAGGGCGGAGTCGCGGGTTCCGTCACGCAGCACGCCGACCGTCATCCGGACCTCCTGGCGGTCCGGGTGCGCGGCGACCCACTGGGTGAGCTTCTTGCCGCTGAGGCCTTCCGGGACGGACGCCTCGGCGGACGGCGGCAGCATCAGCCGCTCCACGGTGAGCGCGCAGCCCACCACGGCGTCGGGCCAGGCGATGGTGCCGAGGAACTCGTCGAGCGGCTTGCCGGCAGGGATCTCGTCCTGCTCGACGGGGGTCAGACCGGTGGTCGCCTGCTCGTCCTCCAGGCCGAGCTGGCGGGCGAGGCCGGGTTCCTGGGTCCGCAGGCGTGCGGTGTCTACGAGGGCGAAGAGGCGGGCGGGCTGGTCCCAGCCGAGGCCGGATGCGTACTCGTCGATCTCGAGTACGGCCCGGGTGAGGGGGCTCGCTGCCATGGGAGTGTTGGACATGGTCACAATCCTGCCTCGTTCGTACCCGGAAACGGGAACCGAGTAAAGCGTGAGTAAGTTGCATAGATGAGGCTCCTCGATCACGGAGCCTTACGGACGGCTCTCCAAGTCGGGGGGCCTGACGGATCAACAGCGACTTCGAGGTGCGCACCTTGGCTTTCCAGATGCCGGACCGCGGCGGAGGCCCGACGGGGCCACGGATGAGAGTGGGCCGGCCGTCCCGGCGTGTCCGGACCCTGCTCATGACACTGGGCGTCCTGGCCGTTCTGGCCATGGCCTTCGTCATGTTCGCGGGGTTCTGGACGGACTGGCTCTGGTACAGATCGGTTCACTACTCGTCGGTCTTCACCACCACCCTGTGGACCAAGATCGGGCTCTTCTTCGTCTTCGGCCTGCTCATGGCGGCCGCGGTCGGCTTCAACATCTGGCTGGCGCACCGGCTGCGTCCGCCGCTGAGCGCCATGTCCATGGAGCAACAGAGCCTCGACCGCTACCGCATGGGCATCGCGCCCTACAAGCGGTGGCTGCTGGTGGGCATCGTCTCCGTGGTGGGACTGATCGCCGGCGCGTCCGCCTCGGGCCAGTGGCGCACGTGGCTGATGTGGGTGAACGGAGTGCCCTTCCACCAGAAGGACCCCCAGTTCCACCTCGACGTCTCGTTCTACGCCTTCGACCTGCCCTGGTACCGGTTCCTGCTCGGCTTCGGCTTCGCCGCGGCCGTGCTCTCCCTGATCGCCGCCGCGCTCACGCACTACCTCTACGGCGGCCTGCGGGTCACCAGCCCGGGCGCGCGTGCCACGGCCGCGGCGACCGGGCATCTCTCGGTGCTCCTCGGCATCTTCGTGGCCCTGAAGGCGGTCGCCTACTGGCTCGACCGGTACGGCCTCGCGGTGAAGTCCAGTGACTTCAAGGCGACGGGCAACTGGACGGGCCTGCGGTACGTCGACGCGAACGCCTATCTGCCGGCCAAGACGATCCTGTTCTGCATCGCCGTCATCTGCGCGCTGCTCTTCTTCGCCACCCTGTGGCGGCGCACCTGGCAGCTGCCCGTCATCGGCTTCGGCCTGATGGTGCTGTCGGCGATCCTCATCGGCGGGCTGTACCCGGCGATCGTGCAGAAGTTCCAGGTCCAGCCGAACGAGCAGGCCAAGGAAGCGCCGTACGTCGAGAAGAACCTCAAGGCGACCCGCGAGGCGTACGGGATCGACGGCACCGACGTGAAGGACTACCCGGGGTCGAGCGACACCAAGGACAAGGCCAAGCTCCGGGACGACGCCGACACGGCGGCGAGCATCCGGCTCATGGACCCGAACGTCGTGTCGCCCACGTTCCAGCAGCTCCAGCAGGTGCGGAACTACTACGGCTTCCCGTCGAACCTGGACGTCGACCGGTACAGCAAGGACGGCAAGGACCAGGACACCGTCATCGGTCTCCGTGAGCTGAACCTCGCGGGCATCCCGAAGAGCAACTGGATCAACGACCACTTCCGTTACACCCACGGATACGGCGTCGTCGCGGCCAAGGGCACCACGGCCGACAGCGAGGGCCGGCCGGTCTTCACCGAGTACAACCTGCCGTCGAGGGGTGACCTCGGCGAGTACCAGCAGCAGATCTACTACGGCGAGAAGACCACCCAGTACTCGATCGTCGGCGGTCCCCAGAAGGAGATCGACTACTCCGACGACAGCGGTGAGAAGACCACCAGCTACAAGGGCAAGAGCGGCATCAGCCTCTCCAGCCCGGTCAACCGCGCCGCGTACGCGGTGGCGTTCGGCGAGCCGCAGATCCTCTACTCGGGCGCGATCGGCGAGGGTTCCCGGATCCTCTACAACCGCACGCCCAAGGAGCGCGTCGAGGCGGTGGCCCCCTGGCTCACCATCGACGGCGACGCCTACCCGGCCGTCGTCAACCACAAGATCCAGTGGATCGTCGACGCGTACACCACGACCAACGGCTATCCGTACGCCTCCCGCACCACCCTCGGCGACACCACGGCGGACTCGCTGACGGCGGCCAACAACCAGCGGGCGGTGGTGGCCCAGCAGAACCAGGTCAACTACATCCGCAACTCGGTGAAGGCGACCGTCGACGCGTACACCGGCGAGGTCAAGCTCTACCAGTGGGACACCAAGGACCCGGTCCTGAAGACCTGGATGAAGGCGTTCCCGAACACGGTGAAGGCGAAGGACTCGATCTCGCCCGACCTGATGGCCCATCTGCGGTACCCGCAGGACCTGTTCAAGGTCCAGCGTGAACTGCTCACCCGCTACCACGTGAAGGACGCGCAGACGTTCCTCAGCGGCAGCGAGGTGTGGCAGGTCCCGGACGACCCGAGCAACAACTCGGGCAGCGCCGTGCCGCCGTACTACCTCAGCATGAAACTGCCGGGGGAGACGTCACAGGCGTTCTCGCTCACGACGACGATGACACCGAACGGCCGGGACAACCTCGCCGCGTTCATGTCCGTCGACGCCGAGGCGGGCACACCGGACTACGGCAAGATCAGCATCCTGAAACTGCCGACGGGCAAAACCGTCGACGGGCCGAAACGGGTGCAGAGCCAGTTCAACTCCGAACCGTCCATCGCCGAGTCCATCAGCCTTCTCGAACGCGGCGATTCCAAGGTGGAGTACGGCAACCTCCTGACGGTGCCCCTCGACGGCGGACTCCTCTACGTGGAACCCGTGTACGTCCGCGGTGGCGACCTCAAGTACCCGCTGCTGCGCAAGGTGTTGGTCACCTACGGAGGCAGCACGGCCTTCGAGAGCACGCTGGACCAGGCGCTCAACAAGGTCTTCGGGGCCGAGAGTTCGACCCAGCCACCACCGGACGAGAACACCACGAAACCGCCGACGTCGAGCAACCCGACGGTGCAGGCGGCTCTGGAGGACGCCCAGAAGGCCTTCGACCAGGGCCAGGAAGCCCTCAAGAAGGGCGACTGGCAGGCGTACGGAGAGGCGCAGAAGGATCTGCAGGACGCGCTGAAGAAGGCCGAGGACGCGCAGAACAAGGCGGACAAGGCCGGCAGTGGCGGCTCCGGCGCCGACAAGAGCACGGACAAGAGCGGCGACAAGAAGAGCAGTCCGAGCGGCAGCCCCAGTAGCACTCCGAGCAGCGACAAGGGCTCCGGAAGCAGCTGATCAGAAGCCCACCCCGCGCCGTGATACGGTTGCAGAACAACGGCGCGGGGTGGAGCAGCTCGGTAGCTCGCTGGGCTCATAACCCAGAGGTCGCAGGTTCAAATCCTGTCCCCGCTACTGAAGTCGAAGGCCCGGATCCAGTTCATGGATCCGGGCCTTCGGCGTGTGTGACGCCACGCCGAGGCGCACCCGGTGACCTGGCGACTCCCAGGAAGTGCTGCGCCATACGTGGGGAGTTGAGGGATCTGTGTTTCACTTGTCTCTCTGTGGGCATGTCGACAAAACGCTGAAGTGACCTCACTGGCTGCGGTATACCAGGTGTACCCAGGTTGCAGGTGGTGCGACGATGGACGTTATGGGGGACAAGGCAACTCTGTTGGATACAGGGCGGTTTGCGCAGCCTGCCGACTTTGAGCAGCCTGTGGATCTCACGCAGCCTTCCGACCGGGACGAAACCGGCGAGGCTGCCGAGGAGGCACGCCAGTGGTCGGCGGCCGAGGCCGGCGACGTCGAGGCGATGAGCGTCCTCGGGGCCATGCTGCTGCGCCGGGGTGATCTCGACGCGGCCGAGCCGCAGTTGCGCGCGGCGACCGCCGCGGGCGACCGTGCCGCGGCCAACAACCTGGGTGTCCTCCTGCATCAGCGCGGGTACGCCGACGAGGCCGCCGGATGGTGGCGGATCGCCGCCGTCGCGGGCAGCGCGGCCGCGGCGCACGCGCTCGGCCGGCACCACCGCGAGCGCGGTGACGAGCCGGCCGCCGAGTACTGGCTGCGCCAGTCCGCGGAACAGGGCCACGCCCTGGGCGCGTACGCGCTCGCGGACCTGCTGGAGCACCGCGGCGACGTGGGCGCCGAGCAGTGGATGCGCTCCGCCGCGGAGCGCGGGCACCGCGAGGCCGCCTACCGGCTGGCGCGCGCGCTCGACCGCAAGGCCCTCGAATCGGGCCAGGCCGTGGCGGACAACGGTGTCATCGGAGCGGCGGGCGAGGACGCCGAACAGTGGTACCGGCAGGCCGCGGCGCGCGGGCACCGACGGGCCGCCCTGCACCTCGGCGCCATCCTGGAGAAGCGGGGCCATCTCAAGGAGGCCGGGCGCTGGTACCTGACGTCCGCGAAGGACGGCGAGGCGCGGGCCGCCTGCGCCCTCGGATTCCTGCTGCGCGACGCGGGGGACAGCGAGAGCGCCGCCGTGTGGTGGCTGCGGGCCGCGCAGGACGGCGACGGGAACGCCGCCAACGCCCTGGGTGCCCTGCACGCCGAGCGGGGTGAGACGCAGACCGCCGAGCGGTGGTACCGCGCCGCGATGGACGCGGGCGACGTGAACGGCGCGTACAACCTCGCGCTGCTCTGCGTGGAGCAGGGCCGGACCGCGCAGGCCGAGCAGTGGTATCGGCGCGCCGCCTACGCCGGTCACCGTGAGGCCGCGAACGCGCTGGCGATCCTGCTGCTCCAGGTCGGTGACGCGGCCGGGGCCGAGCCCTGGTTCTCCAAGGCGGCGGAGGCCGGCAGCGTGGACGCCGCGTTCAACCTCGGCATCCTGCACGCCGGACGCGCGACCGACAGCGACGACGCCGCCGCCCTGCGGTGGTACGAGCGGGCGGCCGCAGCCGGACACACGGAGGCCGCGCTCCAGGTCGCCATCGCGCGGCTGCGGGAGGGCGACGAGCGGGCCGCCGAGCGGCACCTGCGCTGTGCGGCGGGAGGGGGCAGCGCCGAGGCCGCGTACCGGCTCGCCGCCGTGCTCGACGCCCGCCGCCCGCCGGCGCCCGCGCACGAACTGGGCGAGCCCACGCAGGAGAAGAGCGAGTGCGAGGAGTGGTACGAGCGGGCGGCGTCGCAGGGGCACCGGCGCGCACAGGTGCGGGTCGGGATGCTGGCCGCGGCGCGGGGCGACGTGGTGGAGGCGGCCCGCTGGTACCGCGAGGCCGCCGAGGCGGGGTCGCGCAACGGCGCCTTCAACCTCGGGCTGTTGCTGGCCCGTGAGGGCAGCGAGCCGGAGGCGGCGCTCTGGTGGACCCGGGCGGCCGACGCCGGCCACGGACGGGCGGCGCTCCGGCTGGCCCTCGTCTACGCGCGCCGCGGGGAGCTCGCGGAGGGCCAGCGCTGGGCCGACCGCGCGGTGTCCCTGGGGCCTGCGGAGGTCGCCGAGCGCGCGGCCCGGCTGCGGGACGCGCTGCGGGAGGAACTGTCCGCCTGAGGCGGCGTGCCCTGGGGTGCCCGCGCGGTCCCGTCGCCGGTTCCGAGGGCGGCCCCCGTGGCGTCACCGGGGTCTCCCCGGCGTGGGCGAAGGCGGGCGGCTCGGGGGGCGCGTCCTCGGCCTCCGAGTGCCCCGTTTCCTTGTGGCGACCGGCCTCCGTGGCTCTCCGGACAACTGATTTGCGCTGGTCCGCAGCAGTGACGTACTGTTCAGTTCAACGACGCGGGGTGGAGCAGCTCGGTAGCTCGCTGGGCTCATAACCCAGAGGTCGCAGGTTCAAATCCTGTCCCCGCTACTGAAGGCCGAGGGCCGGAATCCGAAAGGGTTCCGGCCCTCGGTGTTTTCGGGAACCGCGCCGCCTTCTCCGGCGCCCGCCGTCTCACCGCCGTCTGACCGATGGACGGTCGAAAGCCCCGGCGCGCTTGGCGTGCCGGGGCTTTCGTGTGGCTCTGTGTCGCGCTGTTACGCCGCCGCGCAGTTCGGGCAGACGCCGCGGTACGTCATCTCGACACCCGACACCGTGAAACCGAAGCGCTCGGTGTCCGGGAGGTCCCCGAGCGGGTCGCCGCCCGGGTGGACGTCACGGATCGCGCCGCACTGGGCGCAGACCAGGTGGTGGTGCGGCCGGTGCGCGTTCGGGTCGTACCGCTTCGCGCGCTTGTCGGTGGCGACCTCCAACACCTCGCCCAGGGAGACCAGCTCACCCAGCGTGTTGTAGACGGTCGCCCGGGAGATCTCGGGCAGCTTGGCCACGGCCCGGGCGTGCACCTCGTCGGCCGTCAGATGGACGTGGTCGCCGTCGAGCACCTCGGCCACGACACGCCGCTGCGATGTCATCCGCCAGCCGCGTCCGCGCAGTCGTTCCAACAGGTCACTCATACACATCAGCCTAACAGCAGGTGAACCAGATCCCGAATGGGTGTGACTTTGGAAGGTGAATTGACTTAGACAAAGTCCATTGTAGGATCTGGTTCGGTACTGGCCGGGGAGTCGAGCCGGCCTGGATGACGCTGGAGGCGCACATGACGCAGGGACCGCTGACGACGGAGGCCGGAGCGCCGGTCGCCGACAACCAGAACAGTGAGACCGCGGGCGCCGGCGGGCCCGTCCTCGTCCAGGACCAGCTCCTGCTGGAGAAGCTCGCGCACTTCAACCGTGAGCGCATTCCGGAGCGCGTCGTCCACGCGCGGGGTGCCGGGGCGTACGGCACGTTCACGCTGACCCGTGACGTCTCGCGGTGGACGCGGGCGGCGTTCCTCTCCGAGGTGGGCAAGCGGACCGAGACGTTCCTGCGCTTCTCGACCGTGGCCGGGAACCTCGGCTCGGCGGACGCCGTGCGCGACCCCCGCGGCTTCGCGCTGAAGTTCTACACCGAGGAGGGCAACTACGACCTCGTCGGCAACAACACCCCGGTGTTCTTCATCAAGGACGCCATCAAGTTCCCGGACTTCATCCACACGCAGAAGCGCGACCCGTACACGGGCTCCCAGGAGGCCGACAACGTGTGGGACTTCTGGGGTCTGAGCCCGGAGAGCACCCACCAGGTGACCTGGCTCTTCGGTGACCGCGGGATCCCCGCCACCTACCGCCACCTGAACGGCTACGGCTCGCACACCTACCAGTGGAACAACGCGGCCGGCGAGGTCTTCTGGGTCAAGTACCACTTCAAGACCGACCAGGGCATCAGGAACCTCACCACCGAGGAGGCGGTCCGTCTCTCCGGCGTGGACCCCGACTCCCACCAGAGGGACCTGCGCGAGGCCATCGAGCGCGGCGACTTCCCGTCCTGGACCGTGCAGGTGCAGATCATGCCGGCGGCCGAGGCGGCGACGTACCGCTTCAACCCGTTCGACCTCACCAAGGTGTGGCCGCACGAGGACTACCCGCCCGTCGAGATCGGCCGGCTGGAGCTGAACCGCAACCCGGAGAACGTGTTCGCCGAGGTGGAGCAGAGCGTCTTCTCGCCGGCCCACTTCGTGCCGGGCATCGGGCCCTCGCCCGACAAGATGCTCCAGGGGCGCCTGTTCGCGTACGGGGACGCGCACCGCTACCGCGTCGGGATCAACGCCGGGCATCTGCCGGTGAACCGCCCGCACGCCGCGGAAGCGCGCACCCACGCGCGCGACGGCGCGCTGTACGACGGCCGTCACGGCGCGGCGAGGAACTACGAGCCGAACAGCTTCGGCGGACCGGTCCAGACGGACCGGCCGCTGTGGCGGCCCGTCCCCGTCGACGGACACACCGGGAACGGCCCGGCCCCGGTCCACGCGGAGGACGACGACTTCGTGCAGGCGGGCGACCTCTACCGGCTGATGTCCGAGGGCGAGAAGGATCGGCTGATCGAGAACCTGGCGGGGTTCATCGCCAAGGTCTCCCGTGAGGACATCGCCGAGCGCGCGGTGCGCAACTTCCGCCTGGCGGACAGTGACTTCGGCAAGCGGCTGGACGCCGCGGTCCAGGCCCTCCGCGGCTGACGGCCGGCGCTTGTCGTGGGCGGCGGGCCGGAACTCCGGGTGACCCCGGGGCTCCGGCCCGCTCGTTTTCCGGGTCGTACGTGCCGTGCCCGCCCTGCGCGGGTCAGGCGGGGATCTGCTGCCGCGCCGGAGCCCAGCAGCGGATGATGTCGCGGACCGAGACGATGCCGACCGGTCCGTCGTCGTCGAGCACGATCAGATGCCGGAAGCCACCGTGCGTCATCGCGGACGCGGCCTCCTCCAGGGTCCAGCCGGAAGCGGCGAAGACGACGTCGGTGGTGGTGTGGGTGCAGGCGGTCTCGGTGTCGGGATTCTGGCCCAGGGCGAGGGAGTTGAGGATGTCGCGCTCGGTGAGGATGCCGAGGCCGGAGGAGTCCTCGTCGAGGACCACCGCCGCCCCGACGCGGCGCGCCGACATCAGTCTGGCCGCCTGGCGGAGCGTGTGGGTCGGGCCGATGGTGAGGACCACCGTGCTCATGGCGTCGCGGACGAGCATGGGCTGGAGCCACCTCCTTGGTGAACCGCCGAACTCCCGATGCGGCACTGGAGAAACGGTTCACAAGTTCACAAGTGGGGGAGCTCTCAGAGTCGCAGTTAAAGGGAGGGTCAACAAGAGGGCGCGTGCGGTGAGTTCGGGGGCGCCCGAGGAGTACTCAGCAGTCCCGGGCCGACCGGGGCTGCTCAGGAGTCGCGCCCGGCGTCTCCTGCCGGGGTAAAGAACCGCCGGGTGGGGTCAAGGCCGGTGAGCGGCCCGGGGCCACCCGTCGGCGCGGTGTCGACCGACGCTCACCGCCGCCGCGTCAACCACCGCCCACCCAGGGTCAGTAGCGCTGGTTGAGGTAACCGAGCATCTCGTCGTGCAGGATGCCGTTCGACGCGGCCGCGTTGCCGCTGTGCGGGCCGGGACGGCCGTCGAGTCCGGTGAAGGAGCCGCCCGCCTCGGTCACCACGATCGCGTTCGCCGCCATGTCCCAGAGCGACAGCTCGGGTTCGGCGCAGATGTCCACGGCGCCCTCGGCCACCATCATGTACGGCCAGAAGTCGCCGTACCCGCGGGTGCGCCAGACGGCCTTCGTGAGGTCGAGGAAACCGTCGAGACGGCCCTGGTCCTCCCAGCCGGACAGCGACGAGTACGCGAACGAGGCGTCGGACATCCGGGACACGCTGGAGACCCGCAGCCGGCTCGCGGAGGACAGGCTGCGGCCGGTGAAGGCGCCGTGGCCCTTCGCCGCCCACCAGCGGCGGCCGAGCGCGGGCGCGGAGACCAGGCCGACGACCGGCTGGTAGCCGCCCTCCGCCGCCTCCATCAGGGAGATCAGCGTCGCCCAGACGGGGACGCCGCGGACGTAGTTCTTGGTGCCGTCGATCGGGTCCACGACCCAGCGGCGCGGGCCGGTGCCCTCGACGCCGTACTCCTCGCCGAGGACCGCGTCGCGCGGCCTGGCCCGCTGGAGATGCCCGCGGATGATCTCCTCGGCGGCCTTGTCCGCCTCGCTCACCGGCGTCATGTCCGGCTTGGTCTCGACCTTCAGGTCGAGCGCCTTGAACCGGTCCATCGTCGCGGCGTCGGCGGCGTCCGCGAGGACATGGGCGAGCCGCAGGTCATCGAGATAGTCGGGCATGACCGAACCGTATCTGTCCGCGTCGGGACGGGGCTACAGGGGACCGGAGGATGATCCGCTGCCCGCGCCGGCAGAGTTCGTCGGCCTGAGGGTCGGGGGCGTGCGGCCGGGCGGGGACGCGTGCGGTCCGGCTGCGTGCGCCCTCCGTACACGCGGTGAACCCGCCGGAGACGCCGCGGACCCTTGACAGTGCTTCCGTGCGCGTCAAATCTGGCTGCAGAGCCGCTCGCCCCAGGGAGGCGATGATGCCCGCAGCGCGAGAATCCCTCTTGGACGCCGCCTACACGGCGCTGGCGCGCAGAGCGTGGTCGGCCGTGCGGATGGTCGACGTGGCCGCCGTGGCGGGGGTGTCACGCCAGACGCTCTACAACGAGTTCGGGAGCAAGGACGGCCTCGCGCGCGCTCTCGTACGCCGGGAGGCCGACGCCTATCTCGCCGGGGTCGACCGGGCGCTCGCCACCCACACGGACGCCCGGGACCGGCTGGTCGCGGCCGTCGAGTGGACGGCCTCGGCGGCGCGCAGCAACGCGCTCGTGCGGGCGATGCTCACCGGGTGCTGGGCCGAACGGCTGCCCTCGCCCGGCCTGTCCGCCGTACCGTCCGCGTCCGTGGTGCCCGCGCAGCGGCGGGCGGACGGGCCGCTGCCCTCGCCCGCGGACTTCGTGGCGCTGGTGAGGGACCGGGCCGTCGCCACCCTCGGTGTCTCCCGGGCGGAGGCCGCCGAGGTCACGCGGTCGTGCGAACTCGTCGTCCGGCTCGGGCTGTCGTGCGTGATCGCGCCGCCCGCCGAGGGCGGGGCCACGGACCTGGTCAAGGCCGCTCTGGCGCCGTCGCTGCGGCACGGGCTCTGAAGTCGGCCGGGGTGTCTCGCGCTCGAAGCCTCATTGGGCCGAACCCGACAGCTGGAGGCCGATGACGCCCATGATGACGAAGCTGATCGAGACGATCTTGAGGACCGAGACCAGGTCGTCGAGGAAGATCATGCCGTAGATGGCGGTGCCCGCCGCGCCGATCCCCGTCCACACCGCGTACGCCGGCCCGACGTCGAGCTTCTTCAGGGACAGCGTCAGCAGCCCGAAGCTGCCGAGGGCGAAGACGCAGAAGGCCACGGTGGGCCAGAGTCTGGTGAAGCCGTGCGAGAGCTTCAGACAGACGGCGAAGCCGGTTTCGAGCAGTCCCGCCACAACGACCAGCAGCCACGCCATGTCGTGTCCTCCCTTGTCCGCACGTCGACTGCCTTGGCTGGTCCGGATCCGGCTCGGTGCGATTATGCATTCAACGGCCGGGAGAAGCCCTTACCGACCACGGACCCACGCAAACACGCCGACGTCAGTCGCCCTCGTGGCGCTCCCGGGTGGCGAGCAGCCGGCGCAGCGAGTAGAGCCGCTGCGGATCCGCGTGACCGTCCGCCACCCACTGGTCGAGCGCGCACTCCGGCTCGTCGTGGCTGCACGCGCGCGGACAGCCCTCGGTGCCGGGTTCGAGGTCGGGGAAGGCGTGGATGACCCGGGACGGGTCGACGTGGTTCAGGCCGAAGGACCGGACGCCGGGGGTGTCGACGAGCCATCCGCCCTCCTTGCCCGCCAGCGGCAGGGCCAGCGCGGAGGTCGTGGTGTGCCGGCCGCGGCCGGTGACCGCGTTGACGTGACCGGTCGTCCGGCGCTGCTCCGGCGGCACCAGCGCGTTCACCAGGGTCGTCTTGCCGACGCCCGAGTGGCCGACGAACGCCGTGATCCTGCCGACCAGTTGTTCCCGCACCAGGTCGGCCGCTGCCTCGCTCTGCAACTCCTCGCGGCTGGTCACCACGTACGGGATGTCCAGCGCGCCGTACAGCTCCAGGAACTTGTCCGGCGGCGCGAGGTCCGACTTCGTCAGGACGAGGAGCGGGGTGAGGCCGCCGTCGAAGGCCGCCACCAGACAGCGGTCGATCAGCCGGGGGCGGGGCTCGGGGTCGGCGAGGGCGGTGACGATGGCGAGCTGGTCGGCGTTGGCGACGACCACGCGCTCGAAGGGGTCGTCGTCGTCGGCCGTGCGGCGCAGTACGGAGGTGCGCGGCTCGATGCGGACGATACGGGCGAGCGTGTCCTTCTCACCGGACAGGTCGCCGACGATGGCCACCCGGTCGCCGACGACGGCGGCCTTGCGGCCCAGTTCGCGGGCCTTCATCGCCATCACGATCCGGTCGTCGACCAGGCAGGTCAGCCGCCCGCGGTCGACCGTGAGGACCATGCCCTCGACGGCTTCCTCGTGCTTGGGGCGGATGTTCGTCCGCGGACGGTTGCCCTTGCGGTTCGGCCGCTGGCGGATGTCGTCCTCGTCGGTGTTCTTGTTGTAACGGCGCATGATCCAGGTCCGCCCGTCAGTTCCCGAGCATTCCGGTCCACAGGTCGGGGAAGTCCGGCAGGGTCTTCGCGGTCGTCGCCACGTTCTCGATCTGGACGCCCTCCACCGCCAGCCCGAGGATCGTGCCGGCCGTCGCCATGCGGTGGTCGTCGTACGTGTGGAAGACGCCGCCGTGCAGCCGGCGCGGCCGGATGTGCAGACCGTCGGCGGTCTCGGTGACGTCGCCGCCGAGTTCGTTGATCTCCTTGGTGAGCGCGGCCAGCCGGTCCGTCTCGTGCAGCCGCAGGTGGGCCACGCCCCGCAGGGTGGAGGGCGAGTCGGCGAGCGCCGCGACCGCCGCGATGCCCGGGGTCAGCTCACCGACCTCGCCGAGGTCCACGTCGATCCCGTGGACAGCACCCGAACCGGTGAACTCCAGTCCGCTCTCGGTGAGTTCGCAGGAACCACCCATCTCGGTGAAGATCTCCCGCAGCCGGTCACCGGGCTGGGTGGTGTGGGCCGGCCAGTCGGGCACGACGACCGTGCCGCCGGTCACGAGGGCCGCGGCGAGGAACGGCTGGGCGTTCGACAGGTCGGGCTCGACGATCAGGTCGCGGCCGAGCAGCGCGCCCGGCGTCACCCGCCACACGTTCGGCTCGCCGCCCGACTCCGGGGTGTCCACCTGGGCGCCGACCGCGCGCAGCATGTCGACGGTCATCCGGATGTGCGGCATGGAGGGGAGCGTCGAGCCGGTGTGCCGGACCTCGACGCCCTGGTTGAAGCGCGGCGCCGAGAGCAGCAGGGCGGACACGAACTGGGAGGACGACGAGGCGTCGATCTCCACCGGGCCGCCGTCCAGGGAGCCCTGGCCGTGCACGGTCAGCGGCAGCGCGCCGCGGTCGTTGTCGTCGATGCGGGCGCCGAGCAGCCGCAGCGCGTCGATCACTCCGTGCAGCGGACGCTCGTAGGACCGCGGGTCGCCGTCGAACCGGATGGGGCCGTCCGCGAGCGCGGCGACCGGGGGCAGGAAACGCATGACGGTGCCGGCGTTGCCGACGTCGACCGTGGCCGGGCCGCGCAGGCCCGAGGGGATGATCCGCCAGGCCTCGCCGGAGGCGTCCGGGCCCGCCGCGACGGTGGAGCTGGAGGCGACCGTCTCCTCGATGCCCACGCCCATGGCGCGCAGCGCGCCCGCCATCAGCAGGGTGTCGCGGGAACGCAGCGGGCGGCGCAGCCAGCCCGGCTCGGAGGCCAGTGCGGCCAGCACGAGAGCGCGGTTGGTGACCGACTTGGACCCCGGCACGTGGACCGTCGCGTCGACGGCTCCGCTTGCGTACGGGGCGGGCCAGAGGGCGGTGTGGGCGGGGTTCGCGGTCATGCGCTCCACTTTATCGGCTGGAGGCCGGGCTGCCGTTGGTCCGTCGCGGCCGAAGACCCCGTCGGACGGGCCCGGGGAGGGCCCCGTGCCCGGGTCGTCGCGGACGGCCGCGCCGCAGCTCGGGACCCCTCAGCGCCGGCGAGGGGCCGGTCGGCCGGCTCACACCTCCAGCAGCCACCGCGCGCCGCCCATCAGCGCGCACAACGACACGGCGTGGAACAGGAACAGCCACAGCCCCGCCGGTACGTGGGTGAGCCGCGACAACTGGTCGGCGTCCGAGTCGCCCGCGTTGCCGCGCATCCGCTTCGCCTGGAGCTCGAAGGCCGGCCGGACACCGCCGAGAAGCAGGAACCACACCACGGCGTACGCGAACGCCGCCTGCACCTGGGGTCCGGTGAGCCAGGACACCATCACGAACGTTCCGCCGGCGAGGATCACGGTCAGCGCGCCGTACGCGTTGCGGATCATCACCAGCATGGCTATCAGCAGGGCCGTGGCCAGCCACAGCAGCAGGGTGATGTGTCCGGCGGCGAGGAGGGCCGCGCCGCCGAGGCCGAGCAGCGGGGGAGCGGTGTAGCCCGCCGCGGCCGTCAGGATCATGCCCAGGCCGGTCGGCTTGCCGCGGCTCACGGTCAGGCCACTGGTGTCGGAGTGCAGCCGGATGCCGCTCAGGCTGCGGCCGGTGAGCAGCGCGACCAGTCCGTGGCCGCCCTCGTGCGCGATGGTCACGGCGTTGCGGGAGAGGCGCCACACCCCGTGCGGGACGACCGCCGCGAGGGCCGCGACCAGAGTGGCGATCACCACCCACAGATCGGGGTCCGGCTGGCTGCCGAAGACCTCGTCCCACAGCGTGCTGAGGGAGGCCAGCGAGGTGGATGCGGTGCTGTCCATGGTGGGCGGGGGCTCCCTCTCGTGACGCGGAGTCTGGCAGTCTGGCACGTATGTGCGGACGGTATGCGGCGAGTCGTCGACCCGAGGATCTCGCAGGAATCTTCGAGATCGAGAAGTGGGACGTCGAGGAGACTCTGGCTCCCGACTACAACGTGGCCCCGACGAAGGAGGTCTACGCCGTCCTCGACCGTCCTGTTAAGGACGCGGACAGCCCGAGGCCGGTTCGCCAGCTGCGCAAGCTGAAGTGGGGGCTCGTACCGTCCTGGGCCAAGACACCCGAGGGCGGCGCCCGGATGATCAACGCGCGGGCCGAGACGGTGCACGAGAAGCCCTCGTACCGCCGGGCCTTCACCTCGCGGCGCTGCATCGTCCCGGCCGACGGCTACTACGAGTGGGTCACCGGCACCGCCGAGCGCGACCTGGAGGTCGAGGGCAAGAAGAAGCGGCCGCGCAAGCAGCCGTACTTCGTGACCCCGGCGGACGGCTCGGTCTTCGCGATGGCCGGGCTCTACGAGTTCTGGCGGGACCGGACCCTGCCGGACGAGCACCCACTGGCCTGGTGGGTGACCTGCTCGGTGATCACGACCGAGGCGGAGACCACGCCGCTCGCGGCGGCGCCCGACGAGGGCCCGCGGGCGCTGGCCGACATCCACCCCCGGATGCCCCTGATGCTCACCCCGGACCTCTGGGACAGCTGGCTCGACCCGGCCGGCACGGACCCGGACGCCCTGCGTGACCTGCTCGCCCCGCCGCCCACCGGACTGATGCGCGCGTTCCCCGTGTCCACGGCGGTCAGCAACGTCCGCAACAACGGACCGGAGCTGCTGAAGGAGCTGGAGGGGCCCGAGGAGGGCACACTCTTCTGACGTGACCGAGATCAACAGTGTGAGCGAGACGATCGAGACGGACGCCGGCCCGGCCCGCGTCACCTGGCACCGGGCGGCGGACCCGCGGCTCCTTCTCGCCGTGAGCCACGGCGCGGGCGGCGGCATCGAGGCCAGGGACCTCCGGGCGCTCGCCGAGGTGCTCCCCGGGCACGGGGTCAGCGTCGCCCTCGTCGAACAGCCCTGGCGGGTGGCCGGCAAGAAGGTGGCGCCCGCGCCGAAGACGCTGGACGTCGGCTGGCGCGGGGTGTGGCCGGCCCTCGCGAAACCCGGACTGCCGGTGATCTCCGGCGGCCGCAGCGCGGGCGCCCGCGTCGCCTGCCGCACCGCGTCCGAGCTCGGCGCCGCCGCCGTCCTCGCCCTCAGCTTTCCGCTGCACCCGCCGGGCAGGCCGGAGAAGTCCCGGGCGGACGAACTGCTCGGCTCCAGGGTGCCCACGCTCGTCGTCCAGGGCGGCAACGACCCGTTCGGCCGACCGCAGGAGTTCCCGGACGGCTCGTTCGAACTGGTCGAGGTGGCGTACGCGGACCACGGCTTCGCCGTACCGAAGAGGGCGCCGCTCGGCCAGGAGGAGGCGCTGGAGATCGTCACGGACGGCGTCGTGCGGTGGTCCGCGTCACTCGGGTGATGCCCGGGAATGTTGCGTGACGGACCACTGTTGTGCGGATCAGACAGCACGGAGCGCGTGCTGGACCGTTCGTACGAGAGGAAGTCCGCCGCATGGGTTCGACCTTCTGCCCGAGCCGCAGCAGCCGCGCTGACCTTGACTGGACGGTGCTGCACGCGGGTAAGAACACTCCGGTTCGGACACCGGGCGGCCAGGATGTACGTCCCTCCCCGGCGGCTGGGCAAGCCGCCCCGACCGAAGGTCGTCTATTCTCCGATTCCAGTGGGACCGGTCTCGGTCTCGCTACATCGCTGGAGGAGGTGGGTCCGGTCACTGGGACCGACGCAGGGACCGATAACGGCCAGGCGGAGCAGCCCGAGGGCCAGGGCACGAGCGACGCGACGGCGGAATCGTCCGCCGAGCGCACCGCGCGCTTCGAGCGGGACGCGCTCGAATTCCTCGACCAGATGTACTCGGCCGCCCTGCGCATGACGCGCAACCCGGCCGACGCCGAGGACCTGGTGCAGGAGACGTACGCCAAGGCGTACGCGTCCTTCCACCAGTTCCGTGAGGGCACCAACCTCAAGGCGTGGCTGTACCGCATTCTCACCAACACCTTCATCAACTCGTACCGCAAGAAGCAGCGCGAACCCCAGCGCAGCGCGGCCGAGGAGATCGAGGACTGGCAGCTCGCGCGGGCCGAGTCGCACATGTCGACGGGACTGCGCTCCGCCGAGTCGCAGGCGCTCGACCACCTGCCCGACTCGGACGTCAAGCAGGCGCTGCAGGCGATTCCCGAGGAATTCCGCATCGCCGTGTATCTCGCGGACGTAGAGGGCTTTGCGTACAAGGAGATCGCGGACATCATGGGGACACCCATCGGAACGGTGATGTCCCGGCTGCACCGGGGCCGTCGCCAACTGCGCGGCATGCTGGAGGACTACGCCCGTGACCGCGGGCTGGTTCCCGCGGGCGCCGGAGAGTCGAACGAAGCGAAAGGCTCGGGCTCATGAGCTGCGGAGAGCCGCACGAGACGGATTGCAGTGAGGTACTCGATCATCTCTACGAGTTCCTCGATCATGAGATGCCGGACGCGGACTGCACCAAGTTCGAGGTCCATTTCGAGGAGTGCTCTCCGTGCCTGGAGAAGTACGGCCTCGAACAGGCCGTCAAGAAGCTCGTGAAGCGGTGCTGCGGTCATGACGACGTGCCCACCGATCTGCGGGCCAAGGTCATGGGACGCATCGACCTGATCCGCTCGGGGCAGGCCGTTCCCGACCACGACGTGACCGCGACGGCCCGGGAGTCCTGACCCCGGCGCGACCGTCTCGGACACCGAAAGACCGTCCGTCCGTCACCCGAACGTGCTAATCCGCGGGCTCCCGGCCCGCGGATTCGTGCATACCCGTCCACATGCCGCTTTCCCCGTCCTAGGCTCCGGAGCCTGAGACCGGGGGAGGGACGAGGAGATGGGTTCGGTTCCGGCGGGAGCCCGGGTGTACGTGGCCTGCGTCGTTCTCGCGGCGCTCGCCTGCCTCGCCCCCGTGCCGGACCTCCGCGTCCCCTGGTGGATCGTCGCCCTGCTCGCCGCGCTCTACGCCGGCTGCGACCACGTCCCGCCGCCACGCGGGCCGCGCGCCGCCGGGTCACCCGGCGCCGAGACCGCCCAGGGCATGGGCACCTTCCTCCCCGTCCTGCTGGCCGGCGCCTTCCTGCTGCCCCCGTCCGCCGCCGCCCTCGTCGCGCTGCCCGGAGCCCTGCTCGCCCGCGTCGACCAGCGACCGCGCACCCCCCGCCGCGTCTGGCGCGCCGCCCAGCTCGCCGTCGCCGTCTGGGCGGCCTCCCGGGCGTACGGCTCGCTCGGCGGCCCTGCCGCGGTCGCCACGCCCCGTTTCCCCTACGCGCTGCTGCCCGCGGGCGCCGCCGTCCTCACCTTCTGCGCCGTACTCGCCGTCCTCGACGGCGGCATCCTCGCGCTCGCCGAACGGGCGCCGCTGCGCACCGCCTGGCGCGGCCTCTTCGCCCGCTCGCTGGCCCCCGTCGCCGCGCACGGGCTGGCCGGACTGATGATGGCGGTGCTCTGGCGCAGTCCGTACGGCCCCGTCGCCGCCCTGCTCGTGCTCCTCCCCATGTACGTGTCCTGCTGGGTCTTCGCCCAGTACCACCGGGAACGCGCCGCCCACCAGGCCACCATCCGCGCCCTCGTCCAGGCCGTCGACATCAAGGACGGCTACACCCGCGGACACAGCGAGCGGGTGGGCCAGGCGTCCATGATGATCGCCCGCGAACTCGGCATGGACGCCGACCGCGTCGAGGGACTCCGGTTCGCCGGGATCCTGCACGACGTCGGCAAGCTCGGTGTGCCCACCCGGCTGCTGCGCAAGGACGGCCCGCTGACCCCCGACGAACGCCGGATCATCGAACTGCACCCCGAGTACGGGCACGAGATGGTCCGCGGGATCGCGTTCCTCGGCGAGGCCCGCTCGGCGATCCTGCACCACCACGAACGGCTGGACGGCAGCGGATATCCGTACGGTCTGAGCGGTGCGCAGATCCCCGAGTTCGCCCGGGTGGTGGCCGTCGCCGACGCCTTCGACGCGATGACCTCCACCCGGTCCTACCGCAGGGCCCGGCCGGTGCCGGCGGCCCTGGAGGAGCTGGAGCGGTGCGCGGGGGCGCAGTTCGACCCCGGAATGGTCGCGGCGCTGGTGCGGGCGCTCGGCCGGCACGGCTGGCATCCGGCGGTCACCGCGGACGTCGGCCCACCCGCTGTCGCGGGCGCCGGACCGGCCTCCCCGCACGCCTCCGACGCCCTCGGCCGGGGGGCGCCGTGACCACCGCCGCACCCCGGCACGGGCTGCCCGCGCGTCCCGCACGCTTCCCGTCGGCCGTGGCACCGCCCGCCACGATCACCGCCGTACGCGCCCTCGCCCTCCTCCTCGCCGTCCTGGCCCTCGGCGTCACCCTCTGGGACGGGCTCGACGACCGCGGTACGGCGCTGGCCTTCGGCGTGCTCATCGCCGTCGGCGAGCTGGCCCGCTGGAGCGGAGCCGAGGAACGGGAGTCGGCGCCCCTCGGAGCCGCCGGAGCCCTCGCGTACGCGCTGCTCGGCGAGAACGCGGGCCAGCGCACCGGACACGGCGTCCTCCAGGTCGTCGCCGTGGTCGTCGCGGCGGCCCTGATCGGCTGCGTCCCGCATGTCGCCCGGGGACGCGGACCCACCCTCGACCACCTCGCCCGGCGCGTCCTCACCGTCGCCTTCGCCGCCGTCTGCTTCCAACCCCTCTACAACCAGGGCAGGTTGCCGGCGTGGGGAGGGCCCGCGGTCGCCCTGCTGCTCGTCGCGCTGCTCGTGCTCACGACGCTGTGGGACGCCGTACTCGCGGCGGCGACGGCGCACGCGCGGACCCGCTGGCCGTTCGGGCCGCTGCTGCGTGACGAACTGCGGGCCACCCTCGGGATCGGCTCGGCGGTGTGCGCGACCGGGGCCGTCATGTCGCTCGCGGTCGCGGTGGTCGGGCTGTGGGCACTGCCCGTCTTCTCGCTGCCGCTGCTGCTCACCCAGCTCTCCTTCCGGCGGTACGCGGCGGTGCGGGTCACCTACCGGCAGACGATCGCGTCGCTCGCCCGGGCGACCGAGATCGCCGGGTACACCCCGGCCGGGCACGCCCGGCGGGTGGCCGCCCTCAGCCGGGCCGTCGGCCGCGAGCTGGGCCTGTCCGAACCCGACCTCACCGTCCTGGAGTACGCGGCGCTGATGCACGACATCGGACAGCTCAGCCTGGTCGACCCCGTGCCGGCCGGGGCGACCGCCGGTCTCCCGCCGGCCGAGCAGCGGCGGATCGCGCTGCTCGGGGGCGCCGTCGTCCGGCAGACCGGGGTGGACGCCGGGGTCGCCGTGGTGGTGGAGCGGCAGGCGGATCCGTACCGGGAGCAGCCCGTCACCGCGCGCATCGTCCGCGCCGTGAACGCATACGAGGAGATGGCCCGGGAAGCAGGGCCCGGAGGGCCGCTGACGGCCCTGGAGAAGCTGCGGCTCGCGACGGCCCGCGACTACCAGCCCGAGGTCGTGGAGTCGCTGGCCCGGGTCCTGTCACGACCCGGTCTGACCTTGCCCTGGGCTGGGTAACCCATGGGTAATGAGCGGCCGTCCGACGGTACGTGGTTGGATGCGAGGAAGAGGGTGTTCGGGGGTACGGGCCTGCCCGGGCCCGCACTGTCTTCAAGGGACTCTTCAAAGAACCGGCAGGCGGGAAACGCAAGGAACTGGCAGGCGGGAATCGTGAGGATCTTCGGCAAGGGACGACACCGGCCCTCCGCCTCATGGCGGCAGGCCACCGATCGTGCGTTCACGCTCATCGGCGACGGCCGGTACGAGGACGCGGGAGCGCTGCTGACGCGGGCCGCGGACCTGGAGCCCTGGCTGTCCGAGTCCTGGTTCAACCTGGCGCTGCTGCACAAGTTCCGGCACGACTGGGAGCAGGCACGGGCGGCGGGCCTGCGGGCCGTCGCGCTGCTCGACCGGGAGACCGGCGCACCCGACTGGTGGAACGTCGGGATCGCGGCCACCGCCCTCCAGGACTGGCCGCTGGCCCGCCGTGCCTGGCAGGCGTACGGGCTGCGGGTGCCCGGCGGGGCCGCCGTCTCGGGTGAGCCGGTGGGCATGGACCTCGGCAGCGCGGCCGTCCGGCTGTCGCCCGAGGGCGAGGCCGAGGTCGTGTGGGGGCGGCGGCTGGACCCCGCCCGTATCGAGGTGCTGTCGATCCCGCTGCCGTCCTCCGGGCGCCGCTGGGGCGAGGTCGTGCTGCACGACGGCGTTCCGCACGGCGAGCGGACGACCGCGGCGGGCCACTCCTATCCGGTCTTCGACGAGATCGAGCTGTGGGCCCCCTCACCGGTGCCCACGTGGGTCGTCCTGCTGGAGGCGGCGACCGAGGACGACCGGGACGCGCTGGAGCAGCTCGCCGCCGACGCGGGGTTCGCCGCCGAGGACTGGTCCTCGTCCGTGCGGCTGCTGTGCCGGATGTGCTCCGAGTCACGGATGCCGTCCGACGAGGGCGACGGAGAGCACCTGGACCCGCACGACCACAGTGAGCCGGGGCATCCGGGCCCGCTGGGGCACCGCACCGACGGGCAGCTGTGGGTGCCCGAGCGGGAGTGCGGGCTCGCGGCGCCCGCCTCGCTGGTGCGCGGGCTGCTGGACGGCTGGGTGGCGGACAGCCCGGATTCCCGGGACTGGCGGGACCTGGAAGAGGTCTGCTGAGGTCCCCTTAGGCTGTACCCGCAGAATTTTCCGAAGGTTTGAGGAAGGCGTACGTCGTCATGGCCCAGCAGGACACCGATCAGCAGCACGTGGGCGTGCTTCCCGTGGACGACGACGGCTACGTCATCGACACCGAGGAGGCCGAGGAGCGCGAGTCGGCCTACCGCGAGCGCGGTACCTCGCGGCCGATCACGGTGGTCGGCAACCCGGTGCTGCACAAGGAGTGCAAGGACGTCACCGACTTCGGTGACGAGCTGGACCGGCTGATCGCCGACATGTTCGCGAGCCAGCGCGCCGCCGAGGGCGTGGGCCTGGCCGCCAACCAGATCGGCGTCGACCTGAAGGTCTTCGTCTACGACTGCCAGGACGACCAGGGCACCCGGCACGTCGGTGTGGTCTGCAACCCGAAGCTCGTCGACCTGCCGGCCGAGCAGCGTCAGCTCGACGAGAGCAACGAGGGCTGCCTGTCCGTGCCCACGGCGTACGCGCCGCTGGCCCGCCCCGACTACGCCGAGGTCACCGGTCAGGACGAGAAGGGCAACCCGGTCCGGGTGCGCGGTACGGGCTACTTCGCGCGCTGCCTCCAGCACGAGACGGACCACCTGTACGGCTACCTGTACATCGACCGGCTCTCCAAGCGTGAACGCAAGGACGCCCTGCGGCAGATGGCCGAGAACGAACCGCGCTACGAGATCGTCGCGAACGACTGACCACCGCTGACGTAGCACGTCTCCGGCCGTCCCGTACGGCTGTGACAGAAATTGACAGGCGGGACGCGCGGCTCCTCGTGGGCCGGCCCGAACGGTGCCTGGTCAGGTGAACCTCCTGACCAGGCACCGTTCGTATGTACGTCGCACGTTCGCTCCCTTGTGCTCTCCCGGTGATCCAGATTCAGTCACACAAGGGGAGATTCTCGGCACCTTGAGGTAGTGAATGGAGCAAATCCGTTCCCAGAACGGTCAGTTGTGGTGCTGAATGGGAAGTGCGGGGATACGCAACGGCGCACGCCCGGCACAGCGGGAGGGGCGTGGCGCCAACAGGCGGCTGAGAGGGGTTTGTTCGTGCATGCTTTCTCACACGGCTCTTCATCGACACCGACAGCGATCGCGGTCCCACCGGCGCTCTCTCTCCCGGTGATCGAGTCCGAGTTTCCCCGTCAACTGCACCCGTATTGGCCCAGGCTCCAGGAGAAGACCCGGACCTGGCTCCTCGAAAAGCGGCTGATGCCCGCGGACAAGGTCGAGGAATATGCCGACGGTCTGTGCTACACGGACTTGATGGCGGGCTACTACATAGGCGCTCCCGACGAGGTCATGCAGGCGATAGCCGACTACAGCGCGTGGTTCTTCGTCTGGGACGACCGGCACGACCGCGACGTCATCCACGGCCGCGCGGACGCCTGGCGGACGCTCAGGTTCCAGCTCCACGCGGCCCTCGACGCACCCGGGGACCACCTGCATCACCAGGATCCCCTGGTCGCGGGGTTCGCCGACAGCGTGGGGCGGCTGTACTCGTTCCTCGGGGAGAACTGGAACGAGCGGTTCGCGCTCCACTTCCACGCGGTGATCGAGGCGTACGACCGGGAATTCCGGAACCGTACGTCCGGCGCCGTACCCACCGTCGAGGAATACCTCGAACTGCGTCGGCTCACCTTCGCGCACTGGATCTGGACCGACCTTCTGGAACCGAGCGCGGGACAGGAACTTCCCGACACGGTACGACTGCACCCTGCATTTCACCGGGCGGCCCTGCTCAGCCAGGAATTCGCCGCCTGGTACAACGACCTCTGTTCGCTGCCGAAGGAAATAGCGGGCGACGAGGTCCACAATCTCGGCATCAGCCTCATTCACCATCAGGGGTTGACGCTCGAAGAAGCCGTCACCGAAGTCCGGCGCCGGGTCGAGGAATGCATCAGTGAATTCCTCGCCGCCGAGAAGGACGTCTTAAGGCTCGCCGAAACCCTCACGGACGGCACCGTGGAGGGAAAGGCGACGAGTGCCGCGGTGAGGGCGTGCGTCGGAAACATGCGGAACTGGTTCAGCTCCGTGTACTGGTTCCACCACGAGTCGGGCCGGTACATGGTCGACAGCTGGGACGACCGCTCGACACCCCCGTACGTCAACAATGAAGCGGCAGGTGAGAAATGACCGTCGAGTCCGTACGACCCGAGGTGCCCGAGGTGCTGGAGCTGTCCGTTCCGCCCCTCGCCGGAGGCGGGGTGCCCGTGCTCGGGCACGGCTGGAAACTGGCTCGCGACCCGCTCGCCTTCTTCACCCAACTACGGGACCACGGCGACATCGTGCGTCTGAAGCTCGGTCCCAAGACGGTGTACGCCGTCACCACCCCCGCGCTCACCGGCGCGCTGGCGCTCAACCCGGACTACGAGATCGGCGGCCCCCTGTGGGAGTCGCTGGAAGGGCTGCTGGGCAACAAGGGCGTCGCGACGGCCAACGGGCCGATGCACCGGCGCCAACGCCGGACCATCCAGCCCGCGTTCCGCGCCGACATCATCCCCGAGTACGGGCCGATCATGGAGGAGGAGTCCCGCGCGTTCGCCGACCGCTGGGAGGGCGGGGCGACCGTCGACTGCACCTCCGAGTCCTTCCGCGTCGCCGTCCGCATGGCCGCCCGCTGCCTGCTGCGCGGCCGCTTCATGGACGAGCGCGCCGAGCGGCTCAGCCTTGCCCTCGCGACCGTGTTCCGCGGTATGTACCAGCGCATGGTCATACCCGCGGGCCCGCTCTATCGCCTCCCGCTTCCGTCCATGCGCAAATTCGACCGGGCATTGGCCGATTTGCACGCTCTCGTCGACGAGATCATCGCCGAGCGCCGCGCATCTGGTCAAAAGCCGGACGATTTGCTGACGGCATTGCTGGAAGCGAAGAACGACGACGGCGACCCCATCGACGAACAGGAGATCCACGACCAGGTCGTCGCGATACTCACGCCCGGAAGCGAAACCATCGCGTCCACGATCATGTGGCTGCTCCAAGTCCTCACCGAACACCCGGAAGAGGCGGACAAGGTGGCCGCCGAGGTCCAATCCGTCGTCGGGGACCGGCCCGTCGGATTCGACGACGTCCGGAAGCTGTCGCACACGAACAATGTCGTCGTCGAGGCCATGCGTTTGCGCCCCGCCGTATGGATATTGACGCGGCGGGCGGTGACCGAAACCGAACTGGGCGGCTATCGCATTCCGGCCGGTGCCGACATCGTCTACAGCCCGTACGCGATCCAGCGCGATCCCCGGTCGTACCAGGAGCATCTGGATTTCGACCCCGACCGCTGGCTTCCGGAACACTCCAAGGACATCCCGAAGTACGCGATGCGTCCGTTCAGCGTGGGCAACCGCAAGTGCCCCAGTGACCACTTCTCGATGGCGCAGCTCACGCTCGTCACCGCGACCGTGGCCTCCCGCTGGCGCTTCGAGCAGGTGTCCGGTTCCAACGACGCGACCCGCGTCGGCATCACCCTGCGGCCGCAGAAGCTGCGGCTGAAGGCCGACCCGCGCTAGACCGCTCCGCCGTCCGGCCCGGCCGGACCGTACCCACCCGCACGTCCACCTGGCGCACGTTCAGGCCGCCTCCGGGCCCCTGAACGTGCGCCGGTACGCGTTCGGGGTCGTCCCCAGACTCCGGACGAACTGATGGCGCAGGGCGGCGGCCGTGCCGAATCCGGTGCGGCTCGCGATCGCGTCCATCGTCTCGTCCGACGCCTCCAGCAACCGCTGTGCCAGCAGCACCCGTTGGCTCAGGATCCAGCGGTAGGGCGTGGTCCCGGTCTCCTGCTGGAAGCGGCGCGCGAAGGTGCGGGGCGCCATGTGGGCGCGGGCGGCGAGCTGTTCGACGGTCGTCTCCAGGTCCAGGTGCCGTTGTATCCACACCAGCACGTCACCGACCGTGTCGCACCGCGAGCGGGGCAGGGGCCGCTCGATGTACTGGGCCTGGCCGCCCTCCCGGTGCGGCGGGACCACCATGCGGCGGGCGATGGTGTTGGCCACCTCGGTGCCCTGCTCCTTGCGGACGATGTGCAGACAGGCGTCGATCCCGGCGGCGGTGCCGGCCGAGGTGATCACCGGGTCCGCGTCCACGTACAGCACGTCCGGTTCGACGACCGCCCGCGGATACTGCCGGGCCAGCTCGTCGGCGTGCTGCCAGTGCACCGCGCAGCGGCGGCCGTCGAGCAGCCCGGCCGCGCCGAGCGCGAAGACACCCGAACACACGCTGAGGACCCGGGACCCGCGGTCCACCGCCCGGCGCAGCGCCGCGAGCAGTTCGGGCGGATAGCCGCGGACGGCGAAGGTGTCCCCGGCGGGGACGACGACGAGGTCGGCCTCTTCGAGCCGGTCCAGGCCGTACGGGGTGGAGACCGTGAACCCGGGGACATGGGTGGCGAGCGTCGGCCCCTCGGCGGAGACGACCGCGAACTCGTAGACGGGCAGGCCCTCGTCGCTGCGGTCGAGGCCGAACACCTCGCACACGACGCCGAGTTCGAAGGGATGCACGCCGTCGAGCAGGACGGCGGCCACGTTGTTCAGCATGCTCCCCAGTGTGCACCGCGCGTGGCAGTAATTCGAGGGTGTGCGGCAGTTCTGCCACTGACGGTAAGGAGTCAACGACGGGACACTGGTGTCTATGAACGCATTGATGGACAACCTCGTCGGATTCCTCGTCGTCCTCGCGATCTTCGCGCTCGTGGCGCTCCCGTCCTTGATCGGGCTCGCCCGTGAGAGGCGGGTGGACCGCTCGCTCAGGGCGGCCGCCGGCGCCCGGCAGGACGCCTGGCGGCCACCGCGGCCTCAGGCCTTCGTCACGACCACCGTGACCGTCCACTCCTGAAGTCCCTTGCAGGAGATCCGGCCCGGATCGCTCGGGCACATCGGCCGGGACGAGGTCAGCTCGACCGTCCCGGCCGAGACCGCCCGGTACGCGGCGGACGCGCCGCCCGGCTGGAGCACGATCCCGCCGTTGGTCGGAACCAGGCCGCCACCGTGGCTCTTCACGGGCTTCCAGGGCCGGGGTGTGGTGCCGTCCAGAACGACGCGGATCGTGTCCCCGGCCGTCAGGCAGTACGTGTGCCCGGTGTCGGCCGCGTCGAGCTGTCCCTTCACCGATCCGCAGTCCTGACCGGACGACGGGGGCGGCGAAGCGGGTGAGGACGGCGGCGAAGTCGGTGCGGGCGCGGTCGGCGACGCGGATCCGGGTGAGGACGGTGACGGGGTCGGGGACGACGGAGCGCCCGACGGCGACACGGTCTTGCCGCCGCCCGCCTCGCTCCCGCCCTGCGTTCCGCAGCCCGCCGCGAGGAGCAGGGTCAGTGCCGTGAGGGCGATGGTCCTGGTGTGGGTCGTTCGACGCATGGGGTGGCCTCCTTGCGGGTTGGACGTGCCACCGGCGGATCAGGATCCATCCGGCCCGCGTGACGTGCGACAGGGCCCCGGCCGCCGTGGCGGCCGGGGCCCTGTGCGTGTTCGATCAGCCGGTCGTGAGGGCGGTGTCGTCCACGACGAAGCTCGTCTGCTGGGAGGAGTCCTCGGCGCCGCTGAACTTCAGCGTGACGGTGGAGCCGGCGAAGGAGGACAGGTCGAAGGTCTTCTGGGCGTAGCCGGTGGCCTTGTTGAGGTTGGAGTAGGTCGCCAGCGTGCTGGAGCCGGCGGTGACGGTGAGCTTGTCGTAGGCCGTGCCGGTGCTGGTCTCGGCCGTGTCGACGTGCAGGTAGAAGGTGAGCGTGGCCTTGCAGCCGGCCGGGACGGTCACCGACTGGGACAGCGTGTCGGTGTGGGTGGAGCCGTAGCCGTCCAGCCAGGCCTTGTAGGAACCGCCGTGCGCCGCCTCACCGGTGTCGGTCGTGATGACGCCGCTCGACGCGGTCCACGAGGTGCTGCCCGACTCGAAGCCCGGGTTGCCGAGGAGCTGCGCCGCGCTGCAGGTGCCGCCGCCCGAGGTGCTCACGGTCCAGGTGAACGAGGCCGAACCGGAGGCGCCGGTGCTGTCCTTGGCGGTGACGGTGACCGCGTAGGTGCCCGCGGTGCTCGCGGTGCCGGAGACCAGCCCGGTGGAGGAGTTGATCGACAGCCCGGTCGGCAGCCCGGTCGCGCTGTACGTGAGGGCCGCGCCCGCGCTGTCGGTGGCCGCGATCTGCAGGCTCACCGAACTGCCCGTCGTCGTGGACCGGTTGCCCGGGTTGGTGACGGTCACCGTGTTGCCGGTGCTGCCGCCCGAGGTGAAGGCGGCCGTGCCGTTGGGGGTGCCCCAGCCGGTCGGTCCGTCGTAGCCGGTGGCCGCGGTGCAGAAGTAGGAGGGTGAGCAGGAGCCGTTGTTGCCGCTGGTCACGTCGTAGAGGCTCGACGTGTGGGAGTAGGGGTACTTCGCCGGGTAGTCGGCGGAGCCGGGGGTGCCGGCCAGCGCGTAGACGCCGGCGATGATCGGGGCCGAGGCGCTGGTGCCGCCGTAGACCGCCCAGCCGGAGCCGCCGTAGGTGTCGTAGACGGCCACGCCGGTCGCGGGGTCCGCGACCGCGGAGACGTCGGACTCCATGCGCTTCGAGCAGCCGGTGTCGGTCTGCCAGCTCGGCTTGGTGTCGTAGGCGGAGCAGCCGGAGCCGGTGCCCTCGGTGCTGTTGGTCTTCCAGACCGACTCGCTCCAGCCGCGGGAGCTCGACGAGGTGGTCAGCGCGGTCCCGCCGACGGCGGTCACGTACTGGGACGTGGCCGGGTACTCGGCGCCGTAGGCCTCGTCGCCCGAGGAGACGGTGATCGCGACGCCCGGGTGCTTGAAGTACGAGGTGTCCTCGCCGGTCTGCGAGGAGGACTCGTCGCCGCCCCAGCTGTTGGAGACGAACTTCGCGCCGAGCGCGACCGCCTCGTTCTCCGCCGCGCCGAGGTCGGTGTCGTTCGCCGAATCGGCCTCGACGAGGACGATGTCGCAGTTCGGGCAGACGGCGCTGACCATGTCGATGTCGAGCGCCTCCTCACCCGCCCAGCCACTGTCGTTCGTCGGCAGCGAGGTGGTCGAACCGGTCTGACTCACCTGCTTGAAGCAGCCGTTGGCCTTCGTGCAGGCGGACAGGCCGAACTGCGAGCGGTAGGTGGCCAGGTCGGCGGCGGCGTTGGGGTCGTTGTACGCGTCGACGACGGCGACGGTCAGGCCGGAGCCGCCGGTCGAGGGCAGGTTGTAGGCGCTGTGCAGGTTGGCCGGGCTCAGGCCGGACACCGCGGCGGCCGCGTCCGGGGAGACGGCGGCGGCGAGCTTCTGGGCGATGTCGGTCCTGCGCTGCGCGAAGCAGGACATGGTGCCGGGCCGGGCGGCCTCGGCGCACAGGTGCTTCGTCGCGACCTTCTGGCCGGCCTTCCCGGTGGCGTGGACGGCCTGCCGGGCGGGGTCGGTCAGGGCACGGGAGTTCTGGGTGGTGCGGGAGAGCTGGGGGGCCGGTGCGGGCTGCGCGTCCGCGGGCGGGGCCGCCGCGAACCCGGCGAGGCCGAGGGCGAGGGCCGGAAGGGCGGTGGTGAGGAGTCTTCGCAGGCTCCGGACGGGTCTGCCGGAGGGTATCGGGCGCTGGGAACGCATGGGGGTGTCGCCTCCATCGGTTCATGGCCGCTGCCGCGTGGGCCCGGGTGGGGCCCGTGCGGTGCCACAGCCGGAAGTGGGGGTTCTCGGCGCTCTGAAGGGACGGGCCGGTGACGCGCGTAGCGCGGGGCATGGAGAGCCGACCCGCTGTACGTCATGGGCATGCCAATTCAGTCGTCCTGTCGTGCCACTGTTCGGCGACATGGCGGGACGGCCAGAACGTAGCCGGGCCCGACGACCTGCGAACACCCGTGCCCGCGGAACTTTGCCGCTCCATGGACGGGGATTGGAAAGGGGATTGGCGGCCCGGGGGCAGCACGTGACGAAAGCGGGGCCCGCACATGACGGAGGCGGGCGAACACGGCGAGAGCCGGACCGCACGGGGCGGCCCGGCTCTCACCGATCACGAACTCGCCTTCAGGACCTCGTCAGTGACGGTCGATCAGGCGCCTGGGGAGGTGTCCAGGGATCAGAAGTCCTCGTCGAGGTCGACCGAACCCTCCACCGCCACCTGGTACGCCGACGGACGGCGCTCGAAGAAGTTCGTCAGCTCCTGGACACCCTGGAGCTCCATGAAGGAGAACGGGTTCTCGGAGCCGTACACCGGCGCGAAGCCCAGCCGCTGGAGGCGCTGGTCGGCGACGCACTCCAGGTACTGCCGCATCGAGTCGGTGTTCATGCCCGGCAGGCCCTCACCGCACAGGTCGCGGCCGAACTGCAGCTCCGCCTCGACGGCCTCGCGCAGCATGTCGGTGACCTGCTCCTGGAGCTTGTCGTCGAAGAGCTCCGGCTCCTCCTTGCGGACGGTGTCCACGACCTCGAAGGCGAAGCTCATGTGCATCGTCTCGTCGCGGAACACCCAGTTGGTGCCGGTCGCCAGGCCGTGCAGCAGACCGCGGCTGCGGAACCAGTAGACGTACGCGAAGGCACCGTAGAAGAAGAGGCCCTCGATGCACGCGGCGAAGCAGATCAGGTTCAGCAGGAAGCGGCGGCGGTCGGCCTGCGTCTCCAGCCGGTCCATCTTCTCGACCGAGTCCATCCACTTGAAGCAGAACTGCGCCTTCTCGCGGATGGAGGGGATGTTCTCGACCGCGTCGAAGGCCGCCGCGCGGTCCGCCGGGTCGGGCAGATACGTGTCCAGCAGCGTCAGATAGAACTGGACGTGCACGGCCTCCTCGAAGAGCTGACGGCTCAGGTAGAGCCGCGCCTCGGGGGAGTTGATGTGCTTGTACAGCGTCAGCACGAGGTTGTTCGACACGATCGAGTCGCCCGTCGCGAAGAACGCGACCAGCCGGCCGATCATGTGCTGCTCACCCGGCGTCAGCTTCGCGAGGTCGGCGACGTCCGAGTGGAGGTCGACCTCCTCGACGGTCCAGGTGTTCTTGATCGCGTCCCGGTAGCGCTCGTAGAAGTCCGGGTAGCGCATGGGACGGAGAGTCAGTTCGAAGCCCGGGTCGAGCAGGTTCTTCTCGCGGTTGGTGTCGGTCATTACTGGCAGGCCTCGCAGGACTCGGGGTTTTCCAGGGAGCAGGCGACGGCGTCGGGGTCGGCGACCTGCTGGACGGGGATGGTCTTCTCGGGCTGCGCCTGGGCCTGGGCCGCGCGGGCGATGCGCGTCGCGGGACGGGACCGCAGGTAGTACGTCGTCTTCAGGCCCGACTTCCAGGCGTACGAGTACATCGAGGACAGCTTGCCGATGGTCGGGGTCTCCAGGAACAGGTTCAGGGACTGCGCCTGGTCCAGGAACGGGGTCCGCGCGGCGGCCATGTCGATCAGGCCGCGCTGCGGGATCTCCCACGCCGTGCGGTACAGGTCGCGCACGTCCTGCGGCACCCAGGTGAAGCCCTGCACCGAGCCGCTGGACTCGCGCAGCGCCTCACGGGTCTGCGCGTCCCACACGCCGAGCTTCTTCAGCTCGGCCACCAGGTAGGAGTTGACCTGGAGGAACTCGCCGGAGAGCGTCTCGCGCTTGAACAGGTTCGACACCTGCGGCTCGATGCACTCGTAGACCCCCGCGATGGACGCGATGGTGGCGGTCGGGGCGATGGCGAGGAGCAGCGAGTTGCGCATGCCGACCTCGGCGATCCGCTGCCGCAGGGCGGCCCAGCGCTCCGGCCAGTTCAGCTCGACGTCGAAGTGGTCGGGGTGCAGCACGCCACGGGCGGTACGGGTCTTCTCCCAGGCCGGGAGCGGGCCGTTGCGCTCGGCGAGGTCCGCGGAGGCCTCGTACGCGGCGAGCATGATGCGCTCGGCGATCCGGGTGGACAGGGCGCGTGCCTGCGGCGAGTCGAAGGGCAGCCGCATCTTGAAGAAGACGTCCTGCAGGCCCATCGCGCCCAGACCGACCGGACGCCAGCGGGAGTTGGAGCGCCCGGCCTGCTCGGTCGGGTAGAAGTTGATGTCCACGACCCGGTCGAGGAAGGTGACCGCGGTGCGGACGGTCCCGTCGAGCCGCTCCCAGTCGATGTCGTCACCGACGACGAACGCGCCGAGGTTGATCGAGCCGAGGTTGCAGACCGCGGTCTCCCCGTCGTCCGTGACCTCCAGGATCTCGGTGCACAGGTTCGAGGAGTGGACGGTGTGGCCGGGCTCCGCCGTCTGGTTGGCGGTGCGGTTGGCGGCGTCCTTGAAGGTCATCCAGCCGTTGCCGGTCTGCGCGAGGGTCCGCATCATGCGGCCGTACAGGTCGCGGGCCGGGATGGTCTTCTTGGCGAGGCCCGCCTCCTCGGCCTTGCGGTAGGCGGCGTCGAACGCGTCGCCCCACAGGTCGACCAGCTCGGGCACGTCCGAGGGGGAGAACAGCGACCAGACGCCGTCCTCGTTCACCCGGCGCATGAACTCGTCCGGGATCCAGTGGGCGAGGTTCAGGTTGTGCGTACGCCGGGCGTCCTCACCGGTGTTGTCGCGCAGCTCCAGGAACTCCTCGATGTCGGAGTGCCAGGTCTCCAGGTACACCGCGGCCGCGCCCTTGCGCCGGCCGCCCTGGTTCACCGCGGCGACCGAGGCGTCGAGCGTCTTGAGGAACGGGACGATGCCGTTGGAGTGCCCGTTGGTGCCGCGGATCAGCGAACCGCGCGACCGGATGCGGGAGTACGACAGCCCGATGCCGCCGGCGTGCTTCGACAGCCGGGCCACCTGGTGGTAGCGGTCGTAGATGGAGTCCAGCTCGTCCTGCGGGGAGTCGAGGAGGTAGCAGGACGACATCTGGGGGTGCCGCGTACCGGAGTTGAAGAGCGTGGGGGAGGACGGGAGGTAGTCGAGCCGGCTCATGAGCCCGTAGAGCGCGGAGACCTCGTCGACGGCCTGGGCCGTGTCGTTCTCGGCGAGACCGGAGGCGACCCGCAGCATGAAGTGCTGGGGCGTCTCGACGACCTTGCGGGTGATGGGGTGGCGGAGCAGGTAACGGCTGTGCAGCGTACGGAGACCGAAGTAGCCGAAGCGGTCGTCGCCCGCCGTGTCGATCATCGCGTCGAGCCGGGCGGAGTGCAGCCGGACGAACTCGGCGGTGCGGTCGGCGACCAGGCCCTCACGGTGGCCGACGGCGACCGACTCGGAGAAGGTCGTGACGCCCTGTGAGGCGGCCTCCGCGGCGATGCTGATGGTGAGCAGCCGCGCGGCGAGCCGGGAGTAGACCGGGTCCTCGGAGATGAGACCGGCGGCCGCCTCCGTGGCCAGTTCGCGCAGCTCGGCCTCGTCGGCGCGGGCGGACCGGCCACGCAGCGCCGCGGCGGCGACCCGGCCGGGGTCGGCGTCGGTGAGATCGGCGGTGAGGTCGGTCAGGGTCCGCAGCAGCGCGGCTCCGGGACCGTCGGTCTCCACCGGGGCCTGGTGCGCGGTCACTGAAGCCGGATCTGCTGGCGCGATGGTCACGTGGGGCTCTCCCTCGCTCGGCACGGGGCCTGTCGGGGAGCACGGGGGCACACGGGAGCGCTTCTGGGCAGCCAGCGCACCGCGTCCACCGGCCCATTCCGCGAGGCCCGGACGTCGTCGGCACCCGGGCCGGGTGGCCGGGGTGCGCTGTCGGCAGGTCCTCGGACTGAGACGTGTGCGGGCACGTCCAATACACGAACACGCACAAGTACACCGTTGCGGGACAGTTCCGGATTCGCACCGGATTCCCCTGCGACGACAGCGAGCACGAGCATACATCTTGTGCCGGGCTCAGGGAGCACCCCCACATGTTGTGTCGTGTCGGTGCCGGAGAGCGCTACGGAGCGTGCCGAGAGGTCAACTCGTAGGTGAGCGGCCGGAGGTCACCGGGCTCCGGACGCGCCGTCCGGCCCGTCGCCCCGGCCGCCCGCGCGGCCCGGCGGCGCCCCTCCCGGCTCGCTGGTCCGGGCGCGGTCGGGTCCGCCGGGCGGACACGGCGACGGGCCGCCGGATGTCCTCTCCGGCGGCCCGTGCCCGTGCGTCGCGCGCCCTGTTCCCGGGGCGTGTCCTAGTGGCCGGCGCCCGCCGTGGCCGGCGGGAGCTCCGCCTTCACTCCGGGCTCGCCCGCGTCGACCGTGTAGTCCTCGGGCGAGGTCTCGTCGATGCCGTCCGGCGCCTTGAACGCCCGCAGCACGAAGGTGAGGACGACGGAGACGACCACGTTCATGACGAACGCCGTGAGGCCGATGTAGCCGATCTCCCCGATGCCGGGGATCTCCTTCGAGCTGCCGCCGAAGTGCTTCTGGGTCGGCGAGGCCACCCCGTAGGCGGCGAGCGTCCCGTAGACCATGCCGACCGCCCAGCCGCCCAGCAGCGCCCAGCGGTGGAACCAGCGGGTGAACAGGCCGCCGACCAGCGCGGGGAAGGTCTGCAGGATCCAGATGCCGCCCAGCAACTGGAAGTTGATCGCGACGGTCTTGTCCATCGTCAGGACGAAGACCAGCGCGCCCACCTTCACCAGCAGCGAGACGATCTTGGAGACCCGGGTCTCCTCCTTCGGCGTCGCGTCCGGCTTGATGAAGTCCTTGTAGATGTTGCGGGTGAAGAGGTTCGCGGCCGCGATCGACATGATGGCCGCCGGGACGAGGGCCCCGATGCCGATGGCGGCGAAGGCCACGCCCGCGAACCAGTCCGGGAACATGGTCTCGAAGAGCTGGGGGATGGCGAGCTGGCCGTTCTGCACCTTCACGCCGGCCGCGATGGCCATGAACCCGAGCAGGGCGAGCAGGCCCAGCATCAGCGAGTAGAGGGGCAGGATGGTCGTGTTGCGGCGGATGACCTCGCGGCTGCGGCTGGACAGCGTCGCGGTGATGGAGTGCGGATACATGAACAGCGCCAGCGCGGAACCCAGCGCGAGCGTGGCGTAGGTCCACTGGCCGGCCGCGGGCGGGACGACCCCGCCGGCCCCGGCCGCCGTGTACTTCTCGCCGGCCGCCTTGAAGATCTCGTCGAAGCCGCCGAGCTTGATCGGGATGTAGATGATGGCCACCGCGATCACGATGTAGATCAGGGTGTCCTTCACGAACGCGATCAGCGCGGGGGCCCGCAGACCCGAGGAGTAGGTGTACGCGGCCAGCACGCCGAAGGCGATGAGGAGCGGCAGGTCCTTGACGAACCAGTTGGTGTTCTCCCCGCCGCCCACGCCCATCACGTCGAGGACGGCTTGGATGCCGACCAGTTGGAGCGCGATGTACGGCATGGTCGCGAGGATGCCGGTGACGGCCACGGCCAGCGACAGGCTCTTGGAACCGAACCGGCCGCGCACGAAGTCCGAGGTCGTCACATAGCCGTGCTTGTGGGAGACCGACCACAGGCGGGGCAGGAACGTGAAGATCAGCGGGTACACGAGGATCGTGTAGGGCACGGCGAAGAAGCCGGCCGCGCCCGCCGCGTAGATCGCCGCGGGGACGGCGACGAAGGTGTACGCCGTGTAGAGGTCGCCGCCGAGCAGGAACCAGGTGACCCAGGTGCCGAACGACCGTCCGCCCAGGCCCCATTCGTCGAGGCTGTGTTCGTTGTCGGCCTTGCGCCAGCGCGCGGCCAGGAAGCCCATGGCCGTGACGGCCAGGAAGAAGAAGACGAAGACGCCGAGAGCGACGCCGTTCACACCGTCGTTCATGCTCCGGTCCCTCCCTTGGCCGCGCGGGCCCGCTGGTCACGCCGCCAGAGCTGGTGCGCGGTCACCGTCAGCACCGTCGAGAGGAGCACCCACAGCATCTGGTACCAGTAGAAGAACGGGATGCCGATGAAGGTCGGGTCGGTCTTGGCGTAGGAACCGACCCACAGCATCGCCACGAAGGGTGCGACGAGGCAGAGCGCGATCACCACGCGGACCGGTGTCACCACCGGTGGTTTCACTTCGGGCAGGTCTGACATACGGCGGCTCCGTCCCCTCGCGATCACCTGTGTAACGCGCAGGCAATCTAGGCGACGGCTCGGCTTTAGGGAACCCCTGCTCGGAGCGCTGGTGTGGAGGCTTGGTGTGCGTGCAGGACGACACCCTCAGGAGCGGCGGGACCGCGGGGAGCGGTCGCGCTCCCCGGGGTCCGGGCGGGCGGCGGCGCGCCGCCCCAACCGGCTCAGTCCGTCGGGCGCTTGAGGCGGGCGACGAACTTGTACCGGTCGCCACGGTACACCGACCGCACCCATTCCACCGGCTCGCCCCGCTTGTCGAGCGAGTGGCGGGAGAGCATCAGCATGGGCAGCCCCACGTCGGTGCCGAGCAGTCCGGCCTCGCGCGGAGTGGCCAGCGAGGTCTCGATGGTCTCCTCGGCCTCGGCGAGATGGACGTCGTAGACCTCGGCGAGCGCGGTGTAGAGAGAGGTGTACTTGACGAGCGAACGGCGCAGGGCGGGGAAACGCTTGGCGGACAGGTGGGTCGTCTCGATCGCCATCGGCTCGCCGCTCGCGAGGCGCAGCCGCTCGATGCGCAGCACCCGGCCGCCGGCCGAGATGTCGAGCAGACCCGCGAGCGCGTCGTCCGCCGTGATGTAGCCGATGTCCAGGAGCTGCGAGGTGGGTTCGAGACCCTGGGCGCGCATGTCCTCGGTGTACGAGGTGAGTTGGAGCGCCTGGGAGACCTTGGGCTTGGCGACGAAGGTGCCCTTGCCCTGGATGCGTTCGAGGCGGCCCTCGACTACCAGTTCCTGAAGCGCCTGCCGCACGGTGGTGCGCGAGGTGTCGAACTCGGCGGCGAGCGTGCGCTCGGGCGGCACCGGTGTCCCGGGCGGCAGGGTCTCCGTCATGTCGAGCAGGTGCTTCTTGAGCCGGTAGTACTTGGGCACGCGCGCGGTACGGATGGGCGCCCCACCCTCGTTCTCCGCACTGCTGACGTCGGTGCTCATGCTCCGCCTTCCCGGCTCCGGATGCCGAAGCGACCGACGTTCCGTCGGTCACGGCTCACATCGTGGCACGGCTTGTCGCGCGAGTGTCCCCCGCACGCTCCGTGATCCCCTCTATATACCGTCGGCGTTCCTGTTGGTCTAGTCCATCGCGCGGGTGTGATCGCGCGCGCGACGGTTCGGAGAGGTCCGGTGGCGCGGCTCCCGAGGACGTACGGGCGGGTCACCCGGGGTGCGCCGGTGGTGGGGCCGCCGTCTTCCGGGGGTTCCCGAACGCCCCCGCCATTTATGCCGCTTACCTACTTAAAGGTCCTTGCATATGTAGGTCCCATAACGGCCGACTGGACGGGCTTACACACCCTTGACACCCCTCTAGGTCTAGGCCAAGCTCCCCGTACTGGTCTACACCATTGGTCCAGTCCCGGCCCCACGGGCGGTCACACGTCGTATGTCACCGCGGGGAGCAGGGGGGTTTGTGGCATCCCTGAGGAGGGTGGCTGTGAAGCGCAAGCTGATAGCCGCGATCGGTATCGCGGGCATGATGTTCTCCATCGCGGCGTGCGGGGACAGTGACGACAAGTCCGGGGGGTCGGACAAGGCCGGCGACACCAAGGCCCTGACGGTCTGGCTCACGGTCGACGCGCAGAACAACTGGCCCGAGCTGGTCAAGGCGGCCGACGCGGCGGTCAAGGCGAAGCACCCCGGCATCAAGATCAACCACGAGTACTACGGCTGGCCGGACAAGAACACCAAGCTCGACGCGGTCCTCGCCACCGACAAGGCGCCCGACGTGGTCGAGATGGGCAACACCGAGATGCTCGGCTACATGGTCAAGGGAGCCTTCGCTCCCCTGGACACGTCGAAGTTCGAGAACTCGGACGCCTGGCTGGACGGCCTCAAGGCCTCCGTCACCTACGACGGCAAGACCTACGGCGTGCCGTACTACGCGGGTGGCCGCGTCGGCAACTGGCGCAAGGACGTCGCGGCTTCGGTCGGCGTGAAGACCCCGCCGAAGACGTACGCCGAACTCACCTCCGCCCTGGACAAGATCCAGAAGAAGGAGGGCAGCAAGTTCAGCGCCTGGTACCAGCCCACCCGTGACTGGTACGCGGCCATGTCCTTCGTCTACGACGCCGGCGGCTCCATCGCGAAGGAGGAGGGCGGCCAGTGGAAGGCCAACCTCTCCTCGCCCGAGTCGGTCAAGGGCCTCACCGAGTTCAAGAACGTCGTCGACAAGTACATGCACGGCGACAAGACCAAGGACGAGTCCGACCGTTACATCGTCTACGGCCAGGGCAAGTCCGGCATGATCTTCGGTGCCGCCTGGGAGGGCGCGACCGCCGAGGACCCGAAGAGCGACAAGACCGGCAAGCTCAAGGGCAACCTCGAGAACTTCGTGATGCCCGGCCCGTCCGGCAAGAACCTCCCGGTCTTCCTGGGCGGCTCCGACCTCGCCGTCCCGGTGAAGTCGAAGGCGCAGGCCGTGGCCTCCGAGTGGATCAACGCGTTCACCGGCGCCAAGGGCCAGAAGGGCCTGATGGCCAAGGGCAACCTGCCGAACAACAAGACCGACCTCGCCACCCTGAAGAACGACCCGAAGACGGTCGTCCCGGCGACCGCGGCCGAGTCCAACTGGTTCGTCCCGATGGCGCCGGGCTGGGGCCAGGTCGAGAAGGCCCAGGTCCTGCAGACCATGCTGCAGAGCATCGGTACCGGCAAGAAGTCGGTCGAGGACGCCGCGAAGGAAGCGGACGCCAAGATCGACAAGGTCATCAACACCAAGTGACCTGAGAGCAGGGCCCCGTCGGTCCTCCGTCACGGAGGGGCGGGGCCCTGCCTGCCGTACGGCCCGGCCCGGGGGCACGCCTCCCGGGCCCGGCCGTACGGGCCTTCGCCTTCGTACGACCTGAGGGACCGCTGAGGAGCGCGCGATGAGTGCCGCAGACACGACCACCCCCGCCAAGGTGCCGCCACCGCGGCAGGCGCCACCGCCACCGGCCGTCCCCACGGCACCGCGCAAGCGGCGCACCTCGGGCGGACCGGCGACACCCTGGGCGCTGCTCGCCCCCTGCCTGCTGATCCTCGCGCTCGTCCTCGGCTACCCGCTGGTCCGCCTGGTCACACTCTCGTTCCAGAAGTTCGGGCAGTCCCAGCTCTGGGGCTTCCAGCCGGCCGAGTCCGTCGGCTTCGACAACTTCAGCACCGTGCTCGGCGACAGCGAGTTCTGGGCGGTCGTCGTCCGGACGATCATCTTCGCGGGCGGCTCCGTCATCTTCACGATGGTCGCCGGCATGCTGATCGCGCTGCTCCTCCAGCGGGTCTCCGGCTGGGTGAAGACGCTCATCAACATCGTGCTGGTGGCCAGCTGGGGCATGCCCATCATCGTCGCCACCACGGTCTTCAAGTGGCTCTTCGACTCCGACTACGGCATCTTCAACGCGCTGCTCAGCAAGCTCCCCGGCGTCGACATGATCGGCCACAACTGGTTCGCCAGTGGGCCGCAGGGCCTGGCCGTGATCATGCTCCTGGTCGTCTGGGGCGCCGTGCCGTTCGTCGTCATCACGCTCAGCGCCGGACTCACCCAGGTGCCCGCGGAGCTGGAGGAGGCCGCACGGCTCGACGGAGCGGGCGCCTGGGGTGTCTTCCGCTACGTCACGCTGCCGATCCTCAAGCCGATCATCGTGATGCTCACGACCCTCTCCGTCATCTGGGACATGGGCGTCTTCCCGCAGGTCTTCGTGATGCGCGGCGGCCACCCCGAGGCCGAGTTCCAACTCCTCACCACGTACTCGTACGACCGTGCCTTCGTCGTCAACGACTACGCGCAGGGATCGGCGATCGCCCTGCTGACCGTGCTGCTCCTGCTGGGCGTGGTCGCCGTGTACATGCGTCAGATGCTGAAGATCGGAGAGGTCGAATGAGCGCCGTCGCCACGCCCGGGCGTGCGTCCGCCGCGGGGCGGAAGTCCTCGGGACCCCGCAAGTCCAAGCTCGGCTGGAACCTGCTCGGCCTGCTCGTCTTCCTCACCGCCGGCTTCCCGGTCTACTGGATGTTCAACACGGCCTTCAAGCCGGCCAAGGACGCCATCGACCCCGATCCGAGCCTGTTCCCCACCGGCCTCACGCTCGACAACTTCCGTCGCGCGCTGGACATCGCCGACTTCTGGGGCCCGGTCGGCCGCAGTCTCATCGTGTCCGTCTCGGTGGTCGTGGTCGGCATCATCGTGGGCATGCTGGCCGCGCTGGCCATCTCCCGCTTCGCCTTCCGCGGCCGGAAGGTCGTGATCGTCGGCATCCTCGCGGTCCAGATGGTCCCGCTGGTCGCCATGATCATCCCGGTCTTCCTGCTGCTGAACGACCTCGACCAGTACGACAAGCTCTCCGGCCTGATCCTCACGTACCTGACCTTCATCCTTCCCTTCACGGTGTGGACGCTGCGCGGCTTCATCGTCAACATCCCGAAGGAGCTGGAGGAGGCCGCGATGGTCGACGGGTGCAGCCGCACCGGCGCCTTCATGCGGGTGGTCTTCCCCCTGCTGGCCCCGGGCATGGTGGCCACGTCCGTCTACGCGTTCATCCAGGCCTGGAACGAATACCTCTACGCCCTGATGCTGATGAGCCAGAAGAACCAGACCGCCACCGTCTGGCTCGGTAACTTCACCACCAAGCACGGCACCGAGTACGCCCCGATGATGGCCGGATCCACCATGATGGCCGTGCCGATCGTCGTCCTGTTCCTCCTCGTCCAGCGCAAGATGGCCGCGGGTCTGACCGCGGGCGCCGTGAAGGGATAACGCCACCCGATGACGACATTCGCCAGCGGTACAGACACCCTGACGCGCGACGCCCTCACCGTCCTCCAGCCCGGTTTCACCGGAACCACGGCTCCGGACTGGCTGCTGCGCCGTCTCGGTGAAGGTCTCGCCTCCGTCGGCCTGTTCGGCCGCAACATCGCCTCTCCCGATCAACTGTCCGCTCTGACCGCCCAGTTGCGGGCCGAGCGCGACGACGTCCTCGTCGCCATCGACGAAGAGGGCGGCGACGTCACCCGCCTGGAGGTGCGCACCGGTTCGTCGTTCCCCGGCAACCACGCGCTGGGCGCCGTCGACGACGTGGCCCTCACCGAGGCCGTCGCCCTCGAACTCGGCCGCCGGCTGGCCGCGTGCGGGGTGAACCTCAACTGGGCGCCCTCCGCCGACGTGAACTCCAACCCCTCGAACCCGGTCATCGGCGTACGGTCCTTCGGCGCCGACACCGACCTGGTGGCCCGGCACACGGCGGCCTACGTCACCGGCCTCCAGGCCGCCGGCGTCGCCGCCTGCACCAAGCACTTCCCGGGCCACGGCGACACCGCGGTCGACTCCCACCACGCACTGCCCCGCATCGACGCGGACCTCTCGGTCCTCCAGTCGCGCGAACTCGCCCCGTTCCGGGCCGCGATCGCCGCGGGCAGCCGTGCCGTGATGAGCGCCCACATCCTGGTCCCGGCCCTGGACCCGGACCGCCCGGCCACCCTCTCCCGCCGCATCCTCACCGGCCTGCTGCGCGAGGAACTCGGCTACGAGGGCCTCATCGTCACCGACGGCATGGAGATGCAGGCCATCTCCGCGACGTACGGCATCGAGCGGGGCAGCGTGCTGGCCATCGCGGCCGGCGCCGACGCCATCTGCGTCGGGGGCGGACTGGCCGACGACGACACCGTGCGCCGCCTCCGGGACGCCCTGGTCTCCGCGGTCCGCGCCGGCGAGCTCGCCGAGGAACGGCTGGCGGACGCGGCGAACCGGGTACGGGCGCTCGCCGAGTGGACGGCCGCGGCCGCCGCGGTCTCCCGGTCCCACACGAATGGCTCAAACGGTTCGAACGCGTCGAACGGTTCGGACACCCCGGCCGTCACCGTCGGTGCGAGCTTCCCGGGTGGCCCGGCCGGCTCCGACAGCACCGTGGACGTCGGTCTGATCGCCGCCCGGCGCGCGCTCACCGTGACCCGTTCCGGGGCGTTCACGCCGCTCACCGAGGCGCCCTACGTCGCCGCCCTCACCCCGGTCGCGAACATCGCCGTCGGTGACGAGACGCCCTGGGGCGTGGCCGCCGAACTGGCCCGGCTGCTCCCCGGCACCGAGACGGGCAGCTTCACCGGCGAGGACGCGGGCTCCTCGGCCCTCGCCGCCGCCGGAAGCCGTCCGGTCGTCGCCGTGGTCCGCGACGAACACCGGCACCCCTGGATGGTGGCGGCCCTCGACACACTCCTCGCCGCCCGCCCGGACAGCGTTGTCGTCGAGATGGGCGTTCCCCAGTCGGCGCCCCGCGGCGCCCTCCACATCGCCACCCACGGTGCCGCACGCGTCTGCGGCCAGGCGGCGGCGGAGGTCATCGCGGGGGAGTAGCCGCGCGGGCCCCGGACCCGACATGCCGGTGCCCGGCCTCCCCAGGGAGGCCGGGCACCGGCATGTGTACGTGAAGGAGCCGCCGGGCGCTAGATGCCCTGCCAGTCCGGCTTCGCGGCGAAGGTGGCGCGGAAGTAGTCCGCGAGCTTCAGCTTGGACGCGGCGGCCTCGTCGACCACGACCGTCGCGTGCGGGTGCAGCTGCAGCGCGGAGGCCGGGCAGATCGCGGCGACCGGCCCCTCGACCGTCGCCGCCACCGCGTCCGCCTTGCCCTCACCGGTGGCGAGCAGCACGAGGTGGCGCGCCTCCAGGATCGTGCCGATGCCCTGCGTGATCACGTGGTGCGGGACCTGATCGATGTCGCCCTCGAAGAACCGCGCGTTGTCCACCCGGGTCTGCTCGGTCAGCGTCTTGATGCGGGTGCGCGAGGCGAGCGAGGAGCACGGTTCGTTGAACCCGATGTGCCCGTCCGTGCCGATGCCCAGGATCTGCAGATCGACCCCGCCGGCGGCGGCCAGCGCCGCGTCGTAGGCCTCGCAGGCCGCCTGGACGTCCGCCGCGGTGCCGTCCGGACCCATGAACGCGTCCATGCCGAGACCCAGCGGTTCGAGCACCTCGCGCCGCAGCACCGAACGGTAGGACTCGGGGTGCTCGGCCGGCAGCCCCACGTACTCGTCGAGCTGCGCGACGCGCGCGCCCGAGGCGTCCACGGCACCGGAACGCACGGTGGCCGCCAGCGCCTCGTAGATGGGCAGCGGCGTCGAGCCGGTGGCCACGCCGAGCAGGGCGTCGGGCTTGCGCCTGAGCAGCTCCGCCATGGCCTCGGCGATCAGCTCGCCGCCCGCCTTGGCGTCCGGGACGATGACAACTTCCACGCTGGGCCTGCCGATCTGGAGAGGGGACTCAACTGGAACCCGAAGGGGGACACGTGTGGTATAGACCAATCTAGCAGAGCGCCACCCGCCCGTCGTCCTCCCCGCCGGTCCCGGACACCGCACCGGCAACCCGGCACGGCCGCCCCGCCCGGCCACCGCATCCGCCGATCCCGCCCGTTCACGAACCGAAGCGGGCTAGTCTGATGGATGCTCGCGGGTGTTTGAGAATCGGACGACGACAAACATCCGCGGACGCATGGACAGCGAACACATGGACGCAGGACCATGGTCTAGTCCACAATGCTTTGAGAAACTGAACAAGCCTCCGCCTTCCCCGCACAGGAAGGCGGACCGAGGAACCGGCGCTCTCTGCCCTGACTGCTCCGGCTCCTCTCTTCGGCCAGATCGGGACCGCACACCCCGTGGCCGTTGTTGCTCCGGGCTGCGGTGCCGGGAGGGTTGAGGGTCCCTCCCAGGCGCCGCGGCCCGCGGGTGTCTCCGGGGGCCGTACGCGCCTGGCTGGAGCCCCCTGCGGGCGGCTGACCGGGGTCCTGTCGGATCCGCCGGGTACGCTCGCACACGTGCCCTCCATGAACGACCTCGTACGCCAGCACACCGCCCTCGGTGACTCCGATCTCGAGTGGCTGCATCTGCTGGTCTCGGAGTGGCAGTTGCTCTCCGACCTCTCCTTCGCCGACCTCGTGCTGTGGGTTCCCACGCGCGACGGCACCCGCTACGTCTCGGTCGCCCAGATGCGCCCCAACACGGGCCCGACCTCGTACCAGGACGACATGGTCGGCCATCTGGTCCCGCGCGGCCGCCGGCCGCTGCTGGACGCGGCGCTCGACGAGGGCCGGATCGTGCGCGAGGGCGATCCCGAGTGGCGGGAGGAGGTCCCGGTCCGCGTCGAGTCCATTCCGGTGCGGCGCGAGGGCCGCGTCCTCGGTGTCATCGCCCGCAACACCAACCTGCTCACCGTGCGCACCCCGAGCCGTCTCGAGCTGACGTATCTGCAGAGCGCCTCCGACCTCGCCCAGATGATCGCGGCGGGCACCTTCCCCTTCCCCGACCAGCAGGTCGACATGGACGCCTCGCCGCGGGTCGGCGACGGACTGATCCGCCTCGACGCGGACGGAGTCGTCCAGTACGCGTCCCCGAACGCGCTGTCCGCCTACCACCGCCTCGGTCTCGCCGCCGACCTGGTCGGCCACAACCTCGGCTCCACCACCGCCGAACTCGCGCCGTCCCGCGGCCCGGTGGACGAGGCGCTGGCCAAGGTGGCCAGTGGTTGGGCGCCCCGCGAGTTCGAGATCGAGAGCGCCGAGGGCGTGATCCAGCTGCGGGCGATCCCGCTCAAGCCCAAGGGCACCCGCGTCGGGTCCCTGGTCCTGCTTCGGGACGTCACCGAACTGCGCCGCCGCGAACGTGAGTTGATCACCAAGGACGCCACCATCCGGGAGATCCACCACCGGGTGAAGAACAACCTCCAGACGGTCGCGGCCCTGTTGCGGCTCCAGGCCCGGCGCATCGACTCCGAGAGCGGCCGGGAGGCACTGGAGGAGGCCGTGCGCCGGGTCGGTTCCATCGCGATCGTGCACGAGACCCTCTCCCAGAACCTGGACGAGCGGGTCGAGTTCGACGAGATCGCGGACCGGGTGCTCGCCATGGTCGCCGAGATCTCCCCCGGCAAGGTCACCGGCCGGCGCACCGGACGCTTCGGCATCCTGGACGCCGAGGTCGCCACCCCGCTGTCCATGGTGCTCACCGAGATCCTCCAGAACGCGCTGGAGCACGGCTTCCGCGAGGGCGACCGGGGCACCGTCGAGGTCTCGGCGGTCCGCGGCGGCACCGCGAAGGAGGGCCGCCTGCTGGTCACCGTCCAGGACGACGGGGTGGGACTGCCCGAGGGCTTCGACCCGCACCGCTCGGGCAACCTCGGTCTGCAGATCGTACGGACGCTGGTGGAGGGTGAGTTGGGCGGCACCTTCGACATGGTGGCGGCCCCGGAGCGCGGCACCCAGGTGATCCTGGACCTCCCGGTGAGCGTGCCCAAGTAACCGATCGGCACACGATCCGCACAACTGGCCCCCGGGCGGCGGCAGTCGACGACCGCTCGGTCGGTCACTCACGGTGACCCCCTGCGGATACGGGCGACGAGCGGACAGCAATGAGCCCCGGACCACATGTGGTCCGGGGCTGAAAGCTCGTTGCAATCAAGCGCATCGGGGTACTGCGCGCTGCGGCTCGGGGGCGGGAGATGCGTACACGCTGTACGCGCCGCCAAGCTCAGGCTCGTGCGGGGTGGAACGTCAGGCGGTGGCCTGACGAGCTCGGTTGCGGGCGGCACGGCGCTTCATTGCGCGGCGCTCGTCCTCGCTGAGGCCACCCCAGACGCCGGAGTCCTGGCCGGACTCGAGCGCCCACTGCAGGCACTGCTCCATGACGGGGCAGCGGCGGCAGACGGCCTTGGCTTCCTCGATCTGCAGCAGCGCAGGACCGGTGTTGCCGATGGGGAAGAAGAGCTCGGGGTCTTCCTCGCGGCAAACGGCGTTGTGACGCCAGTCCATGGCTGCTACCTCTCCTTGGTATTACATGCACGTTGCTTGTGAATGTGAACGCTTTCACGAATCCCTCAACAAGTGAAGGGCCGACGACCAGACGGACTGGTGTGGTCCTGTGATTTGAGGAGGGGTTCCGGTGCTCTGTGGGGCCGATGTTGCGGGCCGTCCCGAGCGCCACGTAGAGACTCGCAAACCTCAGCGGCGGATACAACCCCTTCTGGAAAGTTTTTTTTGATTCCTCGGTGTCGACTAGGTCACAGCCGTACTTCCATGGGGTGGACCCTGGTCTAAACGTTCGAGTGAAAGGACTTTGGGCCCTTCCGCTCACACAATCACACGCAGTGCACGGCGTACGCCTGTGAACGTCACGCTGGTTCGCAGTCCGAGGTGGTCGCCGTCCATCTGGAGGGGTAGCGGGGCCTTCGAATGCAAGGTGAAGTCCGTCAGGTCGTGCAGGGAGAGGGCGTGCTTCCCGCGGGGTCCCCGCTCGGGGGACGAAGTGAGCAACTGGGTGGCATACCGGGCAACCGAGGCCGTCGACATGCGGCTGAGGCCGAGTACGTCGAGCCCCGTATCGAACGAGGCCTTAGGCGACGCGTACACCGGACGATTGCCGAGAAACGTCCACGGCGCGGTGTTGCAGATGATGGAGAGCACCAGATCGGTCACCGGGTCCGCGCCGGGGCGCTCCAGGGTGATCGTTCCGTGCCGGCGGTGCGGTTCGTCCAGAAACTGCCGCATCACCTGGCGGAGATACAGCGCATGCGTCGACCGCCGGCCGCGCTCGCGCTGCTGCTCGACCCGGCCCACCACCCCCGCGTCGAAGCCGAGCCCGGCGCAGAAGGTGAACCAGCGGGAGGGCACGGCCTCGTCCTCCGTGCCGGGAGTCCCCGCGGCGAGGCCGAGGCCCACGGTGCGCTCCCGTTCCTCGCGCAGCGCGTCCAGCAGGGCGCCGGTCGCCTCCACGGCGTCGTTCGGCAGGCCGAGCGCGCGGGCGAAGACATTGGTGGAGCCGCCGGGGACGACCGCGAGGCGGGGCAGGGCGTCCGGGTCGGGGCCCCGGTGCAGCAGACCGTTCACGACCTCGTTGACCGTGCCGTCCCCGCCGAGGGCCACGACCAGGTCTATCTCGTCGCTGTCGGCGGCCTGCCGGCCGAGGTCCCGGGCGTGCCCGCGGTACTCGGTGGTGACGGCCTCCAGCTTCATCTCGCTGGCCAACGCGTGGATCAGGACATCACGCGTGCGCGCACTTGTGGTGGTTGCTGCCGGATTGACCACGAGAAGTGCACGCATGCGATGCAGCGTACCTACTGGGTGGTACTCGGCCCAGACCGAGGTAGGGGTCCGGTAAGAGACCCGGGCGTGAGCCGGGCCACAGCGCCCGCCCGCCAGGCCTTCCCCGCAGGGGAGCGACCGCCCCCGGGGCACTCGGCGGTTCCGGGCCGACGGCTACTCTTCAGGAGTGAGCCGAGAGCAGAACCCCACCCCCGACGCCCCCCTCGCCGAACGCCGCCCCGGACGGCTGACCGCCGCCGCGGCACTGGCCGCGCTGGAGGGACTCGCCCTCGTGGCGGGCGGCGTCTACATCCTCGTCCTCGGCCTCACGGGCGACCCCGACGACCGGCAGCAGGCCGTCACCGGCGGCGTCACGCTGATCGTGCTGGCGCTGCTGCCGCTGCTGGCCGCGCGCGGACTGCTGCTGCGCCGTGGCTGGAGCCGGGGCCCGGCCGTCATCACCCAGGTCATGGCCCTGCCCGTCGCCTACAACCTGCTGCGGGCCGACAGCGTCGCGATCCCCGCCGGTATCGTCCTCGCGGCCGTCGCGGTGGCCGCCCTGGTGCTGCTGGTGAACCCGGCAACGACGAGGGCCCTCGGTATCCGAGGGCCCGGTGGCGACGTACAGGAAGAGAAGTAGCGGGACTCACTCCTCGACGAGGAGCTTCTCCCGCAGCTGGGCCAGGGTGCGGGCCAGCAGCCGGGAGACGTGCATCTGCGAGATGCCGACCTCCTGCGCGATCTGCGACTGCGTCATGTTGCCGAAGAACCGAAGGAGCAGGATCCGCTTCTCCCGCGGCGGAAGGTCCTCCAGCAGCGGCTTGAGCGACTCCCGGTACTCGACGCCCTCCAGCGCCTCGTCCTCCGCGCCCAGGGTGTCCGCGACGGCGGGCGACTCGTCGTCCGTGTCGGGGACGTCCAGGGACAGCGTGGAGTACGCGTTCGCGGACTCCAGGCCCTCCAGGACCTCCTCCTCCGAGATGGCCAGCTTCTCGGCCAGCTCGTGGACCGTCGGGGAACGGCCGTGCAGCTGGGAGAGCTCCGCGGTGGCCGTGGTCAGGGCCAGCCGCAGCTCCTGGAGGCGGCGCGGGACACGAACCGCCCACCCCTTGTCGCGGAAGTGACGCTTGATCTCGCCGACCACCGTCGGCGTCGCGTACGTCGAGAACTCGACGCCCCGCTCCGGGTCGAAGCGGTCGACCGACTTGATCAGGCCGATCGTCGCGACCTGGGTCAGGTCGTCCAGCGGCTCACCGCGGTTGCGGAAGCGGCGCGCGAGGTGCTCCACGAGCGGCAGATGCATGCGGACCAGCTGGTTGCGCAGCTCCGCGTACTCGGCGCTGGTGTCCTGCATCTTGCGCAGCTCGACGAACATCACCCGGGCCGCGCTGCGGTCCTGCGGGTCGTGCCGGATGTGCTGGGCGCTCGGCCCGTGCTGCGTGCCCTGCACGCTCTGCTCCGCGTCTCGCTCGTGCTCGCTCATAGTCCCGCCCGTCACCATTCCCCGAGCCCGCGGCTCTTCCCCCATGACCTCGGCAGCGCTCGGACCGGGAGAACCTCCCCGGACGGGGGAGACCCCGGACTGCGCGGCGCCCCCGCTGGTCACCTCGCGGGCGCCGCCCTCCGGATGCTGCCGGGCCTGCTCGGGGATGCCGTCGACGCCGTCCGCCGTGTGCCGCGACCCGTCCGGGCCGTCGGCGCGTTCCGCGGGGGGCTCCCGTGTGCCGCGCTCTTCGTCCCGCACCGGCCCGTCCCCGTCCTTCACGCCGGCCCGGGTCCCGCGCCGCGCTGTTTGTAGAGGCTGATCGAAACGGTCTTGTCCTCGGCGACGGTGGACTCGACCTTGCCCGCGAGGGCCGACAGCACGGTCCACGCGAACGTGTCCCGTGACGGAGCGTGACCGTCGGTGGTCGGAGCGGAGACCGTGACCTCCAATGAGTCCTCGATGAGCCGGAAGACACAGCTGAGGACGGAACCGGGAACGGCCTGCTGCAGCAGGATCGCGCAGGCCTCGTCCACCGCGATGCGCAGATCCTCGATCTCGTCGAGGGTGAAGTCCAACCGGGCCGCCAGCCCGGCCGTGGCCGTGCGCAGTACCGACAGGTAGGCACCCGCGGCCGGCAGCCGGACTTCCACGAAGTCCTTCGTCGCGGGCTCGCCTGCGATCTGGGACACCCTCACCTCCATGGTGGTACAAGCTCATTCGAGCTCTCTCGGGGGCCGAGGGTCGCCCCCCGGGGTAACGCGCTACGTCGTGCAGCGGTGACGCTACCGCGCTCCCGTCTTTCCTGTCCTGGGGACCCCGCCCCTTGCTGTCACTCATAGTAAGCCCACGAGCACGGACAGTGGCTAGGGGTCTGCGGGGCCCAAATCGGAAGAGCGCGCGCCGGGTTGACGTACCCAGGCGTCAGACGGTCGAACCGTCCCGGCTTTCGGCCACGCGCCTCCCTGGCACAGGGCTCAGACGAGCACGTGGTCCACGAAGCACCAACGCCAGCTCTCCCCCTGCTCGAAGGTGCGCATGATCGGATGTCCCGTGTCCTTGTGGTGCTCGGTCGCGTGCCGCAGAGGTGAGGAGTCGCAACAGGAGAGGTGCCCGCACTCCAGGCACAGCCGAAGCTGTACCGGGTGCGTGCCCGCGGCCACGCACTCCAGGCACGTGTCGCTCTGGGGCTCGGGTTCCTGCTGCGGCAGCGCGTCGGTGTGCGTGCACTGTTTCATGATTGCCAGGTTACGTCGGGTGTGCGGGATGCCGCGCGAAAACGAGGGCGGGCGGAAGACGATGCACGTATTGCCACTGCTGTTGCTGGTGGCCGGGAGCGCGGCGGTCGCCGGGGCCGCCCGCCGTACGCCGGTCCCGGCTCCCCTGCTGCTCGTCGCGGCGGGCCTGGCCGTCTCGTACATCCCCGGTGTCCCGGCGTACGAACTCGACCCCGACATCGTGCTTCCGCTGCTGCTGCCCCCGCTGCTCTACACGGCCGCGACCGACAGCTCCTACCTGGACCTGAGGGCCCAGTTGAGGCCCGTGGCGCTGCTGTCGGTCGGGTACGTCCTGTTCGCGACGCTCGTCGTCGGCTGGGCGGCCTACCTCCTTGTGCCGAGCCTGCCGCTGACCGCGGCGCTCGTGCTGGGCGCGGTCGTCGCGCCGCCGGACGCGGTGGCCGCGACCGCGGTGGCACGCCGGGTGGGGCTGCCCTCCCGGATCACCACGATCCTGCAGGGCGAGTCCCTGGTGAACGACGCGACCGCGATCACCGCCTACAAGGTGGCGCTCGCCGCGGCCGTCGGCGAGGGCGCGACCTGGGCGGGCGGTATCCGCGAGTTCCTGCTCGCGGCCGTCGGCGGCGTGGTCGTCGGACTCGTCCTGATGATCCCCATCCACTGGCTGCGCACCCACATCAACGAGGCGCTGCTGCAGAACACGCTCTCCCTGCTGATCCCCTTCGCCGCCTACGGCGTCGCCGAGTGGGTGGACGCCTCCGGCGTGCTCGCCGTCGTGGTCGTCGCCCTCTACCTCGGCCACCGTGCCTGGGAGGTGGACTTCGCGACCCGGCTCCAGGAGGAGGCGGTGTGGAAGATGGTCGCGTTCGTCCTGGAGTCCGCCGTGTTCGCGCTCATCGGCCTGCAACTGCCGGTCGTCCTCAAGGGCCTCGGGGCGTACGAGGGAACGAGTGCCGCCTGGTACGCGATCGCCCTCTTCGTCGTCGTCGTCGCGACCCGGTTCGTGTGGGTGTACCCCGCCACCTTCCTGCCCCGCATCCTCTCCTCACGCATCCGCGAACGCGAGGACAACCCCACCTGGAAGGCGCCCTTCGTCATCGGCTGGGCGGGCATGCGGGGCGTCGTCTCGCTCGCCATCGCCTTCTCCATCCCGCTCACGATGCACGGCGGCGAGGCCTTCCCCGGCCGCAACCTGATCCTCTTCCTGACCTTCACGACCGTCATCGGCACCCTCGTCGTCCAAGGGCTCACGCTGCCCCCGCTGATCCGGCTGCTGAAGCTGCCGGGCCGCGACACCCAGGCCGAGACGCTCGCCGAGGCCAACGCCCAGGCACAGGCCTCCCGGGCCGCCGAACAGCGGCTCGACGACCTCCTCACCGACGAGCGCAACGCGCTGCCGCCGCCGCTCGCCGAGCGGCTGCGCTCGGCGCTGGAGCGGCGCCGCAACGCCGTCTGGGAGCGGCTCGGCGCGGTCAACCCGGTCACCGGCGAGACCGCCGACGACACCTACCGCCGGCTCTCCCGCGACATGATCGGCGCCGAGCGCGAGGTGTTCGTCAGGCTGCGCGACCTGCGCTACATCGACGACGAGATGCTGCGGACGCTGCTGCGCCGGCTGGATCTGGAGGAGGCCGCCGCCTATCGCGAGGCGGCCTGAGGCGCGGCCCCGGCGGCGGGGAACGGCGCTCCGGTGATCACCGCCGCGACCGTCGTGCCACGCGGGAACGCGCCCTCCTCGGCCAGGGCGACAAGTCCGTACAGCATCTTGGCGACATAGAGACGTTCGACCGGCAGACCGTGCCGCTGCCCGAAGTCCTCGGCGAAGGCGTCGAGTTCGGGGGTGGTACGGGCGTAGCCGCCGAAGGTGAAACGGTCGTCGAGGGACCAGGTGCCGCGTCGGCCGCCGAACGCGGCGGTCTGGAGCGACTCCGTCTCCGCGCCGAGGAAGCCGCCCTTGAGGACCGGGACGCCGAGGGCGCGCTGGTCCGGGGCCAGGCCGGCGGCCAGGCCCGCGAGGGTGCCGCCGGTGCCGCAGGCGAGCGCGGCCACGTCGACGCCGTGCCCGCGCAGCTCCTCGCCGAGCGCCCGGCAGCCGCGCACCGCCAGGGCGTTGCTGCCGCCCTCCGGGACCACGTACGCGTCCTCGGTTCCCGTGGCGCGCAGGATCTCCGCCAGGGTCTCCGGCTCCGACGTACGGCGGTAGGTCGATCTGTCGACGAAGTGCAGCCGCATGCCGTCGGCGGCGCAGCGGGCGAGCGAGGGGTTCAGGGGGCGGTCGGCCAGCTCGTGGCCGCGGACCACGCCGAGGGTGGGCAGACCGAGGAGCCGGCCGGCCGCGGCGGTGGCCCGCAGATGGTTCGAGTACGCCCCGCCGAAGGTGACCAGGGTGCGGCCGGCCGCCGCCGCGAGGTTCGGTGTCAGCTTGCGCCATTTGTTGCCGACGAGGTCCGGGTGGATCAGGTCGTCCCGCTTCAGCAGCAGCCGCACCCCGCGGCGGGCGAACCGCTCGTCCACCGCCTCCCGCAACGGGGACGGCAGCCGCGGTGCGGTCCCGAGCGCCCCGGGCACCGCGGACCCACCGCGTCGCGAGCCGCCGGAGCGGGACGTCACGGCTGCGGAGGCGGTGGTCTCCGGGGTGTCGGGGCTGGTCACCCGCTCATTGTCGGACACCTGTCCGGAGACGGCCCGACGCGGGGGCCGGGTCTACTTGAGCAGCTCGCGGACGCGGCCGCGCAGGAAGCTCATCGTGAACCCCCTCGGGTCCACCTTGCCCGGCTGCCACTCCAGGTGGCCGATCACCGAGCGCTCGGTCCAGCCGTGATGGCGGCAGAGGGCGGCGGACACCTTGGCGACGGCCGCCAGCTGGGCCTCGGGCCACGGGTCCTTGCCGTCGCCGAGGTTCTCGCACTCGAAGCCGTAGAAGTGGCGGTTGCCGTCGGTGTTCGCCTCGTTGTCGTGCGGGAGGGACTTCTCGGCGATCACCGCGCGCAGGACGTCGTCGTCGCCGAGGCCCGCGTGGTTGACCCGGCCGTACCCGACGAGATGGACGACGCCGTCCTTCGTGATGACGCCGTGGCACAGCGGACCGGGCAGGTCCTCGCGTCCGTCACGGCACAGCCCGACCGTGCGCGCGGCACCCGAGGTCACCGTGTGGTGGATCATCACACCGTGCACCGGACCCCACGGGCCCTTGTGGTTGCGGTTGTGATGTCTCCAGTCGCCCACCTCGACGACGTGGACGCCCTCGTCCCTGATCCGGTCCAGGAAAGTGCCCGCGGACATGGGCGATGCCATGGCCGCCTCCTTCGCGCTGCGCGCCGGCCGCCTCGCGCGGCCGTCTCGTATCGCAGCTTGTATCGCCGACGCGGCCGCCGGACCCACTCGTTCGCACGGCGAGCGAGTCGATCCGGTCAGCGGCGCGGGATCCGGTCAGGAGTGGAGGAAGCCGTCCCCGTGGACGGTGATGTGGTTCTCCAGGGTCTGGAGAGCCTGCTGGGTCGCCTCGGGCGAGCCGGTGCCGTGCCGCTCCGCGTAGTACGCCGCGCCGAGTCTCTTCAGGAGGTCGGCGCCGGCCCGCTGGGCCTGCACGTCGTCCAGCTTCTGCTTGCCCTGCGTGAGGCCGCGCTGCGCCTGTTCCTTCGCGCGGTCCAGAAAGCCTGCCACTGCGATCTCCCGTCGTCGTCCGTCAGTGATCAAACGGATGGCCGGAAGCGGGAGTTCCCCGGCCGACGCGCGGTGAACGCTCGACGGAATCACCCTCTCTGCCCAACTCACGGGTGATCCATTCCCCCTCATTCGTGTAATAGCACCGGCACGCTCCGTGATGGAAGGCTTGCTCCCGAAGATCAGTGCACGACCGGGAGGGCAATTTTCATGTCGGTAGGCGAAGAGGTCCGCGCGGAGCAGAACCGTCCGCAGCAGAGTCTCGGCACATCAGCCGCGCGGAACCTGGCCACCACCACCAAGTCCGCGCCACAGATGCAGGAGATCAGCTCGCGGTGGCTGCTGCGCATGCTTCCGTGGGTGAACGTGCAGGGTGGCACGTACCGCGTGAACCGGCGGCTCAGCTATTCCGTGGGCGACGGCCGCGTGACGTTCGTGAAGACCGGGGACCAGGTCCAGGTCATCCCCGCGGAACTGGGCGAGCTGTCCGTACTGCGGTCGTACGAGGACCAGGAGGTACTGGCCGAGCTCGCGGCCCGCTGTCAACAGCGCGAGTTCGTCCCGGGTGACGTACTGGCCTCGTTCGGCAGCCAGGCCGACGAGGTGTTCCTGCTGGCGCACGGCAAGGTCGAGAAGATCGGCACCGGTCCCTACGGGGACGACGCGGTGCTCGGCGTCCTCGCCGACGGCGCGTACTTCGGGGAGCAGTCCCTGATCGACCCGGAGGCCATCTGGGAGTACACGGCCCGCGCGGTCACCTCGGTCACCGTGCTCACGCTGCCCCGCCAGGACCTCGAACAGGTCGCGGAGCGTTCCGAGTCCCTGCGGGAGCACCTCCAGGAGCTGCGCGCGATCCCGGCGCAGCGCCAGAACAAGTACGGCGAGAAGGAGATCGACCTCGCGGCCGGCCACACCGGCGAGTCGGACATCCCCGGCACCTTCGTGGACTACGAGGGCAGCCCCCGCGAGTACGAACTGAGCATCGCCCAGACCGTCCTGCGTCTGCACACGCGTGTGGCCGACCTCTACAACCAGCCGATGAACCAGACGGAGCAGCAGCTCCGGCTCACCGTCGAGGCGTTGAAGGAGCGCCAGGAGCACGAGCTCATCAACAACCGGGAGTTCGGCCTGCTGAACAACTGCGAGTACGACCAGCGGCTCCAGCCGCACGACGGCGTGCCCAGCCCCGACGACCTGGACGAGCTGCTCAGCCGCCGCCGCGGCACCAAGATGCTCCTCGCGCACCCGCGGGCGATCTCCGCGATCGGCCGCGAGTTCAACAAGCGCGGACTCGTCCCCGAGAGCATCGAGATGGCGGGCAACCGCATCCCGACCTGGCGCGGCATCCCGATCTTCCCGTGCAACAAGATCCCGGTCACGGACGCCCGGACGACCTCGATCATCGCCCTGCGTACGGGCGAGGCCGAGCAGGGTGTGGTCGGGCTCCAGCAGGCGGGCATCCCGGACGAGATCGAGCCGAGCCTGTCGGTGCGCTTCATGGGCATCAACGAACAGGCGGTCATCTCCTACCTGGTGACGGCGTACTACTCGGCCGCGGTGCTCGTGCCGGACGCCCTCGGCATCCTGGAGAACGTCGAGATCGGCCGCTGGCGGTGACGTTCCGCACGGCGGAACCCGGCGTGTGCCCGCCCGCACGGGCGGGCACAGCCGGGGAGCACCCGCCCGGCGGCCGTGACGGCGCCACGATCAGCCCGCTCTCCGAGACGACCGCGGGGGAGACCGCATGACGACGGGGACGAAGCAGGGTCCGGCCGGCATCCCGAACAGGCGGCCTCCGGCCGGGATCCCGGACACGCGAAGCGCCGGCGGGAGGTCCATGGGACGACACGGTGAGCGGCGGGCCGTGCCGGGTCCGTCCGACGGGCAGGAGGCCGCGGACGTCCTGGAGCGTGCCCGGGCGTTGGTCGACCCCGAGCTGCGCAGGGCCATCGACTCGCTGCCCGGGTCGATGCGCAGGGTCGCGCTCTACCACTTCGGCTGGGAGCACGCGGACGGCACTCCCGCCGCGGGCAACGCGGGCAAGGCCATCCGGCCCGCGCTCGTCCTGACCGCGGTCCGCGCACTCGGCGGACAGCAGGCGGCGGCCGTCCGTGCCGCCGCGGCGGTGGAACTGATCCACAACTTCACCCTGCTCCACGACGACGTGATGGACCGCGACACCACCCGCAGACACCGCCCCACCGCGTGGACCGTGTTCGGCGACGCCGACGCGATCCTCGCCGGGGACGCCCTGCAGGCACTGGCCCAACAACTGCTCGCCGAGGACCCGCACCCCGCGTCCGCGGCGGCCGCCGCGCGGCTCGCGGGCTGCGTCGTCGAACTGTGCGCGGGACAGCACACGGACACGGCCATGGAGAAGCTCGGCCCGGACGAGGTCACCCTCGACGAGTGCCTCGCCATGGCCGAGGCGAAGACGGGCGCCCTCATCGGGAGCGCCTGCGCCCTCGGAGGGCTGTACGCCGGGGCGGACGCGGAGGACGTCGACGCGCTCGACGCGTTCGGCCGGGAGGCCGGCCTCGCGTTCCAGCTCATCGACGACGTGATCGGGATCTGGGGGGACCCGAGCCGCACCGGCAAGCCCGCCGGGGCGGACCTCATCGCCCGCAAGAAGTCCCTGCCCGTGGTCGCCGCGCTGGGCTCGGGCACTCCGGCGGCCGGCGAGCTGGCCGAGTTGTACGGAGCGCCCTACCGGGAAGGAGAGTTGGAGCGCACGGTGCTCGCGGTCGAGCGGGCGGGCGGGCGTGACTGGGCGCAGGCCCAGGCGGCGGACCGGATGGCGCGGGCGATGCACGAACTGTCCCGGGCGGTCCCCGATCCGGAGGCGGCGGGGGGCCTCCTCGCCCTCGCCGAGTTCGTGACCCGGCGCAGCAGCTGACCGGCCCCGGCCGGTGGAAGACCCCGGAGCCCCGGACACCGTACGGAACCTGACCGCCGTACGGTGCCGGACTCCGGTGAGCGGGTCCCGCACATCCCCACGGCGTGCGGGGCCCGCGCCTTTTGCCTCCCCCGCACCCCGGGGGAGGTCCGACCGGATCCGCACCCGCGTACTAGGCTCAACCTCCTTAGGATCAAGGGCGGTTGGGGCGAGGGGTGGGGCAGGTCATGGGTGTGGCGATCCGGGTGGCGGACGGTGATGACCGGGAGCTGGTCGTCCGGCTGCTGGACGAGGCGTTCCAGGACGATCCGGTGAGCGGCTGGGTCTTCCCCGACCCGGCGCACCGGCTGGCCACCCATCACAAACTGATGGCCGCGTTCGCCGACGTCGTGCTCGCGGAGGGCCGGGTCGACCTGGCCGAGGACGGTTCGGCGTGCGCGCTGTGGCTGGACGTTCCCGCCGTGGACCACGGCGGTGCGGACGGGGAAGCGCAGGACGAGGACGGCCCCGCGCAGCTGCGCGCCGCCGTCGACCCGGAGAACGAACGCGTCGAGCTGATCGGCCGGCTCACGGCGGAGGTCCACCCCTCCGGGCGTGCGCACGCCTACCTCTGGATGATCGCGGTGTCGCCGGAGCGCCAGGGTGAGGGACTCGGCGGCGCGCTCTTGGAACCGGTCCTCGATCGTTGCGACCGTGAGGGCCTCGCCGCCTACCTGGAGGCGAGCAACGCCCGCAGCCGCGCCCTGTACGAGCGGCTCGGCTTCGTCGTCACGGGCGGCCCGCTCGACCTGCCCGACGGACCGCGCATGTGGCCGATGTGGCGCGAACCGCGTACCGCTCAGCAGCTCACGGGCTAGCCCCTCTCCTCGCTGCCGCCCTCGTTCCGGTCTCCGTCGTGGACCTCGGGGACGATCGTCGTCACGATCCTTTCGAGGAGGGCGTCCGGTACGGCCACGCCGGGCAGGACGCCCTCCAGGACGCCGGGCAGCGTGAGGTGTTCCATGAGCAGGCCGAGCACCGCCAGGTAGAGGACGGCCACCGTCGTGTCGCCGCCGGGCAGCCCGGCGTCCCGGTGGAACTCCATCGCCTGTTCGAGGTCGCCGCGCACCGACGCCGTGTACGAGGCGCGCAGGGCCGGGCGGCGGGTCGCTTCCAGGCGCATCTCGAAGAGGGCGAGGTAGCCCGTACGGTCGCGGGTCGCCCGGCCCAGCAGGTCGCGCATGAACTCCAGGACGAGGGCGCGGTCCCGCGGCGCCTCCAGCAGACCGGCCAGGACCGCGGGGTCCGGGGCCAGCCGTCGGTGGAGGTGACTGTCGAGCTGGTTCAGCAGATCGTCGCGGTCGGTGAAGTAGTTCGACGCGGTACCCACCGGAACCGCCGCCTCCATGTCCACCGCGCGGAACGTCAGTCCCCGCGCACCCTCGCGGGCCAGCACCGCCACCGCCGCGTCGACGAGGGCTGCCCTGCGCTCGGTGTTCCTGGCCATACCGGTTCCTCTCCCTGTGACGCCCCGGCAGCTCGGCGGCCCTGTCGGCCGGGCCTCGCGGAGGCGGACGCGTCAATCCCCTTGAACCACTACAGATGAAGCACTATAACTGAAGTGGTTCGGTGGGAACCGTCCACCACGACGCCACGACGCCGCCTGAGAAACGAGACCCGCTTGCGCAAGCTCTCCTACTTCGTCGCCTGCTCGATCGACGGCTTCATCGGCGATCCCGGCGGCGACGCACACCCCTTCATGTCGTTCGTCGACGAGGAGTTCCTCGCCTTCCTGACGGCGGAATACCCCGAGACCATCGCGTCCCAGGGCCGCCGCGCCCTCGGCATCGACGACCTGGAGAACCGGGCCTTCGACACGGTCGTCCAGGGCCGGGCCAGCTACCAGGTGGCCCTCGACATCGGCGTGACCAGTCCGTACGCGCATCTGCGCCAGTACGTCGCCTCCCGCACCCTCACCGAGTCGCCCGACCCGGCCGTCCGGATCGTCGCGGACGACATCGTCGGCACCGTCCGTGAACTCAAGTCGGAGGAGAGCGAGTTCGGCATCTACCTGTGTGGCGGCTCGCAGCTCGCCGGTGAGCTGATCGCCGAGGTCGACGAGCTGGTCGTCAAGACGTACCCGGTCGTCCTGGGCTCAGGGATGCCGATGTTCGGCTCCGGATTCGACGTCGACGCGTTCACCCTCGACGAGATGCGGCTCTTCAAGAACGGCGTCCTCGTGCGGACCTACCGCAGGAAGCGGTGAATCCGCCGCCGCCCTAGGCTGATGGCAGGGAAGGACCCGCCCCGAAAAAGATTCCGACGTCGTGGACCCCGTCGTGTCGAGAACCGCGGACCGGCTCCGACGTCCCCTGTGAGAGCCGCCCGGCACGGGCGGCCCGAGCCGAGGAAACAGAAGGAGCGGACTCATGAAGTACCTGGTGATGGTGCAGGGAACGCAGGCCGACTACGCGAGCCAGCGGGGCGACGCCTCCGCGCAGCCGCCGCTCTGGAGCGAGGAGGAGATCCAGGCGATGTTCGCGCACATGGGCGCGATCAACGACGACCTCTCCGAATCGGGCGAGCTGGTCGACGTGAACGGCCTGCTCGAACCCGCCAAGGCCCGTCTCGTGGCCCGCGGCGCGGACGGTGAGGTCGTGATCACCGACGGCCCGTACAGCGAGACCAAGGAAGTGATGGCCGGCTACTGGGTCGTCGACTGCGCGAGCCTGGATCGGGTCACCGAGATCGCCGCGCGCGTCACCGCCTGCCCCGTTCCGAAGGGCGCCCCGGAGTACCCGGTGGTCATCCGGCCCATCGGGGACGGCGGCGGGGACGTCTGAGCGGGATGACCGGCACGACCGGGGTCGAGGACCTGCTGCGCCGCCACGCGCCGCAGGTCCTCGGCGCCCTGGTGCGCCGCTACGGGCACTTCGACGCCTCCGAGGACGCCGTCCAGGAGGCCCTGCTCGCGGCCGCCGGCCAGTGGCCCGCCCAGGGTGTGCCGGACAATCCGCGCGGCTGGCTGATCAAGGTGGCCTCGCGGCGGCTCGTCGACGCCCTGCGCGCGGAGCGGGCCCGCAGACTCCGGGAGGACAAGGCGGCGGCGCTCACCCCCCGGGACGCGTTCACCGCACCACCGCCGGGCACCGACCCGGCCCCGTCGGAGGACGACACACTCACCCTCCTGTTCCTGTGCTGCCACCCCGACCTGACCCCGCCGGCGCAGATCGCGCTCACCCTGCGCGCGGTCGGCGGACTCACCACGGCGGAGATCGCGCGGGCCTGGCTCGTGCCCGAGGCGACCATGGCGCAGCGGATCAGCCGCGCCAAGCGGAAGGTGCGGGGCGTACGGTTCACCCGCCCCGAGCGCTGGGAGGAACGGCTCCCCGCCGTCCTCCACACCCTCTACCTCATCTTCAACGAGGGCTACACGGCCACCTCCGGGACCTCCCTGCAACGGGCCGAACTCGCAGGCGAGGCCATCCGGTTGGCGCGCACGGTCCGCCGACTGCTGCCCGATGACGGCGAAGTGGCCGGACTGCTCGCGCTGATGCTGCTCACCGACGCCCGCCGCGCCGCGCGCACCGGCCCGCACGGAGACCTCGTCCCCCTCGACGAACAGGACCGCGACCGCTGGGACAAGGCGGCGATCGAGGAAGGCGTGGCCCTGGTCACGGCGGCACTGGCACGAGGACGGGCGGGCCCGTACCAACTGCGGGCCGCCATCGCCGCCGTCCACGACGAAGCGCCCACGCCGCAGGCGACGGACTGGACCGAGATCCTCGGCCTCTACGACATCCTCGTCCGCCAGGTCCCTGGTCCCGCCGAACAGCTCAACCGCACGGTCGCCGTGGCCATGGTGCACGGCCCGCGCGCGGCCCTCGCCCAACTCGACCGGCTGGAGGGCGCGTCCGCCGCCGGGCACCGGCTCGACGCCGTCCGCGGCCACCTGCTGGAGCGCGCGGGCGACACGGCGGGAGCCCGCGCCGCCTACACATCCGCCGCCGGCCAGACCCTCAGCCTCCCGGAACGCCGCTATCTGGAAGCGCGCGCGGCGCAGCTGAGGCCGTAGCGTTCGTCCCATGTCCGAACCCCTGCTGCACCTGACCGAGCGCTCCCTGTGGGACGCGGCCCGCGCCTCCGGCACCTTCGATCTGTCCACCCGCGGCCGGACCCTCCAGGAGGAGGGCTTCATCCACTGCTCGCTGCGCCACCAACTCCAGCCGGTGGCAACGATGTTGTACGGCTCCTACACCGGCCCCGACGAACTGGTGGTCCTCGTCGTCGACCCCGAACGGCTCACCGTGCCGGTCCGCTTCGAGGCGATGGAACCCGGCGGCGAGGAGTTCCCGCACGTCTACGGGCCGATTCCGGCCGACGCCGTCGTGGACGTGGAAGTCTGGACACCGAACGCGGGGGACCTTCGGTGACGACCCCAGCACCCCGGCTCTCCTAGGGCAGGCTGCCCGTCGCCGGATCCCGGCCGGTCAGGCAGTAGGTGCCGCCGACCGGGTCCCGCATCACCGTCCAGCGGGCGCCCCGGCCGACCACCGTCGCCCCGAGCGTCTCGTGACGGGCCCGCACCGCGTCGACGTCCGAGCAAGCGAGGTCGAGGTGGGCGGCGGCGGGCCGGTCGGCGCCCAGGCGCTGCAGCAGGACGCGCAGCGGCAGCCCGGCGGGCGGCCGCACCAGATGGAACTCGGGGAGCGCGCCCGCCAGGGACTCCCAGCCGGTCAGCCCGGCCCAGAAGGCGGTCTCGGCGACGAACGCGCCCGGCGCCACGTCGAGACACACCTGGTCGAGCCGGCTCGTCGCACCGCCCGGCACCCCGGTCACCGGCGGCCGCACGGACTCGCCCTGCCAGGGCACCGCGCAGAACAACTGCCCTCCGGGAGACCGCAGTACGGCCCAGCCGTCGTGATCGGCGACGACCTCGGCACCCAGCCCGACCGCCCACTCCACCAGCGCCGGCACGTCCTCGACGGACAGGTCGAGATGCGCGCCCCCGGGACCGTCCCCGACGCCCTGCGCCTTCACGCAGGCGTCCGAGACCTCGGGCAGCAGCGTCACGAACTCGCCCACTTCGCCCCGGGGTTCGGAGACCCTCGTCCCGGTCACCGCGGTCCAGAAGTCCAGGGCCGGGCCGAGATCCGCCACGGACCGGTCGACGAAGACATGCGCCCACCGGACGATCGGTCGCGTGGTCATCAGAACTCCTTTGTGGATACCCCCGCCCTCGGGCCGGGCAGGAAGCGGACCTCTTGCTGGGCCGGGCGTGGGTTGGGATTCGCGGTCAGATTGGATCGCAGTGCTCTGACCAGGAGATTAGATTCGTCACCTACGGTGAAGCTAGGTTGTGGCCCGTGGTCACTGTCGAGAAGCGGGCGTTCAAGTACCGCTTCTATCCCACCGATGCGCAGGCAGCCGAGCTGTCGCGCACGTTCGGGTGTGTGCGGAAGGTCTACAACCTGGCGCTGGCCGCTCGGACGCAGGCGTGGACGCGGCAGGAGCGGGTGAACTACCACCAGACCTCGGCGATGTTGACGCTCTGGAAGAAGTCGGAGGAACTGGCCTACCTGAACGAGGTGTCGTCGGTTCCGCTGCAGCAGGCACTGCGGCACCTGCAGGTGGCGTTCACCAACTTCTTCACCCGGCGGGCGAAGTACCCGAGGTTCAAGTCCCGGAAGAGGTCGCGGAAGTCCGCCGAGTACACCACCAGCGCGTTCCGCTTCCGGGACGGCAGGCTGACGCTCGCGAAGATGCGTGAGCCGCTGGACATCGTCTGGTCCAGGGCGCTGCCCGTCGGCGTGTCCCCTTCGACGGTGACGGTCTCTCAGGATTCGGCCGGGCGCTGGTTCGTCTCGATGCTGTGCGAGGATTCGGCCGTCCAGCCCCTGCCCGCTATGGACACGGTCGTCGGGATCGACGTCGGCCTGAACCACCTGCTGACCCTGTCGACCGGCGAGAAGATCACCAACCCGAGGCACGAGCGCCGCGACCGTACCGCTCTGGGTAAGGCACAGCGTCGGCTGGCGAAGAAGGCCAGGGGCGATGGCGCGAACCGGGTCAAAGCCCGCCGCAAGGTCGCGAAGATCCACGCCCGCATCACCGACCGCCGTCGTGACACCCTGCACAAACTGACCACTCGACTCGTGCGTGAGAACCAAACGCTCGTTATCGAGGACCTGAGCGTCCGCAACATGGTCAAAAACCCGAGCCTGGCCCGAGCCATCTCGGACGCGGCATGGGCAGACTTCCGCAGCATGCTGGAGTACAAAGCCCAGTGGTACGGGCGCGAGGTGATCGCCGTCGACCGGTGGTTCCCCTCCTCCAATCTGTGCTCCCGCTGCGGCACCCTCAGGAAGCGGATGCCGTTGCATGTCCGCACCTGGACCTGCGACTGCGGCACGACCCACGACCGGGACGTGAACGCGGCGAAGAACCTACTGGCCGCCGGACTGGCGGTGACAGCCTGTGGAGCTGGTGTAAGACCTCAACGGAGCACTCCGGGCGGGCAGTCGGCGACGAAGCAGGAAACCCATCGGCGCGAGCCGTAGGAATCCCCCTCCATCAGGAAGGGGAGGAAGTCAACGGGGCTGCTCCTCCTGGCCCGCTGCCTTACGACCCTTTGGTTCGTACCGTCTCCTGGTCGATCAGCGCGTGCAACGACGTTTTCATCCGGCAGACGAAGGCGTCCCGCGCCTCGGGGGAGAGGACGTCCAGGGAGAGGTACGGATTGAGGTCCTCCAGCTCGACGAGGAGCAGCTCACCGCCCGGGGCCCGGCAGGCGTCGACGCGCTGGATGCCGTACGTGATGTCGTTCCAGTCGACGAACCGCTGCGCGAACTCCCGGTCCGCGGCGGTGGGTTCGTAGGGCTCCAGGGCCCACCTCCGCTCCGGGTCCGGCGCGTACAGGGCGTACTGGAGGGTGTCGTCGACGAAGTAGAAGGACACCTCGTACCGGAAGTCGATGCGCGGCTGGACGAGGAGGTCGCCGAACGGCAGCCCGGCGAGCCGGTCGCGCTCCACGAACTCCAGGCCGATGGAGTCCGCGCCCTGCTTCGGCTTCACCGCGTAGCTGTCCGCCTGCGGCAGCCGGTCCAGGTCGGCCGCGCGGTCCACCGTGGGGATGACCGGGAACCCGGTGGCGGTCAGCTCCAGCAGGTACCCCTTGCCGGCCATGTCGCCCTTGCCGGACAGCTGGTTGTAGACCCGTACACCGTCCGCGAGCGCCCGCTCCCGGAACGCGTCGTAGGCCGCCTGATGGTGCAGGACGGGCCCGCTGTTGCGGACGACCACGGCGTCGAAGCCGGCCATCAGCGCGGCCGCGTCCAGCGGATGGCACACGGCGATGTCGAAGTCCTCGCGCAGCCGCGCGGTGAGGACGATGTCCTCGTCGCAGTACCGCCGCCCCTTGGCCGGATAGGCCAGGTCGCTGACGTAGAGGACACGGGGGCGCGCGGACGGCACGGGGACTCCTCGGAGGACGCTCGGGCGGCTCGGACCACGGACGCGCCGCGGACACACGCACGTAGTGTCCCTCCCGGGGGGACCCCGGTCTGCCGGCGCCCCGGGCCGACGGCCGGGTCAGGCCTCCCGGCGGCTCTCCGCGAACCGCAGCAGGTTGCCCGCCGGATCGCGGAAGGCGCAGTCCCGCAGGCCGTACGGCTGGTCGGCGGGCTCCTGGAGAACCTCGGCACCCGAGGCGCGGACGCGCTCGAAGAGGGCGTCGCAGTCGGTCGTGGAGAAGATCACCCCGCGCAGCATGCCCTTGGCCAGCAGCTCCGCCATGGCCTGCTTGTCCGCGGGGGAGGCGTCGGGGTCCGCCGCCGGTGGCTCCAGGACGATCTCCACGTCGGGCTGGAGCGGCGAGCCGACCGTGACCCAGCGCATCCCCTCGAACCCGACGTCGCCCCGGACCTCCAGGCCCAGTACGTCACGGTAGAAGGCCAGTGCCTTGTCGTGGTCGTCGACGGAGATGAAGCACTGGGAGAGTTTCAGGTCCATGCCGTCCAACCTAGAGGCGTGTGCCCGGTTCCGCCTCGGGGTTGCGGTGGCGGGCCGGGCGGGTCATCCGACGGGCCACGCAGGACGGGATGGGCGCGCCGTGGTCGTGCGGACGGGCCCGGTAGGCGCTCGGCGTCTCGCCGACCAGCTCCGTGAACCGCGAGCTGAACGAACCGAGCGAGGTGCACCCCACCGCGAAGCACACCTCCGTCACCGTCATGTCGCCGCGTCGCAGCAGCGCCTTCGCCCGCTCGATCCGGCGGGTCATGAGATACGTGTACGGCGTCTCGCCGAAGGCGTCACGGAAGCTGCGCTGGAAGTGGCCCGGGGACATCAGCGCCGTACGCGCGATCGTCGCGATGTCCAGAGGTTCCGCGAACTCGCGGTTCATCCGGTCACGGGCCTTGCGCAGCCGGACCAGGTCCTCCAGCAGTCTGGAATTTCCCACTCGCCCAGAATGCCACGGGCCACCGACAACGGGCCCGGCCGCGCGCAACCGGTCAGGCGTCGGCCAGGACCTTGGCCTTGGCCTGCTCGAACTCCGCGGACGTGAGGTGGCCGCTGCTCTTGAGTTCCGCGAGCTTCGCGAGTTCGTCGGCCTTGCCGGTGGTCCCGGCGGTCTCACGGATGTAGGACTGCACGTCCTCCTGGCTCTTCTGGATGCGCTTCGCCTCGCGCTCGCCCATCCCACGGCCCCGCGCGATCAGGTATACGAAGACGCCGAGGAAGGGCAGAATCACGACGAAGACGCACCAGCCGGACTTGCCCCAGCCGCTCAGATCGTCGTCGCGGAAGATGTCCCCGATGACGCGGAAGAGCAGCATGAACCACAGGATCCAGAGGAAGAACCACATCGTGGTCCAGAAGACGTTCAGCAGGGGATAGTCCGCTGCCAGGTCGAGCGTCGAGCCGTTCATGGTCGAACTCCTGTCGTCGTACGACATCGCCACGCTCGACCACAGTGCGTCGACGGCCCGCACGACCGCCTCACCCCCGACGGGTGAGCTGGGGGATCTGCGGAGCGCCGACGATGGCAGGGGATCGCGGCGGACCCCCGGCCCTGTACTCCGGCGGACCCCGGACCCGAAGGCGGGTCCCGAACCCCGGTCCTGAGGGAAGTGCTCGTATGCGCTACGAATTCCGCGTCGCAGGCATCGTGTCGGACACGCTCGCCTCGGCGTTCTCCGAACTGGACAGCGTGCCCACGGCGGGGCAGACGCTGTTCTTCGGTCCCGTGATCGACGACGCCCATCTGCACGGGCTGCTCGGCCGGTTCCAGGCGCTCGGCCTGCGCGTGATCGAGCTGCGCCGGCTGCCCGCGTGACCGAGACAGCAGAACGCACCCGGACCGCCGGGCCACCGAAATCGGTGGCCCGCGGACCAGGTGCGTGTCGCGAGACGTGCGGCCGGACGAACCGCAGGTCGGCGCGGCCGGGCACGGAGGCCCGGCAACCCGGAGGTCCGGGGTCAGGCCTGCTTCGTCTCCCAGAAGATCTTGTCGATCTGGGCGATGTAGTCCAGGGCCTTCTGACCGGTCGCCGGGTCGGCGGACGCCTTGGCGGCCGAGAGGGCCTTCAGGGTGTCGTTGACCAGCTGGTGCAGCTCCGGGTACTTCTCGAAGTGCGGGGGCTTGAAGTAGTCGCTCCAGAGCACCGACACGTGGTGCTTGGCGAGCTCGGCGCGCTGCTCCTTGATGACGACGGCTCGCGTCTGGAACTGCGGGTCGTCGTTTCCGGCCATCTTTTCCTGGACGGCCTTCACCGACTCCGCCTCGATGCGGGCCTGGGCCGGGTCGTACACGCCGCAGGGCAGGTCGCAGTGCGCGCTGACCTTCACCTTGGGGGCAAACAGGCGGGAGAGCATTGAGCTGTCCTTCCTCGTGATCGTCTTCTCAGGTGGGACATTACTCCGTAGGAGACCTGTTTTCGCGAGTGCCCCCATGGGCTTAGGACAAAAGTCCAGGGTGAGACTGGGACTGGTGGAGGATGGAACCGGGGAGGTGCCGGTGATGCCGGAGCTGTCGCAGGAGACCGAGCGGGGGAGGGCCCTGCTGCCGTTCGGGGCGGCGGAGGTGACGGGCCCGTCCATGGTGCCCACGCTCCAGCACGGGGATCGGCTCGTGGTGCAGTGGGGTGCGCGGGTGGGGCCGGGTGACGTGGTCGTCCTGCGGCATCCCTTCCAGCAGGACCTGCTCGTCGTGAAGCGGATCGCGGAGCGGCGCGAGGGCGGCTGGTGGGTGCTGGGTGACAACGCGTTCGCGGGCGGGGACAGCACCGACTACGGGACCGTTCCCGAGGACCTCGTCCTCGGGAAGGTGCGGTTCCGGTTCCGGCCGCCGGCCGGTCAGCGCTCGCCGTTCGCCGTCGCCCGCTGGGTGCTGGTCGCCGCCAGGCCGGTGCTCTCCACTCGGTCGGCCTCCAGGCGCTTGCGGGCGCGGTAGGCGGCGACGTTGGCGCGGGTCGCGCAGCGGTCCGAGCAGTAGCGCCGGGAGCGGTTGGTCGAGGTGTCCAGGTAGGCGTTGCGGCAGGGTGCGGCCTCGCACAGACCGAGCCGGTTCACGCCGTACTCGGTGAGGTGGAAGGCCAGGCCCATCGACGCGATCGCGGCGTAGCCCGCAGTCGCGTTCGACGGGTGGTCCGCCAGGTGCATGTGCCACAGCGGGCGGCCGTCGTCGTCGCGGTGGTCGTGCCCGGAGATCTGCGGGCTCACCGGGAACTCCAGGAGCAGCGAGTTCAGCAGGTCCACCGCGAGGGTCTCGTCGCCGCCGTCCGCCGCCTCGAAGACCGCGCGCAGCCGGGCCCGTACGGAGCGGAAGCGGGTGACGTCCGCCTCCGCCGCGCGGCGGGCCGCCGACGCGTTGCTCCCGAACAGGTCACGGACGGCCTCGACCGAGGTCAGCGTGTCCTTGCCGCGGGCCGGTTCCTCGCTGTTGACGAGACGGACGGCGTAATCCGCGTAATAGGCCAGTTCCACTTGTAGTCCTTACGGAGGGGCTCTATCGTCGTGACGGCGGTCAGGTAACAGATGATCGTGCTTACAGGGTATTACGTGGTCGAGTGGAGGAGAGGCTTTCATGGCCATCGGCACCGGAACGGACTGGCAGGCCTGGCAGCGGAGCTGGGACCGGCAGCAGGAGTGGTACATGCCGGACCGCGAGGACCGCTTCACGGTGATGCTCGACATGACCGAGGCGCTCGTCGGACCGGCCCCCCGCGTCCTCGACCTGGCCTGCGGCACCGGCACCATCACCGCCCGGCTGCTCGACCGCCTCCCCGGAGCCACCAGCACCGGCGTCGACCTCGACCCCGCGTTGCTCACCATCGCCGAGGGCACCTTCGCCGGCGACGACCGGGCCTCCTTCGTGACGGCCGACCTCAAGGACCCGGCGTGGCGCACCCGGCTGCCGTACGACACGTACGACGCCGTGCTGACCGCCACGGCCCTGCACTGGCTGCACAGCGAACCCCTCGCGGCCCTCTACGGTCAGATCGCGGAACTCGTCCGCGGCGGCGGTGTCTTCATGAACGCCGACCACATGATCGACGAGACCACGCCCCGGATCAACGCCGCCGACCGGGCCCTGCGGCACGCCCGGATGGACCGGGCCAGGGACACCGGCGCCCTCGACTGGGCCGAATGGTGGAAGGTCGCCGCGCAGGACCCCGTCCTCGCCGAACCCACCGCCCGCCGTTTCGAGATCTACGGCGAGCACGCCGACGGCGACACCCCCTCCGCCGACTGGCACGCGCGCGTGCTGCGCGAGAAGGGCTTCGCGGAGGCCCGCCCGGTGTGGCGCTCGCCGTCGGACGCGCTGGTGCTGGCGGTCAAGTAGCCGAGTGGCCCACCGGAGACGCGGAAGGGGCGGTACGGGAATCCCGTACCGCCCCTTTTTTCCTCGGCTGCTCGCGCGCAGGTCCTCCGGTTTCCCGGTCTTCCGGTTTCCCGGTTCTCCGGTCAGAGGACCTTCGACAGGAACGACTTGGTGCGCTCGTGCTGCGGGTCCGTCAGGACGTCGCGCGGGTTGCCGGACTCGACGACCACACCGCCGTCCATGAAGACCAGGCTGTCGCCGACCTCGCGGGCGAAGCCCATCTCGTGCGTGACGACGATCATCGTCATGCCGGACTCGGCGAGGTCGCGCATGACGTCGAGGACGTCACCGACCAGCTCCGGGTCCAGGGCCGAGGTCGGCTCGTCGAAGAGCATCAGCTTCGGGTCCATCGCCAGCGCGCGGGCGATCGCCACACGCTGCTGCTGGCCGCCGGAGAGCTGCGAGGGGTAGCTCTTCGCCTTGTCGGCGAGGCCGACGCGCTCCAGGAGCTGGCCCGCGCGTTCCCGTGCCTGGGACCTGCTGACGCCCTTGACCTGGACCGGTGCCTCCATGACGTTCTCGAGCGCCGTCATGTGCGGGAACAGGTTGAAGCGCTGGAAGACCATGCCGATGTCCCGGCGCTTCAGCGCGACCTCGCTGTCCTTCAGCTCGTAGAGCTTGTCGCCCTTCTGGCGGTAGCCGACCAGCTCGCCGTCGACGTACAGCCGGCCGGCGTTGATCTGCTCCAGGTGGTTGATGCACCGGAGGAACGTGGACTTGCCGGAGCCGGAGGGGCCGATGAGGCAGAACACCTCTCCGGACTTCACCTCCAGGTCGATGCCCTTCAGGACCTCGACAGGGCCGAAGGACTTGTGGACGCCCTCGGACTTGACCATCGCCGTGGCGGAGTCCGCCTTGGTCACGTCGGCGGTCATGCCGCACCTCCCGAGGGACGGCCCACCGACAGCACGTGGGTCTTGATCTTCTGGAACGGCGTGGCCGGGAGGCTACGGCTGCTGCCCCGGGCGTAGTACCGCTCCAGGTAGTACTGGCCGACGCTGAACACCGACGTCAGCAGCAGGTACCAGGCGGCGGCGAGGAACAGCATCTCGGCCGGCGCCCCCGAGGTCTGGCCGATGTCCTGGGCCACACGGAACAGCTCGGAGTACTGGATGACGGCCACCAGCGAGGTCGTCTTCAGCATGTTGATGACCTCGTTGCCCGTGGGGGGCACGATCACACGCATCGCCTGCGGGATGACGATCCGGCGCAGGGTCTTGCTGTGGCTCATGCCCAGGGCGTGCGAGGCCTCGGTCTGGCCCTCGTCGACCGAGAGCAGGCCGGCCCGGCAGATCTCGGCCATGTACGCGGCCTCGTTCAGGCCCAGTCCCAGCAACGCCGTCAGCAACGGCGTCATGAAGCTGGACCAGTAGTCCTTGTAGATCGGACCGAGGTTGATGTACGTGAAGACCAGGCCGAGGTTGAACCAGACCACGAGCTGTACGAGGACCGGCGTACCGCGGAAGAACCAGATGTAGAACCACGCGATGGACGAGGTCACCGGGTTCTTCGACAGCCGCATCACGGCGAGCAGAACGCCGCCGACGACGCCGATCAGCATCGAGAGGACCGTCAGCAGCAGCGTCTTGAGGACGCCGTTGATGACGCGGTGGTCGAAGAAGTAGTCGGGGATCGCTCCCCAGTTGATCTTGCCCTGGGAGAACGCGTAGATCACGGAGACCAGGAGCGCGATCGCGACGACCGCGGAGACGTATCGCCCGTAGTGCCGGACCGGGATCGCCTTGATGGCTTCCGGTCGGGCCGGGGGAGCGTCCTCCGGGCCCGGTGTCTTGTCAGTGTCAACAGTCACGGGAGTTGTTGCCTTTCAGTGCCCGCTCGGTTCCGCGGTCACTTGCCGCCGTTGACCGCGGCCGCCTTGACGGCGCCGGCGTCGACGCCCCACTTCGCGATGATCTTGTCGTACTCGCCGTTCTTGATGATCGCGTCGAGCGCGGCCTGCAGGGCGTCCCGGAGCTGGGTGTTGGACTTGGCGACGGCGATGCCGTACGGAGCGGCCTCGACCTGGTCTCCCACGATCTCGAAGTCCTTGCCGCCGCCGGACGTCTTCACCGCGTACGCGGCGACCGGGAAGTCGGACGAGCCGGCGTCGGCGCCACCGCCGCGCAGCCGGGTCTGGGCCTGCTGGTCGTTGTCGTACGACTCGATGGCGATCTTCTTGCCACCCGTGCACTTCTTCGACTCGGCCTTGGCGAGGTCCTCGGAGACCGTGCCGCGCTGCACCACGAGCTTCTTGCCGCACAGGTCGGACCAGCTCTTGATGTTCTGGGTCTTGCCCTTGGGGGTGTAGATGGAGACACCCGCGGTGAAGTAGTCGACGAAGTCGACGCCCTCGCCGACCTTCTTGCCGGTGTCCGAGTCGATGCCCTCCTGGCGGTCCTTGGAGTCCGTCATCGCGGACATCGCGATGTCGTACCGCTTGGAGCGCAGACCCGTGAGCAGCGTGTCGAAGGTGCCGTTCTGGAAGTCGAACTTCACGCCGAGCTGCTTGCCGAGCGCGTCCGCCAGGTCGGGGTCGATGCCGACGGTCTTGCCCGAGTCGTCCTTGAACTCGACCGGCGCGTAGGCGATGTCCGAGCCGACCTTGATGACGCCCGCGTCGCGGATCGCCTTGGGCAGCTTGCCGGCCAGCGGCGCCGAGCTCGTGCTCGCGGACGAGTCGCTCGAGTCGTTCTTGGTCTGGTCACCGCAGCCGGTGAGGATAAGGGCGCCGGCGACCGCGATCGCACCGACCGCTGCTATCCGGGACTGAGCGGCGGTGGTACGACGGGTGGTGCTTGCGGTCATGAGGGTCCTCCGGCGGATGAGGGAGTAGCCGACAGGTCGACGAGAACACACACCTTCGGGTGTCGCGACCTCGTGTGATGACGGCATCTTGCCATTCGGATTGCGGCATTCAGGGTGCCCGCTATGTCAAAATCGGATAACGGGTGACCCCCGAACCGCTACGGGCCGGTACTACCTGACCGGATCTTGTACGGGAATCTCTTCTTCCGACCGGAAGATCTTCGGCACATCCCGCGACGCGGAGGGCCGCTACTGCGCGCCCCCGGACGAACGAGCGCATGTCCGGAATTGTCAATGGATCACGGCATGAGTCATGTCACCGGCGTGTGATCTTGGCGTTATGGACTCGTCCACGGCACCGTGCGTCGGGTAAGAAGGTTCTTTACACCCCTCATCCGGGGCTCAGGGCGCGTGTGCGGCGCGCCCGTCGCGCAGCCGCCCGTACGCAACCACGGCGGCAGGGCCTGCGCGGTGCCCGCCCACCCCTCAACCAGGAGTGGTCACCCTCAGACAATAAAGACTTAAGGGGTAAAACAAAGTGGCAGCGGAGATCGTCAATCCTCGCAGCGACAGCAGTACGGATCCGGAGGGCGGGGCGGAGCCCCTCGACTCCTTCGACCCGGCTTTCGCGCTGCACCGCGGCGGCAAGATGGCTGTGCAAGCCACCGTGCCGGTCCGCAACAAGGACGACCTGTCCCTGGCTTACACGCCCGGCGTCGCGAAGGTGTGCAGCGCGATCGCCGAGCAGCCGGAACTCGTCCACGACTACACGTGGAAGTCGTCCGTGGTCGCCGTCGTGACCGACGGTACGGCCGTGCTCGGGCTCGGTGACATCGGCCCCGAGGCCTCGCTCCCCGTCATGGAGGGCAAGGCCATCCTCTTCAAGCAGTTCGGCGGTGTCGACGCGGTCCCGATCGCGCTGGCCTGCACCGGTGTCGACGAGATCGTCGAGACCGTGGCCCGGCTCGCGCCGTCGTTCGGCGGGATCAACCTGGAGGACATCTCGGCGCCCCGGTGCTTCGAGATCGAGCGGAGGCTCCAGGAGCGCCTGGACATCCCCGTCTTCCACGACGACCAGCACGGCACCGCGATCGTCACGCTCGCGGCCCTGCGCAACGCCGCCCGGCTGACCGGACGCTCCATCGGATCGCTGCGCGCGGTGATCTCCGGTGCGGGCGCGGCCGGTGTGGCCATCGCCAAGTTCCTGCTGGAGGCGGGCATCGGCGATGTCGCGGTCGCCGACCGCAAGGGCGTCGTGTCGCGCGACCGGGGCGACCTCACGGACGTCAAGCGCGAGCTCGCCGGGATCACCAACAAGGCCAATCTCTCCGGTTCGCTGGAGTCCGCACTCGCGGGCGCGGACGTCTTCATCGGCGTCTCCGGCGGTACGGTGCCCGAGCCGGCGATCGCCTCCATGGCGGACGGCGCCTTCGTGTTCGCGATGGCCAACCCGAACCCCGAGGTGCACCCCGAGATCGCCCACAAGTACGCGGCCGTCGTCGCGACCGGGCGGTCCGACTTCCCGAACCAGATCAACAACGTGCTGGCGTTCCCCGGCATCTTCGCCGGTGCTCTCCAGGTCCGGGCCTCCCGGATCACCGAGGCCATGAAGATCGCCGCCGCCGAGGCGCTGGCCGCGGTCGTCGGTGACGACCTCGCCGCGGACTACGTCATCCCCTCGCCGTTCGACGAGCGGGTGGCGCCGGCGGTGACCGCCGCTGTGGCCGCGGCGGCCCGTGCGGAGGGTGTCGCCCGCCGCTGAGGCACGTGCGTTCGCTGTGACCCCGCCGGGGGTTTCTCCCGGCGGGGTCATTGTTTTCGCCCCCTCCGCCCCTGCGTCCCGTAGCGGGGGCGCTGCCCCCGGACCCCCGCTCCTCAAGCGCCGGAGGGGCTGATTCTCGCCTCCAGGGACGCGTGTCACAACGGGAGGCGGTTCCGCCGGGAGGGAGCGGAGCCTATCGTCGGGGCCATGTTCGCTGCCTATGCCGCCCGAATCGACCGTGACCAGCCGCTGAACGGCCTGGAGTTGGGGGAGCGTCCGGCTCCCGAACAGAGGCCGGGCTGGACCACTGTGAACGTACGGGCCGCCTCCCTCAACCACCACGACCTCTGGTCGCTGCGCGGGGTCGGTCTCGCCGAGGACAAACTCCCGATGATCCTCGGCTGCGACGCCGCCGGAGTCGACCAGGACGGCAACGAGGTCGTCCTGCACTCCGTCATCGGCCAGACCGGCCACGGGGTCGGCCCCGCCGAACCTCGCTCCATCCTCACCGAGCGCTACCAGGGCACCTTCGCCGAGCAGGTCACCGTACCGACCTGGAACGTCCTGCCCAAGCCCCGCGAGCTGTCCTTCGAGCAGGCCGCCTGCCTGCCGACCGCGTGGCTGACTGCGTACCGCATGCTCTTCACCAACGCCGGGGTACGACCCGGCGACTCCGTGCTCGTGCAGGGCGCCGGCGGCGGTGTCGCCACGGCGGCGATCGTGCTCGGCAAGGCCGCCGGCCTGCGGATGTTCGCCACCAGCCGCGACGAGGCCAAGCGGAAGCGGGCGCTCGAACTCGGTGCGGTGGAGGCGCTGGAGTCCGGGGCGCGGCTGCCGCAGCGCGTGGACGCCGTCATCGAGACGGTCGGCGCGGCCACCTGGTCCCACTCGATCAAGTCGCTGCGTCCCGGCGGCACCGTCGTCATCACCGGCGCCACCAGCGGGGACCGGCCCTCGCACGCCGAGCTGACGCGCATCTTCTTCCTCGAACTCAAGGTCGTCGGCTCCACCATGGGCACGAAGGACGAGCTGGAGGACCTCCTGGCGTTCTGCGCCACCACGGGCGTGCGGCCGGTCATCGACGAGGTGCTCCCGCTCGACCGGGCCTGCGAGGGCTTCGAGCGGCTGGAGGCCGGAGACCACTTCGGCAAGATCGTGCTGACGGGGAACTGACCGGGAACGGGCGGTAGGTGCCGCGTACGGCGGGTCCGGGTGTCCGGGCCCGCCGTTTTCCGTTCCCTGTTCCTCGTCCTCGTCTCCGTCTCCGTCTCCGTGTCAATTTTGGTTGACACGACGGCGGTGTCAACGTAAGTTGACGGCATGACCGAAGCAACGGATCTTGCCGAGCGCGCGGGTGATCGCGATCCGCGGGTCGGGCTGCGGGCGGTCTCCGCGCTGCGGAGGCTGCTGGAGCAGTTGGAAGCGGTACAGGTGCGCAGTGCGCGCAATCAGGGCTGGTCGTGGCAGGAGATCGCCGCGGAACTCGGAGTGACCAGGCAGGCCGTGCACAAGAAGTACGGGAGGCAGTGATGTTCGAACGTTTCACGAAGGACGCGCGGGCCGTCGTCACGGGGGCGGTGTCGCACTCCGAGCGGGTGGGGGCCGCGACGGTGGAGGAGGAGCATCTGCTGCTCGCGCTCCTCGACCGCGAGGGCAGCCGGGGGTCGTTCGCCCTCGGATCGCTGAGGTCGGCCGGCCCGCGGGAGTCGCTGGAGCGGGACCTCGCCGAGGCCCGCCGCCGGGGCGGGCTGTCCCGTGCCGACGCGGACGCCCTCTCCGGGCTCGGTATCGACCTCTCGGAGATCGTCGCCCGGATCGAGGAGGCGCACGGGGAGGGGGCGTTGGAGTCGGGGAAGCGGTCCGACCGTGGCAGGCGGACCGGACGTCGGCCCTTCGGGCGTAGCGCGAAGGAGACGCTCACGCGATCCCTGCGGGTCGCCGTCGCCCGGCGGGACCGTCACATCGGCGACGAGCACCTGCTGCTGGCCATCACCCTCCAGGGCGGGGTCGCCGGCGAGGTGCTGGCCGATCACGGAATCACGTACGGCTCGGTCACACGGGTGCTCTACGGAGAGGGCGGCGTGGCCGAGGCGGGCTGAGAGCGGAACGCCCGGCGGGGCTCTGCGCGCAGGGGAGGCGATGCGCGCAGGCCCCGTCGGTCCGGACGGTCGGCCGACCCCGGAGGAACGCCCCGGGGGCGCTACGGTCGCCCGCTCCGCAGCGTCGATCCGATGTGTGCCGCCGCTGCCGACAAGTGGCGCCGGATGTCCCGGAGTTGATCCTCCGTCACGCCGTGGTCGCGGGAGGCGTCGCGGATGTCGTCGCGGAAGCGGTCCAGGAGGCGGTCCAGGTCGCGGGCCGGGTTGCCCGTGGAGCCCTCGTGGGCCCAGGACGGCTCGTACTCCGCGGGGAAGTCCTCCGGGGTGGCGGTGTACTCCGGCTCGGCTGGGGTGCCGGACGGGGTGCGTCCGAAGCCGAACTCCTTGCCGAAGTCCTTCCCCAGGTCCTTGCCGAAGTTCTTTCCGAAGTCGCCGAACTCCTTGGCCAGTTCGGTCAGTCCCTCGCGGACCCCCGTCGGCCAGTCGCCCCGCGCGAAGTGGTCCTGGACCTGGTCCTGGACACGCTTGGCCATGCGCTGCATCTCCTCCTGCGCCTGGGCGCGGGCGTGCTCCTGGGCCTCCTTGGCCTGGCGGCGGGCGCGCTGGGCCTCGTCACGGGCGCGGCGGCTCTCGTCCTTCGCCCGGCGCGCCTGCTCCTTCCACTCCTGCCGGACGCGCCGCATCTCCTCCTTGGCCGCCCGCCAGGACTCCCTGTCCTGGAAGTCGTCGGCGCCGGCGGAGCCGCCCGCCGCGGAGTCGTGCCGCTCGGAGCCGGCCGCGCCCTTGCTGCCGCCACGCCGGGCCTCCGTGGCCGCGGCGCGCATCTCGCGTCGCAGGTCACCGGCCGCGCCCCGCACATCGGCGCGGATCTCCGCCGCGAGCTCCGCGACGGACTCGCGGATCTCCAGTTCGAGGTCGGCCAGCTCACCGCTGCGGTCGGCCAGTTCGGCACGGCCCGCGTCGGTGATCGCGTACACCTTGCGGCCGCCCTCGGAGGTGTGCGTGACGAGTCCCTCGGCCTCCAGCTTGGCGAGCCGGGGATAGACGGTGCCCGCCGAGGGTGCGTACAGCCCCTGGAAACGCTCCTCCAGGAGCCGGATCACCTCGTACCCGTGGCGCGGCGCCTCCTCCAGCAGCTTGAGGAGGTAGAGGCGCAGTCGGCCGTGGGCGAAGACGGGAGCCATCTCAGAGCACCTTCTTGTCGGTCGGGGTGTCGGCCGGGCGGCCTCCGCCGGAACCGTCGCTCGCGGTGGCGTCGTCCGGTCCGGCCGTCTCGGGGCCGTCCGTGCCCTTCGTCAGGTCCGCGGCCTTCGCCGGATCCCCGGCCCCGGTGGTGTCCGTGGACCCGGGGGTGCTCGGGGACGCGGGCGTGCTCGTGGGCCTCGGGGAGTCCGTCGGCTTCGGGGCGTCCTCGAAGGGTTCCTCCTCCGCCGGGGGGCGGCGCAGCAGGGCGATGGAGCCCGAGACGGTCACCGCCTTCAGCCGGCCGTTGCCCGCGCCGAGCCGGCCGGTGATCTTCTTGGCGCCCCACTGGCCGGCGACCCGGAGGTCCTCGAAGGCGCTGGAGACGGTGCCGCTCGCGGTGTTGGCCTCCACCTCCGCGTCCGCCGGATGCGGGAGCCGTATGGCGATCTCGCCCGACACGTTCGACAGCTGGACGTCCGTCGGGGCGCCCGCGGCGTCGAGGTCGACGATCATCGAGCCGCTCACCGACTCGGCCCGCACCGAGGAGCCGGAGCCCTCGACGACGGTCAGGTCGCCGGAGACGGAGTTGAACCGCAGGTCGCCCGTGACGGCCTGGGCCTCCAGGTTCCCGGAGACGGTGGTCACGTGGGTCGGGCCGGCGACGCGGACGAGGGTCGTGTCGCCGCTGACGCCCTTCACCTCCACCCGGCCGTCCACTCCGGAGACCACGGCGGCGGCGCCCACCACGCCCACCTCGACGCGGGTGCCGGCCGGAACGGCCAGCGAGACCACCGCCGAGCGGCGCCAGCCCTTGGTGTCGAACCACTTGAGGAAGCCCTTCCAGGGCAGGTCCTCGTACGCCACGGTGAGGGTGCCGTCCTTGTGGGCCACCTGGAGCGGGGGCCCGTCCAGTTCGGACACTTCCAGGCGGGCGGAACCCTCGTCGGTCCCCACGACGTTCACTGTTCCGTTGACGACGCGCACGTGCAGCGTCGTCACCGGGTCGTCGAAGGAGAGCTTCTTCGGCTCTGCCACGGACCACTCGGACATGGTGCAGACCTCCTCGACCGGGCCGGACCCGCTCGCGGGCCCGAGCTCGACGCGCCATATCGCGTCTAGCGCTATTCACGATATATCGCGGATACGGAAAGTCAAGACACCCGTTCCGGTGCCATCGCTGCGCCGAGGTGGGCAAATCGCCCTAAAGTGGCACCATGTCGACTGCCTCCGGCGCGTCGGGGGACGGCCGCCCGCCGGGTGAGCGCCCGGTCCGCACCGCCGGCGCCCTCCTGTTGTGCCGGGCCCGCCCCGAGGCCGTCGGCCCGGCCGCTCCGCTGTTGCGCGAGCGGATGGTGCTCGCCGGAGCGGGGGCCGGGTGGAGCCTGCTGGTTCCCGAGGGAAAGCCCTGGCAGGACGGCGCGGAACCGGTCGATCGCGTGCTCACCGGCTGGGCCACGGCACTCGCCGTCGGCGCCCCCTGGCCCGTCCTCGCCCTGTGGTGGGACACCGACCGCAGCGGCTTCGTGCTGGCGTCCGGATTCCGCCGGCCCGTGGGCTATGAATGGCTCGCCGACGGCACCCCGGTCGGCGAGGACGAGGCGATGCGCACCTTCGCGGCCCGCCTCGGGCTCGACCCGGTCCTCGACGTACAGGCACTGGAGCCGCTGACGCGACCCGATCCCGAGGCCGACGCCCCGGCCCGCGTGCGGGGCCTGCTCGCCGTCCTCACGCGCGCGGGGCTGCTGCTGCCGGCCGGTCTCACCCCGGGGGAGCCCGCCGACCGGCTCCGTGGCGCGGCCAGGATCCTGCCCGACGCCGAACAGGTCGACTGGGCCGGCTGGCGCGCCGCCGTCGGAGCCGAACTCGACATCGTGGAGCGCGGCGCGCTCGGACCCTGGCTGCGCGGTCCACGCGCCCGTGCGCTCGCCGTCGCCCAGCTGGCGCTCGGCCTCCCGCTCACCGCCTGGGGGCTACGGCACCGCGGCGGCGGCTGGATCGTCGCGGGCTCGGTCCTGACGGCCCGCGGCGCCCTCGGCCTCGCGTACGACCGCCTGCGCACCCACTCCTGACAGCCTCTCCGCGAGGGGCGGCCGGGGGACGGGAGCCGGACCGCACCGGAGCCGGCCCGGCACCGGACTGGTCAGGAACCGGCAGGCGTGGCAGGAGCGGCAGGCCAGGGTCGGCCGAGGGGAGCGCGGGGCTACTCGTCGTCCTCGTCCTCGTCGTCCAGCCGGGCCAGCCACGTCGCCAGCCGCTCCACCGGGACCTCGAAGTCCGGGTTGAGGTCGACGAACGTACGCAACTGCTCGGCGAGCCACTCGAAGGTGACCTCTTCCTCGCCGCGCCGCTTCTCAAGTTCCTCGATGCCGCGGTCGGTGAAGTACATGGATGGTGCTCCGTCGGTGCAGGGGAAGTGGAACGCTGGGACGCGCTGGGAAAAGGATAGGCGGGCCGCTGTGCCCGTGAAGGGCCTCTGTCGTGCGCGGGGACCTGCGGCTAGCCTGCGAGGTCGGCGGTACCACGGGGGCGTGGGGAACGGGGGATGCCATGGGTGACGCAGTGACCCGGATCGCACGGATCGAGATGCCGGACGGGACACCGGTGTGGGCCCGGATCTCGGGCGCCGACGAGCTGGAGGAACAGTCCGGCGAGCTGTCCCTGTCGGACGTCGCCTTCGGAGACCGGGTCGAGGCCCAGGTCGAGAGCCTGCACTCGGTCATCACCAGCGTCGCTCGCTCGCTCGCGGCGCCGCTGCGTGCCGTGCGGCCCGACGAGGTGAGCGTCGAGTTCGGCATCGAGCTGACCGCGAAGGCCGGCAAGGTGGTCGGCCTGCTCGCGGACGGCGAGGCCAAGGCGGGCATCACCGTGACGCTCACGTGGAACGGCGGCCCGCCGGACCTGGACGACACCACGACCCTCCCGCACGCGGGCGCGTCTCCCGGCGCCCCGGCGCACGGCGGCGCCGACGACGCCCCCGGCGGGGTCGGAGCATGAAGGACGGGCACGCCCCGGGCGCACCGGGCGGCCCGGGCAACGGCCAGCGTGCGCTGCACGACCTCGTCATGGCGGCCACCGTACGCATCCATCGCGCGGGCGCCGGGTATGCCCTGGACGAACCCGGCACGTTCCTCGGGAGCGGCTTCTTCATCGCTCCGAACTGGGTTCTGACCTGCGCGCACGTGGTCCGGAGCGGGGAGGGGGGCGAGGTGACGGTGGTGTACGAGACAGGGCCGGGCCGGGGCACGTCCGCCGTCGCCGGAGTGGTGGCGACGGCCCTCCCGGACCATGTCGGCCTCCCCGTGCGCGGCACCTGGCCCTCGCCCGACCTCGCCCTGGTGCGGCTGAGCGAACCCGTGGACCACGACTGCGCGTACGTCACCGAACGCCCGGCGGCCTACTACGAGGAGGCCGTCGTCCTCTACTCCGGCTGGTCCGTGGTCGGCGGGGAGCTGCGCCGGCTGAGCGGCACCTGCACGGTACAGGGCACCCTCGGCGGCTGGTCCGACGACGAGCAGATCCGGCTGGGCGGCGACGTGCTGCCGCCCGGCGTCTCGGGCGGCCCCGTCGTCGATCCCGTACGCGGTGAGGTCGTCGGCGTCCTCAAGTCGCGCGCGGACCGCGGGCTCGGGGGCACCTGCACCGGGGTCGAGCAGTTACGGTCCCTGCCGGTGCCCGCCGAGGAGCCGCGCGCCGAGCACGACGACAGATACCAGGCCGTCTTCCACGCCCACGACCGCTACCACCGGGACCGGCAGCGCCATCCCGACACCGACCGCAGCACCTGGGCCGACGTGCAGAACCAGCTCGGAGCCCGCCCCGGTCGCGCGCTGAGCCCGGAGGAGCGCACCCAACTGCTCGGCCGGCTCGCCGACCTGCCGCCGCCGGTCAGCACCCGCGCCCTCCTCGGCCTGCTCGAATCCCTCCTCGGTGACCAGACCGCCATCCCGCACCCGGCGCCGCGCGGCTGGCGCGACGGCCTCGGCGCGCTGTACGAGAGCTCCCGCCAGGACGCCGCCCTCGACCTCGTCCTCGACTACGCGATGCGGGCCATGTCCGCCGAGCGGCCCTTCGTCACCCCGGGCACCCAGGCCGCCGAGCGGGCCCTGTGGGAGTGGGTGCGGCAGACCGCCGAGGGCCGCCCGGGCCCCGGCTACCGGCGCCGCCTCGGCCAACAGTGGATCGAGCGGCTCCAGTTGCCGCCGCGCGGCCCGTCGGCGGCGGGAGCAGGAGCGGCGCGCGCACCCACGCGGAGCGCCGACCGTGCGCCCCGGCTGTTCGTCCTGCTCGAACTGGAGCAGCTCGGCTGGGAGCCGGGCCGCTGCGACTGGCACGTGGCGGTCGGCCGGCCGACCGGCGAGGTGGTGCGGCTGCGCGACGGCGAACGCACCCCGCTGGAGGACCTGCCGGCCGTCGTCGCACCGGCCCTCGCGGAGGCCTTCCGCCAGTGCGACGAACCCGGGCGGCCCGCCGACCTCCAGGTCGCGCTGCCCCATCTGTTGCTCGGACTCGACGTCGACGCCTGGCAGTTGGGCCCCGACGAGCCGCCGCTCGGCGCGCACCGCCCCGTCGTCGTGCGCTGCGCCGACCGGGAACAACTGCCCGATCCCGGCGACGGGAGCGGCCTCCCGGACGGGAAGGAGGAGCCGCTGCCCGAGGAGGAGCGGCACGAGCGGGAGGCGCGCTGGAAGTGGATCCACACGCACGGCGCCCAGGCCGAGGTCCTCGACTGCGAGGACGGGTTGCGGGTGCCCGTGCCCGCCGCGGAGTCGCTGCGCGGGCTGCCGCACCGGACCGTCCCGGTCCTCTGCCGCTACGGCGACCACCGCTTCGAGGACGACCGGGTGGCGCTCGTGCGGATCGTGCACGGCGGCTACGGGGTGGCACTGTGGCGGCGCTGGCGCGGGCAGGCCGACGCGGTCTGCGGCGAGTTCCACCGCAGAGCCGGCGACACGGTGGCCGGCGCGGGCGGCGCGGACCGGCTCCCCGAGCTGGTGCACGCGCTGCGCGCCGGTCTGCGGGCGGGTAAACCGGAGACCTACTGGGCCGACGGGATCGCCCTCTTCTACGACGATCCCCGCAGGCCCCTGCCCGGCACCGGAGACCTGCTGGAGGCGCCGTGACCGCGCCGGCCGGGTCGTGGTCGCGTGATGCGCCGGGAGAGCCCAAGTGGGCTGCCGTGAGCCCGCCTTGGGACCTTACGAGGCCTCCCGAGGGTCGATACGGTGATGCAGACTCCGACGGCTGCCGTGGTGGACGAGTGACGACGAGGACTGGGCAATGACCGAATCCAGCGAGTGGCTCATCTACCGGGGCGCCGGCGAACCCCACGACGGCCTGGACCGCCTTCCGGCCCCGCCGCCGTGGCGCGACTTCGCGAGCCGGGACACGGCCGGAGCCGGCGCCGACGGCTCCGAGGACCGCAGGCTGGGCGCGCACCGGCACCTGGCCGAACTGCACCGGCCCGGCGCCGAGGAGCTGGAGATGATCAACGCGGCGCTGTACCTGCGCCGCCCGCTGCTCGTCACCGGCAGCCCCGGCGCGGGCAAGAGCACCCTCGCACACTCGGTCGCGTACGAACTCGGTCTGGGCAACGTGCTGCGCTGGCCCATCGTCAGCCGGTCAACGCTCCAGGACGGGCTCTACCACTACGACGCGATCGCCCGGCTCCAGGACGTGCAGATCGCCGCACCCCAGGGCACCGACCCGGCCGCGCCCGGCGCCCCCGGCTCCGTCGAGGGCATCGGCGGCTACATCCGGCTCGGCCCGCTCGGTACCGCGCTGCTGCCGTCCGACACCCCGCGCGTGCTGCTCATCGACGAACTCGACAAGAGCGACATCGACCTGCCCAACGACCTCCTGAACGTCCTGGAGGAGGGCGAGTTCGCGATTCCCGAGCTGGAGCGCGTCGCCGACCGGCTGCCCGGCGGCGAGGCCGAGGTGCTCACCGCCGACGGCAGCAAGGCACGGGTCCGCGACGGACGGGTGCGCTGCCGCGCCTTCCCCTTCGTGGTCCTCACCAGCAACGGCGAGCGCGACTTCCCGGCCCCCCTGATGCGCCGCTGCATCCACCTCGAACTCGGCCGACCGGACCACAAGCGGCTCGCCACCTTCGTGCGCGCCCACCTCGGCGACGAGGCCGCCCGCGCCGGGGACGACCTCATCACCCACTTCCTGGAGCGTTCGCGCAGCGAACTCGTCGCCGCCGACCAGCTCCTGAACGCCATCTACCTCACCGACGCCGCCGCCCCGCCCAGCCGCGACCGGCTCGCCGACCTGCTCATCCAGCGACTCGACCGCCCGAGGTGACGCGCTGATGCCCGGCGGCGACCCGATCGCCGAACTCATCGCCCGGATGCGGCAGATCGGGCTCGATCCCGACGCCGGACAACTGGCCGACGCGCTCTGGCTGGCGCGCTGGTCCCGTCCGACGGACGCGGTGGAGCCCGGGCGGGGGAGCGCGCCGCCGGACGGCGCGGTGACGCCGGGCGACGACCCACTTCCCGCACGGCCCGACCGGCGGGACGCCGATCGGCCGCCGCCCGGCGACGGGACCGGTCCGCCCCGGCCGGACGGCGGCACGGACCGGCGCGTCGCGCTGTACCCGGTCCCGCGCGACGGCGCGCCCCACGGGCCCGTGCGGGGCCGTGCGGCGCAGCTGCCGGTCGGAGTACCGGCCGCGCCCGCGTTCCCCTCCTCGCTCGAACTCCAGCGCGCCTTACGTCCGTTGCAGGGCTACCGGACCGCGGCGCCTCCCCTGCGCACCACCCTCGACGAGACGGCGACCGCCGAACTCAGCGCCCGTGCGGGCGGATTGGTCCTGCCGGTGTTCCGTGGTGTCACCCGAGCGGACGCGGCGCTCCAGCTGGTGATGGACGCCTCCTCGTCGATGCGTGTCTGGGACCGCATGTTCACCGAACTGGAGCAGGTATTCGCCCAGTTGGGCGCCTTCTGGGGAGTCGAGGTCAGCCATCTGCACCAGGGGCCCGACGGTGAGCCCGCCGTCAGCCGCAGCCCCGAACCCGGCGCCGCCCCGCTGCACTCCGCCGACCGGCTCAGCGACCCCACGGGCCGCCGGGTCACCCTCCTCGTCAGCGACTGCGCCGGCCCCCTGTGGCACAGCGGCCGCGCCCACCGGCTGCTCCACCACCTGTCACGGCTCGGCCCCGTCGCGGTGCTCCAGCCGCTGCCGCAGCGCATGTGGAACCGCACCCGCCTGCCGGTGTCCTACGGCCGGCTGACGCGCGGCGAAGCCCTCGCGGGCGCCGCCACGCTGAAGGTCCGGCTGCCCGCGGGAACCCCGCCGGAGGCGCGCGGAGGCGCCCTGCCGGTGCCCGTCCTGCCCCCCGAGCCCACCGCCCTCGGCGCCTGGGCGCGGCTGCTGTCCGGGGCCGGCGCGGGACCCGTCGCCGGCGCGGTCGGATGGGTCCGGCACGACCACGGGCCGGCCCAGGGCCCCCGTGCCGGGCGGCGGCTGTCCGGACTCGAACTGGTCAGCCGGTTCCGGTCCACCGCCTCCAAGGCCGCCGGAAGGCTGGCCGGATACCTCGCGGCGGCCCCCCTCAGCCTCCCCGTGATGCAGCTCGTCCAGCGCACCATGCTGCCCGACTCCGGACCCTCCGAACTGGCGGAGGTCCTGCTCAGCGGACTGGTCACGCGCGCCAAGGCCGAGGACCACGGCGAGGACCGCGCCCAGTGGTACGAGTTCGCGCCCGGCGTCCAGGAGGCCCTGCTGTCACCCCTGGGCCGCGACGAGGCGATGCTCGTCCTCAAGCACTGCTCCGAGTACATCGAGTACCGCTTCGGCAGGGGCGGCCCCAACTTCCCCGCCCTGGCGCTCGCCCAGCTCGGCGACGGCGGCTCCGGACGGCCGTACCCGCCCGGCACCGGATACGCGGGCGAGAACGGCGACAACGCCGGCGCCACCCTGGTACCGCAGCCCTTCGCCGAGGTCGCGGCGCGGGTGCTGGAGCGGTTCATGCCGCTGCCGGAACAGTTCGCGCTGTACGGCGGGCGCGGCCGCGACGACCTGCCCGGCGGGCGGCCCACCCACGCCGCGGTGATCCGGGCCCGCACCCTGGTCGGCCAGTTCGACAGCGACGGCATGGTGCAGGACCTCATCGACGCCGTCCAGTTGCTGCGCGGCGCCACCGAACACGAACGGCCCGCGGGCGCCGACCCGGAACTGTGGGCCGAGTACGCCACCTGCGTGCTGCGGCTGTGGGAGGTACAGGGCGGCGCCGACCTGCTGCGCGAGGCGGAGTCCGCCGCAGAACGGGCCGTCGCGCACCCCCGGGCCCTGCGCGAACGCGCCGCTCTCGCACGGGTCTTGCACGCCGCCGCCACCGACCGCAGGCGGCGCGGCGACCGGCGCGGCGCACTCGACCTGCTGCGCCGCGCCGACCGCGAGTACGCGGTGGCCTGCGCCGCGCCCGGCCTGGAGGACGCCGAGGCCCTGCGGCTCACCCTGGAGCGGGTCCGCGCCCTGGAGGCGCAGTGGCGCCTCGGCGGCGACAGCGCCCTCCTACAGGGCGCGGTCGGCATGCTGGAGGCGTTCGCCGACGCCTGGCCCGACGAGCAGCCCCGCCCGCCCGAACTCCCGCTCGCCCACGGCCGCGTCCTGCTGCGCCTCTCGGGCGCCACGGCCGACCACGAACAGTCCAGGCTCTACGCGGAACAGGGCGCCCACTCCCTGCGCGCCGCCCTCGAACCCGGCCCCACGAGCGCGCCCGGCGTCGCCGCCGAGACCGCACGCGTCCGGATCCTCCTCGACCTCGTCGACGCGCTCCTGCGGTCCGGCGGCCCGCTCGACGACGCCCGTGCCCACGTCGACGAGGCGCTCGGTCTGACCCGCGACCAGGGGCTGCGCGCCGCCCTGCACGTGCGGGCCGGCCGCATCCACGTCGCCCGGTACGCCGAGAGCGGCGACCCCCGTGAACTCCAGGACGCCGCCGACCGGTTCCAGCAGGCGTCCCGCGGAGTACCCCGGGACGCCCCCGCGCACGCCGACGTCCTGGCCGAATGGGGCGAGGCACTGCTGCACCGCGCCGTCCTGGACCGCGGACCCGAGTCGCTGTCCCGGGCCATCCGGGTGCTGCGCGACTGCCGCGCCGAGACCCCGGCGGGCAGCCGCGACCTCGCCCACCGACTGCTGCTGCTCGGCCGCGCCCTGATGCTGCGCTACCGCGCCCGCGGCGACCGGGTCGACCTGCGCGAGGCCGAGCACCTCCTCGGGCTCGCGGCGCTGGAGGAAGGCCCGCCGCTGACCACCGCGCGCTGCTGGCTGGAGCTCGGTCAGGCGCAGTTCGAGGCGTACCAGAGCCTCGGCCGCAAGGCACGCCTCGACGAGGCCGTCGACGCCTTCCGGGCCGCCGCCGAGACGGCGCGCGACGCCGAGGGGGGGGCGGAGACGGAGCGGCAGCGTCAGGAGGCCGTGGAACTGGGGGCGCGGGCGCAGCACTGGCGGGGTATGTCCTACGAGGCGGCGGCACGGCCGCGGGCCGCGCGCGAGGCATACCGGGCCGCCCGCACCGAGTGGTCCAGGCTCCCGGAGGGCACCCTGAGCACGGGCGAGCCGACGGCCCGGCAGACGGCGCAGCGGCTGGCCGAGCTGGAGTGAACGAGCAGGTGCCCGCCGGCGGCCGCCGGCGCGGCGACAGGGAAACCCAGGGGGAAGACATGGGCGTACGGGACGAAGCACGGGACGCGGACGACACGGGGGACCGCCCGCCGGAACCGCGGGGGGCGGCGGAGTTGCCCGACCTGCTGGAACTGGACCTGGCGGAACTGCGGTCCGTCCGGCACCCGGTGCTGGACGAGGTGCTGGCCGATCTGCGGGAACGGGCCGCACAGCCCAGCGAGACCCTGTGGGGGTTCAACAACTCCTTCTGAAGGACGGGACGGACGCGTGGAACGCCGACGCGGCTGCGCAAGACGTCAGTTCCGGTCCGCTCCGGTGACTGAACCGGACAACTTCCGGCGCGCCGCGTTTGTGTCCGGGCCCCGCCCGGGAATGCCGCCCCGTACGGGCAGGGGCCGAGGCGCGGTGCGCGCCGCGGAACCGCGGGGCCGTACGTCATGGGGGTGCCGGAGTGTCGGAAGAGGTGACCTCCGCGATCCCCACGACGTCCACCCCGCACCGGGACACCCCACATCCCGGTCCGCGCGCCACCGCGACCTCCCGCCCGCCGGGTCCCGTCCCGTCACCCGCCCAGGCGGCACACGTCGGTGAACCGCCCTTTCCCTTCCGGCAGTTCATCGTCAAGATGCACGGCCGCTGCAACCTCGCCTGCCGCTACTGCTACCTCTACGAGGGCCCCGACCACGGCTGGCGTGACCGCCCCGCCGCCACCCCGCCCGCCGTCCTGGAACACACCGCCCGGCGGATCGGTGAACACGCCCGCGCCCACGGTTCGACGGCCCTGTCCCTGGTCCTGCACGGCGGCGAACCGCTGCTCGCCGGTGCCGGCACGCTCGCCCGGTTCACCGACCGCGTCCGCCATCTGGTGCCGGACGACTGCGCGGTGCACGCCACCGTGCAGACCAACGCCACCCTGCTCACCGAACGCCGGCTCGCCGTCCTCGCCCGGCACGGCATCCGCGTCGGCATCAGCCTGGACGGCGGCCTGCCCGAGCACAACACGCTGCGCACCGACCGCGCCGGACGACCCTCCTGGCCCGCGGCCACCCGCGGCGCCCGCCTGATCGCCGCACACCACCCGGGGACGTACGCCGGGATCCTCACGGTCGTGGACCCCGCGACGGACCCCGTCGAGCTGTACGAGTCGCTGCTCGCGCTGCGGCCGCCCACCCTCGACCTGCTGCTCCCGCACGGCAACTGGTCTGCCCCACCGCTGCGTTGGGCTGCCGGAGCGACGCCGTACGGGGACTGGCTGTGCGCGGTCTTCGACCGCTGGTGGGGAGCAGGGCGGCGGGAGACGCGCGTCCGGCTCTTCGAGGAGTGCCTCGCGCTGCTCCTCGGGCTGCCCGCCGCCACCGAGTCGCTCGGGCTCGCGCCGTTCGACGCCGTCGTCGTGGAGACCGACGGCTCCATCGAACAGGTCGACTCCCTGAAGTCCTGCTACGCGGGGGCGGCGGAGACCGGACTCGACGTCTTCCGGCACGGCTTCGACGAGGCACTCGGCCACCCCGGGATCGCCGCCCGGCAGGCGGGCGCCGCCGCGCTCGCGGCGGACTGCCGGGCCTGCCCGCTGCTCACCGTCTGCGGCGGCGGGCACTACGCGCACCGCTACCGGGCCGGGCAGGGCTTCGCCAACCCGTCCGTCTACTGCGCCGACCTCCAGCGCTTCATCCGGCACGTCGCGGGGAGACTGGCCGGGGCCGTCGCCGTCCCCGCCGCTTCCGAAGGAGGCGTCCCGTGATCCTGCCGCCGGTCCCGGAGCGGGCCCTGACCGAACTGGGCCGCACCGAAGGCGGTCCCGAGACCCTCGGGCTGCTCGTGCGCGACCAGCACACCCGACGGCTGCTCCTGCTCCGCGCGGTCCTCGACGCCGCGGAGGCCGCCGACCCGAGGGTCCTGCCCGCCGCCGCGCTGGCCCGGTTGCACGCGGACTGGGCCCTGCTGGAGGAGGCGGAACGCCTGGAACGGGCCGCTCGTCGTGCGCGCCGGTCGGCCGGACCGGGTCCCGGAGCGATGCGGCCCTCCCGAGCCGGTGCCGGCGAAGCGGGCCTGTTCGGCGGGGTGTTCGGCCCCGCGGGTGGCGCCGTCCCCGAGCCGATGCCCGAACGGCCGGCCCGGGGTGCGGACGGTCCCGTGTCCGGGCCCTCCGCCGGACGGCCGACCCGGGACGCGGACGCCGTCGTGGCCGAGCGCTTGGCCGGACGGTTCACCGGTGACGAACACCGGCGGGTCACGGCGGACCGCGCCCCGTCGCCACCCCGCCCCCCGCACCGGACCCGCCACGACACCTCCGCCCCCGCTCTCCCCGGCCCACCCCCGACCGGCGTCCGGTCCCTGCTCCTGCACCCCTTCACCGGCCCCTGGGCCCGTGACGCCCTGCGCGGACTCGACACCGTGACCGGCCCGAGCGCCGAGCGCGACCTCCGCGAACCGGCCCGCGCGCTGGCCCACTTCGGGGCGCTCGCCGCCGTGGCCGCCGTCCGCGCCGGGGTGTCCTGCGCCGTGCGCCTGAGCGCGCGTGACGGCGTCCTCACCCTGCCCTCGCTCGGCGCGCTGCGCACCGGCCGTCCCGGGGACACCGAGGTGAGCCTCGTGCACCGGCGGGGACGGCTGACGTTCCGGCGACCCGGCGAGGCCGACGTGGTCGTCCAGGTGCAGAGCGGCGTCGGCGCCTGGTCGGAGGCGGCGGCCTGGACCCCCGCGTACGCGCTGCCGGGGCTGCTGCCGGGCTCCCCGTCCGTGCCGCTCGACGACCTCGACCCCTACCGGACGGCGCGCGGCGGACCCCGGCCGCACACGCTCAGCGGCCCCGTCACCCTCGACGACGCCGACCGCAAGCACTGGCTGCACGCCTGGTCCGGCACGGCGGCGGCGCTCGGGCTCGGCGGCGAGCGGCGCCTCACGGAAGCGGCGGCCCTGCTGCGCTGCCTCGTCCCCCTCTCCCCACCCGCCGGTGCGGTGCCGGGCCGGGCGGGCGGCAGTTGCAGCGGCACCCGCCGTGAGGCCTTCGGTGCCGTCCTGAGCAGCACTCCGGCGACGGCCACCGCCTTCGCCGCCACCCTCGTCCACGAGATCCAGCACACCAAACTCGCGGCGCTCAGCGACATGGTGACGCTCCATCACGCCGGCACCGAGGCACGGCACTTCGCGCCCTGGCGTCCCGACCCGCGCCCGTACGACGGTCTGTTGCAGGGCGCCTACTCGCACCTCGCGCTGGCCGACTTCTTCCAGCGCACGGCGCTCACCACCCCGAACCCAGCCCACCGGGACGCCGCCTGGGCCCGGCACGCCCGCTACCAGGAGCAGGTCGGGGCCGTCCTGCCCGCCCTCGTCGGATCCGGCGATCTCACCCCGCGGGGACGCCAGTTCGTCGACCGCCTGGTCGAGACCTACGAACGCCTCGCCGAGCAGCCGGCGCCGCGCGGCCAGGCGGCGCGCGCCACCGCCTACGTACGGGCCGCCCGCACCCTGTGGACACAGCGGCACACGCCGGGCCGGTGAACACCTTCACGCCACCGGCCGGATCGAGCCATCCTCGCCGAAAGCCGCAGCTTCCCGGACGCGGGCCCCTCCGTGCGCCAAGATCGTCGCTGAACACGTTTGACCAAGGACCGTGGGCAGGCGGCGGGCGGCTGTGTCGGCGCCCTATCGCAGGCCCTCGCGGCGGTTCTAAAATCACGCGCGGGGAGGCCGCTGCATGTCTGGAGCTCGTACGCCGGTCCGGCCAGCCGAGAGGGGGGCCGTGAAGCAGACCGTCACGATCAGCTTCGCCGGGTTCAACCGGGCCTGGGCCGCCTGGATCGGCGACCGCCTGGAGCGGCGCGGCCATCGCGTGGTCTACCAGCGCTGGGACTCCCCGGCAGAGGTCCCGCTCGTCGACCTGCTGCGCGACCTGACCCTCGCCCAGGGCCGGATCCTGATCGTGGTCAGCGAGTGGTACTTCCAGCTCGGCCCGCGCACCCAGGAGGAGTGGAACACCGCGCTGCGCGAGGTCGTCGCCCCCGACCCGTCCCGGTTCGCCGCCGTGTCCGTCACCACCAGCCCGGTCCCCACGGCCACCGCCGTACTCGGCGCGGTCGACCTGAACAACATGGGCGCCGACGAGGCCGAACGCCGCGTCCTCGACCGCCTCGACCTGCCCTTCGACCCGCTGCCGGAAGCAACCGGGAGCGACCGGCACGGTCCCCGCTACCCGGCCGCCATGCCCGAGGTCTGGGGCGGCGTCCCGCGCCGCAACACCCGCTTCACCGGCCGCGAGCCGCTCCTGAACGACGCCTACCACCTGCTCCAGGGCGCCGAGCCCGGCGCCGGCGTCGTCACCCTGCACGGCATGTCCGGCGTCGGCAAGACCCAGCTCGCCGCCGAGTACGTCTACCGCTTCGGCTCCGAGTACGACGTCGTGTGGTGGGTCAACGCCGAGAAGCGCGTCACCTACCGCCGCCGACTGGCCGAACTGGCACCGCAGTTGGGCCTCAGCACCGGTGCCGAGTACGGCGAACGGCTGCGTGCCGTACGCGACTCGCTGCGCCGCGGCGAGCCGTACGGCCGCTGGCTGCTCATCCTGGACGGCGCGGACGAGCCCGACCAGATCTACGACCTCGTGCCCACCGGACCCGGACACGTCCTGATCACCTCGCGCAACCCCGAGTGGAGCGAGCACAACAGCAAGCTCCTGGAGGTGCCGGTCTACGACCGCGACGAGTCCGTCGCCTTCATCCGCCGCCGCGCGCCCCGCCTCACCGAGCCCGAGGCCGACCAGCTCGCCGAGGCGCTGGAGGACCTGCCCCTCCTGCTGGACCAGACGGCCGGCTGGCTCAACGACTCGGACCTGTCCGTCCAGGAGTACATCGCCCTCCTCGACGGCGGCATCGACCAGGACGTCGTCAAGATCTCCGCGGACTTCCCGGTCGCCTTCCAGACCGCCTGGTCGATACTGCTCAACAAACTCCGCGACACCGTCCCGGAGTCCGTCGACCTGCTGCGCCTGTGCACCTTCTTCGCGCCCGGCTTCATCCCCGTGCGCCTCCTGAAGGAGATGCCGCACGACCAGCTCCCGGAACAGATCGCGGGCCTGCTCAACGACCCCCTGCTGTGGAACCGGGCGATCAACCAGCTCCGCCAGTACTCCGTCGTCCGCCTGGAGTCCCACGAGGCGGCCGGCGACGAGACCGCCTCCTCGGGCGAGTCGCTCTACCTGCACCGCATGGTCCACCAGATCGTCCACAAGGACATGCCCGACGAGGACCGCCGTGAGTTCGTCGACGTCGTCCGGCGGGCCCTGGCCGCCGCCGACCCCCGGCGGCCCACCGACACCCGCCTGTGGCCCGGCTACGCGGAGATCGTCCCGCACCTGAAGTTCGCGGACGTCCTGCAGAGCAGGGACCCCGCGGTGCAGTCGCTGGTCTTCAACTGCCTTCGCTACATGTACATCTCGGGCGAGTACCGGGCCGGCACCAAGCTCGGCGAGCGCGCCCTGGCGGCCTGGAAGCCGCTCCTCGGCGAGAACCACCCGCGCGTGTGGGAACTGACGTACCACTACGCCAACCTGCTCCGCGCCGCCGGCGACTACCAGGCCACCGAGGTCCTGGAACGCGCCACCGTCGAGCACCTGTACGAGCAGCGCGGCGAGCAGGACCTCGACCATCTGCGGGCCCTCGGCGGACTCGCCGCCGACCTGAGAGGTCTCGGCCGCTACGACGAGTCCCTGCGGCTCTCCGAGCGGCTGCTGGCGCTGTACCGCGACCTCCTGGGCGACGCGGACTCCCGCACCCTGAACGCGCAGAAGAACCTGGCCGTCTCCTTCCGCCTCCTCGGCCGGTACCAGGAGGCCCACGACGCCGACCTGCGCACCCTGGAGTCCCGGCGCCTGCTGCTGCGCGGGCGGCACCCCTGGACGCTGTACTCGGAGATCTCCTACGCGACGGACCTGCGTCTCCTCGGCCGGTACGCCGAGGCCGAGTCCGCGCAGCGCGCCAGCGTGCGCGAGCACCGCAACGTGATGGGCCGCGACAACCCGCAGACCCTGGACGCCGAGCACAACCTCGCCCTGTGCCAGTACCGCACCGGCGACCGCAGCGCGGCGGGCGCGATGTTCGCCGGTGTGCTGGAGCGCTGCGAGCGGGTCCTCGGCGAGACCGACCCGCAGACCCTCCGGTTCGCCGTCGGCACGAGCTGCTTCTACCGCGAGCACGGCGACATCGACCAGGCCCGGGAGATCGGCGAGGCCGTCCTCGCCCGGTACGAGGTGATGCTGCCCGAGGGGCACCCGTTCATCGTCGGCGCCCGCGCCAACCACGCCCTGATCCTGCGCGGCGTCGGGGAGTGGGACCAGGCCCACGAGGTCGTCGAGCAGGCGCTGGCCGACATGACGGCCGCGGTGGGCGAGCACCACCCCTGGACGCTCGGCTGCGCCCTGAACGCCGCCGCGCTGCGCAACCTCGTCATCGGCCCCGAGCCGGCCGCGGAGCTGAGCCGGCAGACGGTCGCCCGGGCCACCGAGACCCTCGGCCGCACCCACCCGCTCACCCTCTCCGCGCGCGTCGCGCTCGCCGCCGACCTGCGCGGCATGGCGGACCGTCAGGAGGCCGAGAAGGTGGAGCAGGAGGCCCTGTCCGACCTGGACGCCACCCTCGGCGCCCGGCACGTCCACACCATCTCCGCCCGCTCCCGCAACCGGCCCCACTGGGACTTCGAGCCCCAGTCCACCTGAGCCCGGCGCCCCCTGCCCCGTGCGGGAAGCCGTCGGGAGGCGAACGCCGAAGGGCCCGGCCCGAGTCCACGCGGACTCGGGCCGGGCCCTTCGTTCGTACTGCCGTGGCGAGGGAGCCGAGGACTAGGCCTCGAACACCTCACGCACCAGCTGCTCCTGCTCCGCCTGGTGCCGCTTCGCGGAACCGACGGCGGGCGACGAGGAGTGCGGACGCGAGATGCGGCGCAGGCGCTCGCCGTGCGGGACGTCCGCTCCGACCGCGAGGTCGAGGTGGTCGATCAGGTTGAGCGCGATGAACGGCCAGGCACCCTGGTTCGCCGGCTCCTCCTGGGCCCACAGGTACTTCTCGGCGTTCGGGTACTTGGCGATCTCGGCCTGGAGCTCCGCACCCGGCAGCGGGTACAGGCGCTCGATGCGGATGATCGCCGTGTCCGTGGAACCGCGCTTCTTCCGCTCGGCCTCCAGGTCGTAGTACAGCTTGCCGGCGCAGAACACGACCTTGCGCACGGCGGCCGCGTCGACCGTGTCGTCGCCGATGACCGGACGGAACTCGCCCGTCGTGAACTCCTCCGCCTTCGAGGCCGCCGCCTTCAGACGCAGCATCGACTTCGGGGTGAAGACCACCAGCGGCTTGTGGTGCGGGTTGTGCACCTGCCACCGCAGGAGGTGGAAGTAGTTCGACGGGAGCGTCGGCTGCGCGACCGTCATGTTGTTCTGCGCGCACAGCTGGAGGAAGCGCTCGATACGGGCCGAGGAGTGGTCCGGACCCTGTCCCTCGTAGCCGTGCGGGAGCAGCAGGGTGACGCCGGACGTCTGGCCCCACTTCTGCTCGGCGGCCGAGATGTACTCGTCGACGACCGTCTGCGCGCCGTTGACGAAGTCGCCGAACTGCGCCTCCCACATGACCAGCGCGTCCGGGCGGGCCAGCGAGTAGCCGTACTCGAAGCCCATGACCGCGTACTCGGAGAGCAGCGAGTCGTAGACGTTGTAGCGGGCCTGCTCGTCCGAGAGGTACTGGAGCGGGGTGTAGTCCTCGCCGGTGACCCGGTCGATCAGCACCGCGTGGCGCTGGCCGAAGGTGCCGCGGCGCGAGTCCTGGCCGGACAGCCGGACCGGCGTGCCCTCCAGGAGTAGCGAACCGACGGCGAGGGTCTCGCCCATGCCCCAGTCGATCGTGCCGTCCTCGATCATCGCCGCACGCCGCTGGAGCTGCGGGAGCAGCCGCGGGTGCACGGTGACGTTGTCCGGGATGTTGACCTGGGACTCGGCGATCCGCTTCACGACCTCCTGGGAGACCGCGGTGGGCACGGCGACCGGGAACTCGGCCTGGACGTCCGGGACATGTGCCTCGGGCGCCTGGGCGACGGCCTCGCGGACCTCCGTGAAGACCTTCTCCAGCTGGCCCTGGAAGTCCTGCAGCGCCTGCTCGGCCTCTTCGAGGGTGATGTCGCCGCGACCGATGAGGGACTCGGTGTAGAGCTTGCGCACCGAGCGCTTCTTGTCGATCAGGTCGTACATCAGCGGCTGCGTGAACGCCGGGTTGTCGGACTCGTTGTGACCGCGGCGGCGGTAGCAGATGAGGTCGATCACGACGTCCTTGTTGAACGCCTGACGGAACTCGAACGCGAGCCGCGCGACACGGACGACGGCCTCGGGGTCGTCGCCGTTCACGTGGAAGATCGGCGCCTCGATCATGCGGGCCACGTCGGTGGCGTACATGGAGGAGCGCGACGACTCCGGGGCGGCGGTGAAGCCGACCTGGTTGTTGATGACGATGTGGACCGTGCCGCCCGTGCGGTAGCCGCGCAGCTGGGACATGTTGAGCGTCTCGGCGACCACACCCTGGCCGGCGAAGGCCGCGTCACCGTGCAGGGCGACGGGCAGGACCGTGAAGTCCGTGCCGCCCTTGTTGATGATGTCCTGGCGGGCGCGGACGATGCCCTCGATGATCGGGTCGACCGTCTCCAGGTGGGACGGGTTCGCGGCCAGCGAGACCTTGATCTGCTCGCCGTCCAGGCCCGTGAAGGTGCCGTGGGCGCCCAGGTGGTACTTCACGTCGCCGGAGCCGTGCATCGACTTCGGGTCGAGGTTGCCCTCGAACTCGCGGAAGATCTGCGCGTACGACTTGCCGACGATGTTCGCGAGGACGTTCAGCCGGCCACGGTGGGCCATGCCGATGACGACCTCGTCCAGCCGGGACTCCGCGGCGCTGTCGATGACGGCGTCGAGGAGCGGGATGACGGACTCGCCGCCCTCCAGGGAGAACCGCTTCTGGCCGACGTACTTCGTCTGTAGGAAGGTCTCGAAGGCCTCCGCGGCGTTCAGCCGGCGCAGGATGCGCAGCTGCTCCTCGCGCTCCGGCTTGGAGTGCGAGCGCTCGATGCGGTCCTGGATCCACTTGCGCTGCTTCGGGTCCTGGATGTGCATGAACTCGACGCCGGTGGTCCGGCAGTACGAGTCGCGCAGCACGCCGAGGATGTCGCGCAGCTTCATCAGGGACTTGCCGGCGAAGCCGCCGACCGCGAACTCCCGCTCCAGGTCCCACAGGGTGAGGCCGTGCTCGGTGATGTCCAGGTCGGGGTGCTTGCGCTGGCGGTACTCCAGCGGGTCGGTGTCGGCCATGACGTGGCCGCGGACCCGGTAGGAGTGGATCAGCTCGAAGACACGGGCGGCCTTCGTGACGTCGTCGTCGTGGCTGGCGTCGATGTCCTTGAGCCAGCGGACCGGCTCGTAGGGGATGCGCAGCGCCTCGAAGATGTCGTCGTAGAAGCCCTGCTCGCCGAGGAGCAGGTTCGCGACGATCCGCAGGAACTCGCCGGAGGCGGCGCCCTGGATGACCCGGTGGTCGTAGGTCGACGTGAGCGTCATGACCTTCGAGATGCCGAGCTTGTTCAGGGTGTCCTGGGAGGTGCCCTGGAACTCCGCCGGGTAGTCCATGGAGCCGACGCCCATGATGACCGACTGGGCCGGCATCAGACGCGGCACCGAGTGGACGGTGCCGAGGCCGCCGGGGTTGGTCAGCGAGACCGTGACACCGGAGAAGTCGTCCATCGTCAGCTTGCCGTCACGGGCCCGGCGGACGATGTCCTCGTAGGCCTGCCAGAACTCGAAGAAGTTCAGCGTCTCGGCCTTCTTGATGCCGGCGACGACGAGCTGGCGGTCCCCGTTCGGCTTCACCAGGTCGATGGCGAGACCGAAGGTGACGTGCGCGGGCTTGACGAGGGTGGGCTTCCCGTCCTTCTCCGCGAAGTGCCAGTTCATCGACGGCATGGCCTTGATGGCCTGCACCATCGCGTAGCCGATGAGGTGGGTGAAGGAGATCTTCCCGCCCCGGGCCCGCTTCAGGTGGTTGTTGATCACGATGCGGTTGTCGAAGAGCAGCTTCACCGGGACGGCGCGCACGGACGTGGCCGTGGGCACCTCCAGCGAGGCGTTCATGTTCTTCGCGACGGCACCGGCGGGACCGCGCAGGGTCACGTACTCGGGGCCCTCGGGCGCCTCGGTGGCCGGCTCGGCCTTCGGCTGCGCGGCGGCCGGAGCGGCCTTCGCGGGAGCCGGGGCGGCGGCAGCGGGCTTCGGAGCCGCGGGAGCGGCCGCCGGAGCGGGCGCGGCCGGGGCGGCGGGAGCCGCCTGAGGGGGAGCCTGGCGCGCCGCTGGGGGCGCGGGCGCGGCCGGAGCGGCCGGCGCGGGCGTGGTGGTCCCTGCGGCCCCCGCGGCCGCAGTACCCGCCGGAGCCGAGGCGGCGGGCGCCCCGGGCTTGTAATCGGCGAAGAAGTCCCACCAGGCTCGGTCTACGGAGTTCGGGTCCTGGAGGTACTGCTGATAGATCTCGTCGACGAGCCACTCGTTGGGTCCGAAGGCGGCAGCGGGGTTCTTCCCGGCTTGGTCCTCGGTCGAAGTGCTCGAGTTACTGGGGGACTGTGGCGACACGGCGGCAACCGCCCTCTTCCGCTTCACAAGGTGATGGACAGCGGGAATAAAGGCTACGCCTCCCCGGCCGGGTAGGTCAGGCCGGGCCCGTCCAACGTCGTGCAAGTCACATTGGAATCCGTGTTTCGCGCAGGGAAATGGCGGGAAACAAGCGGGGTTCCGCTTCTGGAAGGGTACGCCGACGCCGGGTCGCGGCACGACTCGCGCGGCCATGTGCCTGATCACACGTGTACGCCGACGGCGACGGTGATGGATCTTGCGGCTCCGCTTCGAACTTTACGTCAACTTGGCAGAGAAGGAAGTCCCGGAAGGATGACCCGGATCCGGCAACCCCGCTCGGATTCGGCCACACCGATCCGGCCGCCGTGCAGATCGACCGCCCAGCGGGCGATGGCCAGGCCGAGGCCCGTACCGCCGTCGCTGCCCGGGCCGTGCGGCGCGGGCACGCCGCCGCGGTTGAACCGCTCGAAGACGCGGTGCCACTCCGACTTCGGGATGCCCGGTCCCTCGTCCAGGACCTCCAGTGACAGCGACTCCGGGTGATCGCCCCGTCGCGCCCTGACCGTCACCCGGCCGTGCGCCGGACTGTGCTTGACCGCGTTGTCGATGAGATTCGCCACGACCTGGTGGATCCGCTCCGGGTCCGCGTGCGCGGTCAGCTCCGGAGGGGACACGTCGAGGTGCAGATGGACGTCGGTGCGGGTGTGGCTGCCGGAGCCGGACGCGATGTCCGCGCGCGCCGAGGCGACCATGTTGGCCTCCTTCAGTACGCCCGACAGGTACGGCCACACCTCGAAGCGCCGGCGGCGCAGCGGGACGACGCCGTTGTCCAGGCGGGACAGGTCGAGCAGGGTCTCCACCAGGCGGCCGAGCCGCTCCGTCTGCTTCAGCGCCGTGCGCATCGTCTCGGGGTCGGCGGCGGACACCCCGTCCACGACGTTCTCCAGCACCGCCCGCAGCCCCGCGATGGGGGTGCGCAGCTCGTGCGAGACATTCGCCACGAGTTCCTTGCGCTGGCGGTCCTGGGCCTCCAGCTCGTCCGCCATGAGGTTGATCGTCTGGGCCAGGTCGCCCAGTTCGTCGCGGCGGTCGTCCCGCACCCGGCGCGTGTAGTCGCCGTGCGAGATGGACCGGGCCACCGCGTTCATCTCGTCCAGCGGCGCGGTGAGCGAGTGCGCCACGAACTGCGTGATCAGCAGGGTGGCGATCATCGAGAACACCGTGATGAAGCGGAGCTCCGTCTTGGTGTGCACCGCGATCATGGACAGACCCGTGGTGATCAGCACCGAGATGACGACCAGCGCGCCCAGCTTGGTCTTGATCGAGAAGGGCCGGAGACCGCCCCAGGGGCCCGTGCCCCTGCGCTCCCCTGAGGAGCGCGCGCCGAGCCCGCGCCCCCGCTCGCCGAGCACGCTCATCACATCAGCCCCTCACGAAGGTCCCGGTCATGAAGGCCCCGAGGTTCCGACGGCGGCCCGGCTCAGGGAGTCGGGGTCTCCAGCGCGTAGCCCACGCCGTGCACCGTACGGATCCGCTCGGCACCGATCTTGCGACGCAGCGCCTTGATGTGGCTGTCCACGGTCCGGGTGCCGGACGCGTCGGCCCAGTCCCACACCTCGGCGAGCAGCTGCTCGCGCGAGAGTACGGCACGCGGGGTGTTCGCGAGGCAGACCAGCAGGTCGAACTCGGTGGGAGTGAGGTGCACGTCCTCGCTGCGCACCCGCACCCGGCGCTGTGCGTGGTCGATCTCCAGCTCGCCGAGGCGCAGGATGCCGCTGCGGGGCGTGGACGCGGCGACCACGGCGCGCTCGACCCTGCGGAGCAGGACGTGCACGCGCGCGGCCAGCTCGCGCATCGAGAACGGCTTCGTCATGTAGTCGTCGGCGCCGACGCCGAGCCCGACCAGCATGTCGGTCTCGTCGTCGCGCGCGGTGAGCATCAGCACCGGCACCGGGCGGGCGGCCTGCACGCGACGGCAGACCTCCAGGCCGTCGAAGCCGGGCAGCATGATGTCGAGGATCAGCAGATCGGGCTGCCAGGCCTCGGCCGTGTCCACCGCGGCGGGACCGTCGCCCGCGGTTTGCACGAGGAATCCCTCGGCGCGCAGGCGGGCCGCGATGGCCTCGACGATCGTCGGGTCGTCCTCGACCACCAGCACCCGGCGCTGAGCGCCCGGTGTCGCCGCCGTGCCGTTCTGGGAGGTGTGTGTCTGCTCCATCGCCCGCCCCTGAGTGTGCTTTCCGGAATCCGTGGGGTGATCCCATGACTGCGCTTGACGCTTGAATGATCCGCGTCAGGAAAGCAGAGTACGGGCAGGCACGGGGCCTCGGCTATCCAGGCCTTACCGCGAGATGCACCACGTCGGGAACGCCCCGGGCAACGGGGATCTCTTCGGTACGGACCCGTTGGAATCCGGCATTCCGCAAGGTTCCTTCAAATTCCGGAGAGGGCTGGGCCGACCACACGGCGAGTACGCCGCCCGGCTTCAACGCCCTTGCGCAGCTTGCCAGTCCGGCCTTCCCGTACAGGCCCGCGTTGCCCTCCGTGACCGTCCAGCCGGGTCCGTTGTCGATGTCGAGACACAGCGCGTCGAACGTGTCGGAGATCTCATTGACGTAGTCGACGAGGTCGTCCTCGACGACCTCGGTCCGCGGGTCGGCGAGCGCCGTCGCCGACAGTTCGGCGAGGGGGCCCGCGCGGTGCCAGTCGATGATGGCCGGCTCTCGCTCGACCACCGTGATGCGCCCCCAGCGCCCGTCCGCGGCGGCGTGCGCGAGCGAGAACCCGACGCCGAGGCCGCCGATCAGCACGCTCGGCTCCGGACGTCCGTCCAGGGCGTCGCGGGCGGCGTCCACCAGCAGGCGCTCGGAACGCCCGTCGGAGGTGTCCATCAGGAAACACCCGTTGGCGATGATCTGCAGCAGCGCCCCGTGACGCCGCAGCACGACCTCGCCGTACGGGCCCTGGCGCCGGTCGATGACCACAGGGGTGTCGTACGTGGCAGTCATGGCCGCCATCCTGGCACCGGCGCGGGGGCGGAGGGTGGAATATCCGGGGCCCGGCCCCCCACGGTCCGGGCCCCGGACGTGCGGGGCGGGATCAGGCGCCCCGCGGTCTCATCCGACGTCCAGGCCGTGCCCGTACGCGAACACCGGGTCCTCGGTGTCGTCGGGCACGTCGGGCCGGGACGCCCGTACCGCCTCCATGGAACGCGGCAGTTCGAAGGGCAGCCGGCCCTCGGCGCGCGCCCGTCCGAACGCGACGTCGAGGAGCGCCGCGTCGCTCGCTCCGTAGTCGGCGACCAGTGCGGCGGCCCGCTCCGCGATCTCCGGGAGTACGGCGGGCCGCTCCAGGTTGACGCACACCAGCGTCGGCACCGCGTCCAGCAGCCGCAGGATCTCCTTCAGCTCGTCCTCGGGAAACGCGAGCGAGCCCGCGTGGAAGAAGGACTCGAAGAGCCCGGGCCGCTTCTCGTAGGGGGTGCCGAGGCGCAGGACGGCGAGGTCGGCGTCGAGCGGGTCGGACACGACGTTGCCGTACGCGGCCGCCGTCCGCTCCGAGACTCCCCGCAGATACAGGTTCGGTCGGTCCCCGACCGGCAGCAGGTCCCGGTTGGTCAGGACGGTGAGGGAGCGGCGCTGCGCCTCCTCCCCGAGCGCGGCGAACTCGCGCGCCCCGACCGTCTCCTCGGCCCGGTCCGGGTCGGCGTACGGGTTCTCGAAGAGGCCGAGGACGAACTTCTCGCGCAGCAGCCGCCGGACGGACGCGTCGATCCTGGCCTCGGTGATCCGGCCCGAGCGCACCAGCTCGACGATCACCTCGGGGCACTGTTCGCCGCCGAACTGGTCGCTGCCCGCGTCCAGCGCCTTCGCCGCCCGCTCGGCGACGGTGAGGTGCTCGACGCCCCAGGCGCGGGCCGGGTAGGTCTCGCCGAGGATGTCCGCGTCGGTGAGCAGTCCCCAGTCGGTGCAGATGATGCCGTCGAAGCCGAGGCGTTCACGGAGCAGACCGGTGAGGACGTCCTTGTTGAAGCCGAAGCCGACCTCCTCCCAGTCCGTGCCGACCGGCTGTCCGTAGTACGGCATCATCTGCGAGCAGCCGGCCTCGATCGCGGCCCGGAACGGCGCGAGGTGGTGCTCGCGCATGCCGCCCGGGTAGACCTGCTCCTTGCCGTGCGCGAAGTGCGGGTCCTCGCCGTCCTTCTGCGGGCCGCCGCCGGGGAAGTGCTTGACCATGGCGGCGACGGACTCGGGACCGAGCCGCGGGCCCTGGAGTCCGCGGACGTACGCCCGGACCAGTTCGCCGGTGACGTCGGCCGACGAGCCGAAGGTGCCGGACTGGCGCGACCAGCGCGGCTCGGTCGCCAGGTCGATCTGCGGGTGGAGCGCCACCCGGAAGCCGACCGAGAGGTACTCACGGCGGACCGTGTCGGCGAAGCGCTCGACCAGCGCCGGGTCTCCGATCGCGGCCAGGCCGAGCGGCTCGGGCCAGGCCGAGAAGGCGCCCGAGTTGAAGGAGGCGCCCGGGTTGTCGGTGAAGGCGTGGCGCGGGTCCGTGGAGAGGGTGACCGGGATGCCGAGCCGGGTGCCCGCGGCCAGCTCCTGAACCCGGTTGACCCACTGGGCCATCTCGCGGACGCCGTACTGCCCGATCAGGTTGAAGTGGGTGAGGCCGCGTCCGGCGATCAGCTCGGGCGTGGGGGTGTGTGCGAACGGGCCCTCGGTCGCGAAGGTGCCGTCGGCGTTCATGCCGAGCATCGTGTGGAAGAGCTGGCCGGCCTTCTCCTCCAGCGTCATCCGGGCGAGCAGGTCCTCGACGCGCTCGGCGACGGGGCGGTTCGGGTCGCGGTACAGGGGTGTGGTCATCCTCGACTGCCTTGCTTGCGTGGGTGGTTACTTGACCGAGCGGATGAACTGCACGGCGAGCGCGCCGAGCACGGCACTGACCGCTCCGAAGAGGAACAGCGCGCCGTAGTTGCCGCCGCCGCCGATCGCGAGGAGCGCGGGGGCGACCATGGGGACGAGGGACTGGGGGAGGGCGTTGCCGATGTTCAGGACGCCCATGTCCTTGGCCGACTCCTCGGGGTTCGGCAGGACCGCGGCGGCCAGCGCCATGTCGACGGAGAGATAGAGGCCCTCGCCGAAGCCGAAGACGACCAGGGCGGCGACGTACATGCCGAAGGACTGCGCGGAGGCGATCATCGCGAGGCTCACGGCCATCACGAGCGAGGCGCCGAGGACGTAGGGCTTGCGACGGCCCGAGCGGTCCGAGAGCTGGCCGCCCAGCAGGGAGCCCAGCACGACCGCGCCGACCATCGCGACCGTGCCGACGAGGACCTTGCCGGTGACCTCGTCGTCGTTGTAGCCGAGGCGGTCCATCAGGAAGAAGACCTGGTAGCTGGTCACGCAGGACGCCCCGGTGAAGACCAGGAAGCGGCCCGCGAAGTTCCACGCGAAGTCGGGGTGCAGGCGCGGGTTCACCCAGAAGCTGCGCAGGAACTCCCTGAAGCCGTACGGCGCGAAGGCGCCGGCTCGGGCGGGGCGGTCCTTCATCACGACGGCCAGGCAGCCGACGGCCAGGACGCCGATGACGCCCGGGATCAGGAAGGCCAGCGCCATCGAGTGGCTGAACGCCTGCGCCAGCACCGATCCGACGATGATCGCGCACGGTGTCGTCATGCCGACGATGCCGGAGACGCGGGCCATCTGCCGCTGCGGGATCAGGTCCGGGATACAGGAGGTGAGCGCGGACAGCGCCGCATTGATGCCGAGCTGCGCGAGCGCCCAGCCGAGCATCAGCGTCAGCACGCTGGAGCCGAACGCCACCACCAGCAGGCCGACGAGGCCGACCGTCATACCGCCGAGCAGCCAGGGCCGGCGGCGGCCGAAACGGCTGGTCGTACGGTCCGAGAGGGCCCCGAAGACCGGGTTGCCGAGCATCGCGAGCAGGGCGCCGACCGACAGCACCTGACCGAGCGCGGAGCTGCGGTCGTCCTCCGGGACGATCTGGCTGACCCGCAGCGCGAGGGTGACCATCACCGGGGTGAGGACGGCGAGGTAGGCGCCGAACTGGGCGAAGCCGAGCGTCGCGATCAGTTTCGCGGAGGCGTGCTCCGGCTCGGCGGGAGCGGGCGAGGGGGTCTTCGACGGGCGGGAGTCCTGCGCGGGGAGCTCGGGCGAGCGGGCACCGAGCGAGGCGTCTGGCGTGACGGCCATGGCGACTCTCCATGGGGACGTGGGCGGCTTCCTTGCCGCACCGGCGCCCATAGGGAAACACCGAGTGGGTACTAGGTTTTCCGCGCGTGGCCAGAATCACGCTGCACGCGGCTTGAAAAGAGACCGATGATGACTCGTGTAACCGACGGTCAACGAGGGCCTCGGGGCCGCCGCGACCAGGGGCTTATGGTGGCGGGCATGGTGCAGAACGAGAGCGGGAGACCTGTCAGAGGGCCGGGCCGGGGGACCTATGCCGTCGGCGACGAACGCCGCTCGCGGATCCTCGACGCCGCGGTCGAGCACTTCGCGCAGTGGGGGTTCCACGCGTCCTCGCTGGCCCGCATCGCCAAGGACGTCGGCATCACCCAGGGCGGCCTGCTGCACCACTTCCGCAGCAAGGAGGACCTGCTCGTGCAGGTGCTCGGACGCTGCGAGGAGAACGACAGGGACATGTTCTTCTCCCACGCCTTCGTGTCCGCCGCCGAGTGCTACGCCGCTCTGGTCCGGCTCGCCGAGTACAACGGCACCCGGCTCGGCCGCACCCGGATGTTCAACGTGCTCGCCGCCGAGGCCGGTGACCCGGGGCATCCCGCCCACGCCTACTTCGCCCGGCGGTACGTGGACCTGGTCGAGCACATGGCGGGGCCGCTGCGGCAGGCGGTCGCCGGCGGTGAGCTGAAGCCGGACACGGACGTCGTCGCAGTGTCCCAGGAGACCGCGGCCGTCATGGACGGACTCCAGATCCAGTGGGTGCTCGACCCCGACGGCTTCGACATGGTGGGCCGCTTCCGCGCGTACGCCGACCGCCTGCTGCGGTCGGTCACGACGGCGGGCACGGGGCTGCCCCAGGAGGCCTGAGCTCCCCGGCTCCGTTCGGCAGCCACCTCGGAACCCGGCCGGGAACCATGAGGAGTTGTTGTGAATCGCCCGGTACGGGGCACCTGTCGTGGACAGCGCCGGGTGGGGCGCGCAGGCTTGGCGGGGACGGAAGGAGCACGGCACCGTGGACGGGAGCATCACCGGGCACCGCCCGCGAGCGGCGGCACCCGTCGGCGCGGACGGGCTCGCCGCCCGACGCGGTGAGGCCGTCGAGCGGGCAGCGCTGCCCGCCGCCCGACGCCCCGGGACCGCCGGGTCGGAGTCGGACACACCGGCCGCGAACGCGCTCGACGGCATGCCCCGGCAGCGCACCGCGCGGGCGGCGGCCGCGACGCCGACCGCCCTGTCCGCAGGCACCGTCGCGAACGCGACGGCACCTGTACCGAGTGCCCTTTCCGCGGACCCTGCCGCGGCTTCAGGGGCGCCCGCGCCGTCGGCCGCACCAGCACGCGCGCGACGGCCGGGCAGCCCCGCGGCCCGAGCTGCCCAAGCCGTCGGACGGCTCCTGCCCACCCCGTTCGGTACGCCCTTCACCTTCGGGTACGCCCTGGTCCTCACCGTCACCTCCTACGTCGCCGGCCACGCGGACCCCGCGGTCGTGCGCGCCCTGCACCAGGCGTCCAGCACGGACGTCGCGCACCTCGTGCGGTACCCCGTGGCGGTGCTCTTCGCGAGCGCGCTGTGGATCGTCGGCGGGATCCTCTCCCCGTACGCGGCCGGGTTCCTGCTCGTGCTGACCGCGCTGGAGCGGCGGATCGGGGGAGTGCGGGCCGCCGGTGTCTTCCTGCTCGGGCACGTGGTCGCCACGCTGGCCACCGAGGTGCCGGTCGGGCTGGCGGTGTGGGCGGGGCATCTGCCCGGAAGCTCGCTGCACCGGTTCGACTACGGCATCAGCTTCGGCGTCGCCGCGAGCGTCGGCGCCCTCGCGGGGCTCCTCTCGCCCTGGCTGCGGTGGCCCCTGCTGGCCCTCTTCGGCTCGGTCCTCGCGGAGGGCCTGATCCTGCTCGACGACCCGATGACGAACTGGGGCCACCTGCTGGCGCTGGCCCTCGGCGTCGCGACCTGGCCCCTCGTGCGGCGCGCGGCACGGGCGCGCGCGGCGGCTCCCACGGCCGCCGCGGCCTGACCCGCTCGCCGACGCGATCGCCTCGCGACGCGGACGGCCGGGCTTCCTAGGGAGTGTCCGTCCCGGTGTACCGCGCGCTCAGCAGCGGTGCCTCCACACGCCAGCCCAGTGACGCGTAGAGCGCCCGTCCCTCCGGTGTTCCCGCGAGGACGGCGGTCTCCGCGCCCTGCTCCGCCGCCGCCCGGGCGAGCGTGCGCATGACCGTGCGGCCGAGCCCCCGCCGCCGGTGCGCGGCCGACGTCTCGATCTGGTCCACGACGGCCGTCGCTCCCGTCGTGGCGATCTGGCCGCGGGCCGCCCAGGACCCGTCCGACGCCGTGACCAGGGCGCGGGTGACGCCACCGCGGGACCAGATGCGCAGCCGGTAGTCAGGGGGGAGGGGTCCGTCCGGACCGGCGTCCTCGGCGGCGGCCAGGGGCGCCGACATCAGGTAGCCCGGTTCGGGGTCGGTCCACCAGCCCTCGCCGAGCAGGCGACGGACGGCCGACGGCTCGGCGAAGACCTTGAGCCAGACGCCGGGCGCGGTCACCGCGTCGGCGACCTTGCGGACCGCCGCCGCCTCGACCCGGTCGTTCGTCTCCCCGAGGACGTGCCGCGTGACGTGGCCCTCCTGGCCGACGTCGATCGTGTATCCCCACGCGCGGACCGTCGGGGGCGCCGCCCCGCGCGAGACGACCCATCCGTCCACCCAGGCCCGCACGATCCTGTCCACACCTGCCCCCTGTCCCGAGCTGTCCGCTGCGTCCACTCACACTTCACGTAACAGTCACCTCCAAAGAGTGACCCTTACGGGGAGATGATGTCAGGCCGGTCGGCTCCGCGCCATACGTGCCTCGTCGCCGCCTCGCCGCGGGCCTGTTTCCGGCGCCTCCCGCGTGATCGCTCACAGCGAACAGTCCCCGGGGAACATTGAGGGACTCCGATGCATTGAGTCGACATAGCTCAACTTGTATGCCGAAGGGAAGATCATGGCTTCGACGTCCGCATCACTCACTCTGCCCGTGCTGCCGCTCGACGACGAGGTCGTGCTGCCCGGAATGGTGGTTCCGCTCGATCTGAACGACGCCGACGTGCGCGCCGCCGTCGAGGCCGCCCAGGCCGCAGCCCGTTCAACGCCCGGCAAGCCCCAGGTACTCCTGGTCCCGCGCATCGACGGGAAGTACGCGAGCACCGGTGTGCTCGGCACCGTCGAGCAGGTCGGCCGGCTGGCCGACGGCGACCCGGGCGCGCTGATCCGCGGTCGCGGACGCGTGAAGGTCGGCGCGGGCACCACCGGTCCCGGCGCCGCACTCTGGGTCGAGGGCACCCGGGTCGACGAGACCGTGCCCGACCCTTCCGCGAGTTCTCAACTCCGTAGCGGGGGAGACCCCGACCCCGGCCGCGTCGCCGACCTGGTCAAGGAGTACAAGGCCCTGGCCACCAGCTGGCTGCGCAAGCGCGGCGCCTGGCAGGTCGTGGACCGCGTCCAGCAGATCGACGGCGTGTCCGCGCTCGCCGACAATTCCGGTTACTCACCCTTCCTTTCCCTGGAGCAGAAGGTCGAGCTGCTGGAGACCGCCGACCCGGTGGCCCGCCTGAAGCTCGCCACCGAGCAGCTCCGCGAGCACCTCGCCGAGCAGGACGTCGCCGAGTCCATCGCCAAGGACGTCCAGGAGGGCGTCGACAAGCAGCAGCGCGAGTTCCTGCTGCGCCGCCAGCTCGAAGCCGTACGCAAGGAGCTGCGCGACCTCAAGGGCGAGGACGGCGAGGAGGAGTCCGACGACTACCGCGCCCGTGTCGAGGCCGCCGACCTCCCGGAGAACGTGCGCGAGGCCGCCCTCAAGGAGGTCGAGAAGCTGGAGCGGTCCAGTGACCAGTCGCCCGAGGGCAGCTGGATCAGGACCTGGCTCGACACCGTCCTCGAACTGCCCTGGAACGAACGGACCGAGGACCAGTACGACATCCAGGGCGCGCAGGCCCTGCTCGACACCGAGCACGCCGGCCTGGCCGACGTGAAGGAGCGCATCACCGAGTACCTCGCGGTGCGCAAGCGCCGCTCGGACCGCGGCCTCGGAGTCGTCGGCGGCCGGCGCGGCGGTGCCGTGCTCGCGCTCGTCGGCCCGCCCGGCGTCGGCAAGACCTCGCTCGGCGAGTCCGTCGCGCACGCCATGGGCCGCAAGTTCGTCCGCGTCGCCCTCGGCGGTGTCCGGGACGAGGCCGAGATCCGCGGCCACCGCCGTACGTACGTCGGCGCGCTGCCCGGCCGGATCGTCCGCGCCATCAAGGAGGCCGGGTCGATGAACCCGGTGGTCCTGCTCGACGAGATCGACAAGGTCGGCTCCGACTTCCGGGGCGACCCGGCGGCGGCGCTGCTCGAAGTCCTCGACCCGGCGCAGAACCACACCTTCCGCGACCACTACCTGGAGGTCGAACTCGATCTCTCGGACGTGGTGTTCCTCGCGACGGCCAACGTGCTCGAAGCCATCCCGGAGGCCCTGCTCGACCGTATGGAGCTGGTTCGCCTCGACGGCTACACCGAGGACGAGAAGGTCGTCATCGCCCGGGACCACCTGCTGCCGCGCCAGCTGGAGCGGGCCGGTCTGGAGAAGGACGAGGTCGTCCTCGACGAGAGCGCGCTGCGCAAGCTCGCCGGGGAGTACACCCGGGAAGCCGGCGTGCGGAACCTGGAGCGGGGCATCGCCCGGCTGCTGCGCAAGGTCGCGGCCCAGCACGAACTGGGCGAGCGGGAGCTGCCGTTCACGGTGACCGAAGCCGACCTGCGCGGACTCGTCGGGCGCCCGCACCACGTGCCCGAGTCCGCCCAGGACCCGGCCGAGCGCCGCACGGCGGTGCCCGGTGTCGCCACAGGTCTCGCCGTGACCGGAGCGGGCGGTGACGTCCTCTTCGTGGAGGCGTCGCTGGCCGATCCGGAGACGGGCGCGGCCGGTCTGACCCTGACCGGTCAGCTCGGCGACGTGATGAAGGAGTCCGCGCAGATCGCGCTCTCCTTCCTGCGCTCGCACGGCGCGGAGCTCGAACTCCCCGTCGGCGACCTGAAGGACCGGGGTGCGCACATCCACTTCCCGGCGGGCGCGGTCCCCAAGGACGGACCGAGTGCGGGTGTCACCATGACGACCGCCCTCGCGTCGCTGCTCTCGGGCCGGCTGGTGCGTACCGATGTGGCCATGACCGGTGAGGTCTCGCTGACCGGCCGGGTCCTGCCCATTGGCGGGGTGAAGCAGAAGCTGCTCGCCGCGCACCAGGCGGGTGTCACGACCGTGATCATCCCGAAGCGCAACGAGGCCGACCTGGACGACGTCCCGGCCGAGGTCCTGGAGAAGCTCGACGTCCACGCCGTCACGGACGTCCGCCAGGTCCTGGAGCTGGCACTGGCGCCGGCGACGAACGGCGCGGTGCCGGAGGTTCCGGTGGCGGCGTGACGGACGCCCATCGGAGGTGAGGCCCGGGTCCCGTGAGGGAGGCCCGGGCCTCCGCCGTGCGCCGGGTGCGTACGGTGCGGTCCGTCAGGCGACCGCTCCGTACGCACTCCGCTGGGGGTCAGCCGTTGGCGAGGGCGACCACGCGGTCCAGGGCGCCGTTGAACTTGTCGTGGTCACCGACCGTCGGGCCGGACGACGTGTACTGCCACATCGTGTAGTACCCCCAGCCGGCCGGCAGCGTGCCCGGCCCGGTGTCGTACCGGGCGATCCACAACGGGTTGGCGGCGGCGAAACCGGCGTAGTTCCCGGTGCACTGGCTCCACCAGCTGGTGGCCGTGTAGATCACCGCGTCGCGCCCGGTGCGGGCCTTGTACTGGGTGAGGAAACTGCTGATCCAGCTGACCATCGCGCTCGGGGTCTTGCCGTAACAGGCGGCCCCGTACGGGTTCCACTCGATGTCGAGCGTGCCCGGCAGCGTCTTCCCGTCCTTGGACCAGCCGCCGCCGTGGTCGACGAAGTAGTTGGCCTGGACGGCGCCGGTCGTGGTGTCGGGGGTGGCGAAGTGGTACGCGCCGCGGATCATGCCGACGCCGTAGGAGCCGTTGTACTGCTGGGTGAAGGAGGGGTTCGTGTAGTACGTTCCCTCGCTCGCCTTCGTGTAGGCCCAGCGGACCCCGCTGCTCCAAAGCGTGGCCCAGGCGACGCTGCCCTGGTAGCCGGAGACGTCCACGCCTTCGGTCTGGGCGGCCCGGGTGCCGGTGGGCAGGCCGCCCTGGCCGTCGTGGGCGACGACTCCCATGCCCATCCGGGCGGAACCCCGGGCGGGGACGTCCGCGGCGGACGAGGGGAGTGTGGACAACAGGGAGAACGCGGCGAGCAGGGTTCCGACCGCGAGCAGGCGCAGGCGGCGGGCCGTTCCGGATCTGTGCACGGGCATGTGCGTGCCTCCGAAGGGCGATGGAGCTCCGCTGGAGCTCGGTGGGGGGAGAGCGCGGGCACGCGGGCCTTGGGGAACAGGTCGTCGTTGACCCAGAATGGCGTGCGCATGCCAGCGAGATAAGTGCCTGATAAAGAAGCTACGCACGTAGACCACGGCGTGGGAAGAGGGGCCGGACGCTGCCGTTGGTCTACGCCTGCGAAATACTGGCGGAGCTGCGGTAACGGGCGAGTTCTGGCGGAAACTTTCAGGATCGGGAAACCGAGTCAGGGGTGCTGACGTGCACGATCACGGCAACGGCGGTGGGCGTCCGGTCGCGTCCGACGCGTCGGGCCACGGGGCGGACCGGCCCGTGGACCACGGCGACGGGGTGCACGAGTTCCTGTCCCTGGAGCGGGAGTTGACGCTGTTCCTGCGCCGGGCCCGTGCGAGCCAGGGCGAGATGGCCCGCGAGGTCCACCCCGATCTGGAGTCCGCCGCGTACGGACTGCTCGTCCGGCTCGACGAGTGCGGTCGCCAGCGCGCCACCGAACTCGCCGCCTACATCGGCGTCGGCAAGGCCACCATGTCCCGGCAACTGCGCGCGCTGGAGGAGTTGGGCCTCGTCGCCCGCGAACCCGACCCGGCCGACGGCCGAGCCTGGCTCGTCCATCTCACCGACGAGGGCCGCGGCCGCGTCACCAGCGTCCGCGAGGCCCGCCGCGCCCGCTACGTCCGCCAGCTCGCCCACTGGGACCAGGACGAGGTCGCCGAACTCGCCCGGCTGCTGCACCAGCTGAACTCCGGCATGGAGAAGCACTCCCACAGCTGAGCGGCACCGCCCCCGGCGCCGCTCACAGTTCCGCGAACACCACCGTGGCGTCGTCGTGCGTCTTGCTGCGCCGCAGGTGCAGCCGCTCCACCGCGTCCGCGCGCTCCAGCTCCCGGACGCGGTCCACGACGGACGCGGGGCCCTCCTTGCGTACGAGCGCGAACAGGTCGGCCCAGTCGCCCTCGTGGAACTTCTCCACCCAGCGGGTGGCGCCGTCCGTGAAGGCGGCCAGAGCGCGGACCGAGGCGCGGGGCAGCGTGCCCGTCACCGCGCGGGCCGCCACCGCCGGATCCGCCGCCGCCGTGAAGAAGCCGCCCCCCCTGTTGCGGACGGTGGCGTCGGCCACCGCGTCCGAGGCGAGGGAGGCGCGCGGCACCCGGGAGAGGCGGTCGTCGAGCAGGGCGATCACCTCGCCGGCGGGTGATTCCACCAGCAGGGCCGAGTCCGACAGGATCAGATACTCGACCTGGGAGGCTGACCACCGTGCGAGGACGACGGTTGCCTGAGGCGTCCTTGGGTGAGAAAGGTCACAGGTCCCGGCGTGCGCCTCGGCCACCCGGCGGATCGCCTCGGCCAGCACCTCCCGCAGCGTCACATCGCCCTGCGAAACGGACAGTTCGAGCAGGGTTCCGCCGAGCCGCGCGGAGAACCAGGCGACCGTGTGCCGACAGCCGTAGTCGCTCCGGGGCGGAGTCACCCCGTCCAGCACGACCAGTGAACCGCCCTGTCCTGAAGCGGGAAGCCCGACCGATGCGAAGTCCTCATTGGGGCGGGCCGGGTCGCCGGGCTCCGTGACGAGTTCAGTGCGCATCACGCCAGTCTGCACGAGCCCTTCACAAGGCTCACGAGAGGCTGGCAACGGTCGCCGAACCCGTGCCGACCACCAGCCCGGAAGCCGGGTTTGGCATGGAATGATCGACTCCGGCAACACGTGGCGGCGAATACTGCCAAAGCCCGGTCCCGACGTCCAACCGGCCCGCCGCGCGGGCCCGTGGCAAGCGCCGCAGGAACTTGCCCGCCAACTCCCCTCCGGGGTTCACTCCTTCGGGTGGCGGGCCGGACGAAGCGGGACCACCGCCCACCGGCACTGGGAGGGTCGGGAGCCGTACCGGGCGGACGCCGCGATCGACGGAACGTCACCCGGGCCCCAGATGGGTACACGAGTCAGGAATGCGAGCACCGGTGCAGAAGACGCGGCCGAGGCGCACAGGCAAGAAGACGGTCTCCCCTTCCGCGGAGGGTGGCGCCGTCGGCGACGCCACCGGCTCCACGGGCCGGGGCAGGACCGCCCACGTACGCAACCGGCTCATCGTCGCCGTGGCGGTCGTCGCGGCCGCCATCGCCGGAGCCGGGGCCCCCACCGTGCTGGCCGCCTCGCGGCAACTGAACGACTCCCAGAACCTGGTGACGCTCTCCCAGCGCACCCAGCAGGCGCTCACCCTCGCGCACTCCCTGGCCGACGAACGCGACGACGTCACCTCCTACGTCGCCGCCGGCCGCCCCAAGGCCAAGGCGCCCTCCGAGCAGCGCGGCGCCCGCGTCGACCGGCAGGTCGACGAACTGCGGGCCGACGACGAGGCCCCCGCCGCACTCCTCGAGGACCTGGACGGGATCGCCGCCCTGCGGCGCGCGGCCCTCACCGGCAAGAGCACCGCCCTCGAAGCGCACCAGGCGTACTCCGAGGCCATCGCCGAACTCCACGCCCTCGCCGAGGACCTGGCCGACCGCATGCCGGTCCGGGCCGGCTCCGGCGCGCACGCGCTCGCCGAACTGGACACCGCCGTCCAGCAGTCCGCCGCCGCCCGCGGCCTGCTCCTCGCGGCCCTCGCCATCCCGCGCACCACGCAGACCGTCGTCGACCCCATCACGGGCCTCGCGACCACCACGAACACCTCCTCGGCCGCCGGCACCAAGCAGCGCGACGCACTGAGCGGCGCCGCCCAGCAGGCCCGGGTCCGCTCCGACGCGGCCCTCGCCGGCTTCCGGGAGACGGCCCCCAAGAAGGCCGTCACCTCCTACGACTCCACGGTCACCGGCCCCGACGTCGGCTCCGCCGACAAGTACCTGGCGGGCCTCACCGACGAGCCGAAACTCGCGGACGGTGAACTCGACACCTCCGCGGAGAAGCTGAACGCGGCGCTGTCCGCCCGCATCGACCTGATGCGCGGCGCCGAGTCCTCCCTGAACGACCACCGCACCAAGGACCTCGAACAGCTCCGGGACGACGACGTCACCGCCCTGGAGATCCGCGTCGTCCTCCTCGGCGCGCTGCTCCTCGTCGCGGTCGGCGTCACGATTGCCATGGCACGCACGCTCACCCGGCCGCTCTCCGTGCTCCGTCGCGGTTCGGCCCGGCTCGCCGCCGACCCCGGCTCCCAGGAACCGGTCACGTTCACCGGCCGCAACGACGAGTTCGCCCAGGTCGTCCGCTCCGTCAACGCGCTGCACGAGCACGCGGCGGCGCTCCAGGAGCGGCACGCCACCCTCGAAGGCGACCGCAAGCACCTCATCGGCCAGCGCCAGCTGATGGCCGACGAGCGCGACAAGCTGCGCATCGAACTCACCGCCGCCGCCAGCCACTTGGAGCAGGTCCGCGGCACCATCCACGGCACCTTCGTCAACCTCGCGCTGCGCACCCTCGGTCTGGTGGAGCGACAGCTCGGCGTCATCGAGGGCCTGGAGGAGCGCGAGCAGGACCCGGACCGCCTCGCCACGCTCTTCAAGCTCGACCACTTCGCCACCGTCATGCGGCGGCACAGCGAGAACCTCCTCGTCCTCGCGGGCGCCGAGCACGTCCAGCACCACGCGAGCCCCGTCCCGCTGGTCGACGTCGTACGGGCCGCGGTCAGCGAGATCGAGCGCTACGAGCGCGTACGGATCGCCGCGCTGCCGCCGCACGCCCACCTCGCCGGGTTCGCCGCCGATGACCTCAGCCACCTGGTGGCCGAACTCCTGGAGAACGCCTCCTCGTTCTCGCCGCCCGACCTGCCCATCGAGGTCTCCGGCTGGCTCCTGGAGAGCGGTGAGGTGATGCTCTCCGTGCAGGACGAGGGCATCGGCATGACGGACGAGCGGATGAGCCAGCTCAACACCCGGCTCGCCGACTTCGACCCCGAGGACGCCTACGACCAGGAGAGCGGCGAGGGACTCGGGCTCGGCCTCTACGTGGTGGCCCGGCTCGCCCACCGGCACGGCGTCCGCGTACAGCTGCGCGAGCAGAAGCAGGGCGGGGTGGCCGCCGTGGTCGTGCTGCCGAAGTCCCTGCTCGCGGCAGCGCCCTCGTCCACCGTCCCGGCCCCGGCCACCCGTCTCGCCGGAGCAGCCCCCTCGGTGGCCCTTCCCGGCGCCGACGCGGAGGCCAACTCCAACGTCCTGCGCGGCCGTTCGGCCGTCACCCCGCCCCCCGCCGGTGACGAGGACCCGCTGATCGCCGCGGCCCAGGCAGCCGAACGGGACGCCGGTGAACCCACCCCGGACGGTACGCCCGAGCAGGTGGCCGACCCCGAGCCCGGCTCGGCGCGGACCCCGGTCATCCCGGCGCCTCGCGAGCCGCTCGTGCCCACCGCCCCGGCTCCCGAGGCCACGCCCGAGACCACCATGGAGCTGCTGCTCCCGGACCTCGCGACGGACGCCCGGGAACCGCACCCCGCCGACCCGGCGGCCGACCGGAGCACCGAGGCCCCCGCGGCCTTCGTCGAACCGGACGCCGGCCCCGCGCCGGTGCCGTCCGGCGCCGAGGTTCCCGCCGAGCCGCTGCCCCGTCGCGACGGGACACGCACCCCGGCCGGAGCCGCACCCACCGGAGCCGAGGCCCGCCCCGGCGCGGCGCCCGCCCCGGCGGAGCCGCCGCCCGCGCGGGCCGGCACCGACCCCTACGCCATCGGCCCCGACAGCCACGAGCGAGCCCCCGACGAGCGCCCCCGGCTCACCGACAAGGGCCTGCCCAAGCGGACGCCGAAGATCTCCGCCCCCGCCGCGGCGCCACGCCCCCGGGTGGGCGGCGTGGACGCCGACGCCCTGCGGCGCAGGCTCGGAGGGTTCCACCGGGGCGCGGTCGAGGGCCGCCGTGAAGTGGAGGCCGAGATCGCCGACCGGACGGCGGAGACACCCGCCCCCGCGGGACAGACCCCGCCGGCACCCGCGCCCACGGGATCCACGCCCACCGGGCGCCCGCGCACCGCACAGGACGTAGAAGCATCGGGGGGCACCGTCGAGGAGGCAAGCAGTTGACCGCGCCCAGTACCTTCGGCCTGAGCAGCGAAGCCCGCAACCTGCACTGGCTGTTGACGAATCTCGTCGAGGAGGTGCCGGGCCTCCAGTCGGTCGCGGTCGTCTCCTCCGACGGCCTGCTGCTGCTGTCCTCCGACCCCGGCCGCAACGCCGAGGCCCGGACGGCCGACACCACCCGGCCCGCGGGACCCAAGGGTTCGGCGGCCGACCTCGCCACCATCGTCTCCGGCATCGGCAGCCTCACCATCGGCGCCGCCAAGCTGATGGACGGCGGCGGCGTCAAGCAGACGATGGTCGCGATGGAGGAGGGCAGCCTCTTCGTCATGTCGATCAGCGACGGCTCGCTCCTCGGCGTGCACGGTTCCCCGGACTGCGACATGAGCGTGGTGGCGTACCACATGGCGCTCTTCGTCGGCCGGGCCGGACACGTGCTCACGCCCGAGCTGCGCACCGAGCTCCGAAAATCCCTTGAGGCCGAAGCGCTCGGGAGTGCCCGATGACCGTGTCGAACGGTGCTCAGAAGCTCCCCGTGCGCGGCGGCGACCGCAAGCCCGCCCGGGTCCGCCCGTACTCGCTCACCGGCGGACGGACCCGCTTCGGGCACGTCCTGCTCGTGGAGACCTTCGTGGCCGCGCTGGAGGCCCCGGAGGAACGCAAGGAACTGACGAACGGCTCGCTCGCCAACCGGGTCATGCCCGAGATGCGGGCCATCGTCGAACTCTGCCGCCGTATGCGCACGGTGGCCGAGATCGCCGCCCTCCTCAGGATGCCCCTCGGCGTGGTCCGAGTGCTGCTGAGCGACCTGGCGGACCAGGGAAAGATCCGTGTGTACGGAACAGGTCACGGCCCGGGACAGCCGGACCGTGCTCTGCTGGAAAGGGTGCTGAGTGGACTCCGTCGTCTCTGACGCCGCACCTGGCGTCGCCCCTCTCCTCGACGACGAGGAGAACCTTCAGGCCTGGCAGACGGACCGCACGCGTGCGCCGATCGCCACCAAGATCGTGGTGGCGGGCGGCTTCGGCGTCGGCAAGACCACCATGGTCACCGCCGTCTCGGAGATCACGCCTCTCCAGACGGAGGCGCTGATGACCCAGGCCAGCGAGGAGACCGACGACCTCACGGGGACGCCGGACAAGGTGACCACCACCGTGGCCATGGACTTCGGCCGCATCACCCTCGACGACGACCTGGTGCTCTACCTCTTCGGTACGCCGGGGCAGCAGCGGTTCTGGTTCATGTGGGACGACCTGGTGCGCGGCGCGATCGGCGCGGTGGTCCTCGCCGACACCCGTCGGTTGTCGGACTGCTTCCCGGCGCTCGACTACTTCGAGAGCTGCGGACTGCCGTACGTCGTCGCCGTCAACCACTTCGACGGCAGCGAGCGGTTCGAGCCGGACGACGTGCGCGAGGCCCTGACCGTGCCCCCGCACATACCTGTCATGATCATGGACGCGCGCCGTCGGATCTCGGTCGTCGAGACCCTGCTGGCCGTGGTCGGCCACGCGCTGGAAGTCAGCCCCGAATAGGGACGCCTAGGTCCTAGGAGAAACACCCGCATGCGGAAGATACTCGTCGTCGGAGCCGGCCAGTCCGGACTCCAGCTCGCCCTCGGCCTCCAGTCGCAGGGATACGAGGTCACCCTGATGTCGAACCGGACGGCGGACGAGATCCGCACCGGCCGGGTCATGTCGACACAGTGCATGTTCGACACGGCACTTCAGCACGAGCGCGATCTCCAGCTGAACTTCTGGGAGTCCCAGGCCCCGCGGATCGAGGGCCTCGGCGTCTCGGTCGCCGCCCCCGGCTCCTTCGACCCGGGCCCCTCGCAGCGCGCCATCGACTGGGTCGGCAAGCTCGACGGATACGCGCAGTCGGTCGACCAGCGGGTCAAGATGGCCGGCTGGATGGAGACCTTCGCCCAGCGCGGCGGCCAGCTGGTCATCCACGGCGCGGCGGTCTCCGACCTCGACTACTTCTCCCGCACGTACGACCTGGTGCTGGTCTCGGCCGGCAAGGGCGAACTGGTCTCCATGTTCGGCCGCGACGCCTCCCGTTCGCCGTACACCGAGCCGCAGCGCGCCCTCGCGGTGTCCTACGTCCACGGTCTGGGCCCGCGTCCGGAGCACCCGGACTTCGACGCGGTGCGCTGCAACCTGGTCCCGGGCGTCGGCGAGCTGTTCATCATGCCGACCCTCACCACCTCGGGCCGCGCCGACATCCTCTTCTGGGAGGGCATCCCCGGCGGCCCGCTCGACGTCTTCAACGGCGTCAAGGACCCCGCCGAGCACCTCTCGCTCACCCTGGAACTCATGGAGCGGTTCACGCCCTGGGAGTACGCGCGGGCGACGAACGTCGAACTCACCGACGCGGGCGGCACGTTGTCCGGACGGTACGCCCCGACGGTCCGCAACCCGATCGGCCGGCTGCCCGGCGGCGGCCTGGTCCTCGGTGTCGCCGACGTCGTCGTGGCGAACGACCCGATCACCGGGCAGGGCTCCAACTCGGCGTCCAAGTGCGCCGCCGCCTACCTCTCCTCGATCGTCGAGCACGGCGACAAGCCCTTCGACGAGGAGTGGATGCAGGCGACGTTCGACCGCTACTGGGACACCGCGCAGCACGTCACCAAGTGGACGAACGCCATGCTCGGCGTCCCGCCGGAGCACGTGCTCAACCTGATCGGCGCCGCCGGCCAGCTCCAGCCCGTCGCCGACCGCTTCGCCAACGGCTTCAACAACCCGGCGGACTTCGAGAACTTCTTCTACGACCCGGAGAAGACGGGCGCCTACCTGGCCTCGGTCGCCGGGGCGACGGACGTCTGACCAGCGCTCAGGCCATTGTTGTTGCTCGGAGCACCCTCGCTGGCCGTGGCTATGTGAACGAGCGTGAATGGCGGCGAAAGCGGCAGGGCTGAAGTGAGTAATGCCTGTGGTCGTTGCGGCTGTCATGCCGTGTCGACCACAGGCACTGTTCCGGAACGCGCAAGTTATGGGCCGGAATCGATGAAGTAATCGTCCGCTGCTGTCGGAGGCCCCGCAGTAATTGCTTCACGGTACGCTTGATCTACGAGGTCGATGAACCGTACGCCGAGGACATCTCCGTGTTGAGCCGCTGAGAAGGCCCGCCATTTTTCTCCCCCCTCCGCCCAGTGGGCGCGAGCAACCTCGCCCCGGAAATGGTCCCTTAGAGTAACCAGAGCGGCCCCTTCGCTGGTCCTGTTCAAGCGAAAGTCGGTGATCCACGCACTCATGACCAGGTTGACGAAGCCAATCCTCTTGTAGCCCTCGTGTGTGACAGGGTTGCGTGGAGGTTCCCAGCATGCAAGCAGGGTGGGATCGGTCAGGGACAGTATGAGCAGCTCCCGATGTGTGCTGCGCTGTGCTTCCTGGTTTTGGATTTGGTTTTGTTTGGCCTGATATGAGATGGAGGCAATCACCCCGACCAGGGCAGTGGTCGATATTAAGGTTGAAAGGCCTCCGTAAGTCTGGCTGATATTGCTCAGATTTTCCCAATTTAGTCCTGACGGTGCTATCCAGTCGAGGATGAACGGGGTGGCGATCACGAACGCTGTGCTTGCAGTCCCTAGAACAAGCCAGATCGCTATTCTCTGCGGTGTAAATTGCTTCAAAATGCATCCCCTGTCAGGTGCTCGAGCCTCCATGGTGACCAGGCAATGCCCTAGTAACAAGGTCGCGTCCAGGAGGGGCTCTACTCAAGGGGCGGGGCCGCCCGGTCATGCGGAGCCGTGCTCTTGCTTCTACGACCCCGAGAAGACCGGCGCCTACCTGGCCTCGGTCGCCGGGGCGACGGAGGCGTAGCCCTCGTCGGTTCCTTCCGTGGCGTTCTCGGGGAGCTTCGGCGGCGTGTAGTGCCGCAGGGGCTCCCCGCCCGGGTCGGGGCGGACCGCGCCCAGCAGCGGGTTGGCCGCGATGGGGGAGACCTTGATGTCCGTGCCGGGCCGCGGCGCCTGCACGACCATCCCGCCGCCCAGGTAGAGGGCGACGTGCGTGGCCTCGGGGAAGTAGACCACCAGGTCGCCGGGGCGCAGTTCGTCCAGCGGGATCCTCGGGAGGTCGGCCCACTGTTCCTGGCTGGTGCGGGGGACGGGCCGCCCGGCGCGGTCCCAGGCCTGTGAGGTGAGCCCCGAGCAGTCGTAGGCGGCCGGGCCCTCGGCGCCCCACTCGTAGGGCTTGCCGATCTGTCCGACCGCGTAGCGCACGGCCCGCTCGCCCGCCGGCGACGGCGCCCGCTCGCCGCTGAGCGCCCCGGACGTCATGATGGTCCGCTGCGCGGTGTCCGTCCCGGCCTTCTCGGCCCGGTTCAGTTCGGCGATCTGGTCCGCGGTGAGCGAGGCGAGCAGTTTCTGCACGGCGTCGAGGCGCTTACGCACCGCGTCGCGCTCCTTCTTCTGCCGATCGGCGAGCGACAGCTGACCGTCGAGCGCCTTGCGCGCCGCCCGCGCCAGCACGTCGGTCCGCCTCTCGCTGCCGCTGACCCGCTGCACGGTCTCGGCCCGCTCCAGCGACAACTGCCCGATCACGTGACCCTGGTCGAGCGCGTGCTGCGGATCCCGGGCGAGCAGCAGCCGTACGTACGAGGAGATCTCGCCGCTGCTCTGGTACTGCTGGCGGGCCAGCCGTCCGGCGGCTCCGCGGCTGTCGTGCAGCGAGAGGCGGGCCGTGGCGAGGCGGGCGTCGAGCCGGTCGGTCTCCGCGCGCTGCTTCTTGAGCTTCTCCGCGGTGCCGTTGTACGTCTCGGTGGCCTTCTCGGCCTCCCGGTACAGCCGCTGAAGCTCCGTCAGGAGCGTGGCCGCGGACTGCGGGGCGTCCGGGGCGGCGGCGCCGTCGGTGCCACTCCCGTCGTCGTCCGCGGGACCGGCGGAGCTGTCGGCCGTGGGGGCGGGGTCGGGGACGGCCACCGCGGGGGACGGAGCGAGCAGCGCTCCGGCCGCCACCGCCGCCGTACAGACCAGACGTAGAAGTCTTCCTGACATGTCATCACCTCCGGTGCCGGGGCGGCCCGTCCACCACCCGTCTCGCACCGGCAGGATCGAGCGGCCGCGTCCCGGGCGCGCGCCGGGTGACCGTTTCGGCCCAAGAAGGTCACTCGTCGGCGTTGCCGCCCGGCGTGGCGTCGCCCTTGTCGGCGCCCTTGTGCCTGCGCGCGGACCAGGGCCACGCGAACCGGGGGCCCGACCCGTCGTCCTCGGGGTCGTACTCGTACTTCCACCCCTTGTGGAGGCCGAGCCGCCGGCTCGTCGCCGCCTGGACGCGCCGGTACACGAGCACGGTGGGCGGGCCGCCGTCCGCGGCGGGCACCGGGACGCGGTACGTCTTGGGCGGGTGGCCGGTGATCCCGAGCAGCACGGGCAGCACGCGGCCGTCCAGCGGGCCGCCGACAAAGGGGGTGTCTTCGCTCTTCACCGGACCAGTGTCACAGCAGGTGGGCCGCGTCCCCGACAACGGGCAGCACCCGGCGCACCAGCGTCCCCACGATGCCGTCGGGACGCTCCATCGCGAGCGAGGCCCGGACCACCGCGGCGGTCTGCGCGTCGCGCCCTGCGCTCGCCGTGAGCACGGCCACGAACTGCTCGACGAGCCAGTCCCGCAGCTCGTCCAGCGGCGGTTCCTTGCCCTCGTCGAGCCAGACCAGCGAGGCGGCCTCCACCGCCGTGATCCACATCCGTACGGTCATCCGCAGCCGGGGCCCGGGGTCCTGCACCGCGAGGTGGTCGAGGATGTGGTCCGCCGCCGCCCGGCGGACCCCGTCGACGATGGCCGTCGTCCGTGAGGTCTCGATGACGCTGCCGCCCTGGAGCAGGGCGCTGAACCCGGCGTCGTGCTGGTCCACGAAGGCGAGGTAGCGGTCGAGGGCGTGCGAGAGGCGCTCGGACAGCGGCCCCTCCGGGGGTTCCGCGAAGCACTGCTCCAGCTCGTCCGCGGCGGAGCGCAGGGCGGCCTCGTACAACTGCTGCTTGCCGCCCGGGAAGTAGCGGTACACCAGGGGCCGGGACACCCCGGCCGCCTCCGCCACGTCGTCCAGCGAGACCTCCTCGGGCACCCGCTGGGCGAACAGCGAGAGCGCGGCTTCGAGGAGCTGGCTGCGCCGTTCCTCGACGCTGAGACGGCGGTAGGCGGGGGTGGAGGCCTGCGAGGTCATGTCGGGCAGCGTAACCGGCCCGTACACAACTCCCGCACAACGGAGGGTGACCGACGGGACCGGCCCGGGGCCGGTCCCGCCGGTCACAGCGCTCAGGCCAGCAGGCCGGACGACTTCCACAGCCGCCGTCCCGCTCCGCGCAGCACGCCGATGTCGTCCAGGAAGTCCGTCAGCCGCTTGGCGCCGGTCTGCATCACCTCGCGCCGGTGTCCGCTCGCCTTGACCTGGGCCATCGCCTCGCGCCGGTCGAGGCCGACGTTCGTGTACACGTCGGGGTTGATGAAGGCCACCGAGAAGACGCGGGCGAACTCGCCCGAGGTGACGCGGGTGAACTCCTGGGACCAGCGCGGCGCCGTGACCATCTGCCGCCGCAACTCCTCGCGTGCGTAGCGGACGTGCCGGGCCTCCTCCACGACGTGGATGCGCGTGACGCCGCGGACCAGGGTCTGCACCCGCTCGTCCGGGAACGTCAGCCGCTGCATCCAGTCGAGGATCTCCTCGCCGAGCAGCGTCGCCGTGAACGAACCCGGCGTCGTCGAGATGGTCTTGAAGAGTCGCCCGAGGTTCAGGTGCGCCCGGCTCACCGGGTAGTGCGGGGTGCCGCCGCGGGTGATCAGCCGGGCGAACATCTTCGAGTGCCGGCACTCGTCCTCGATCTCGGTCAGCGCGTAGCGCACGTGCGCGCTCGTCGCCGCCTTGTCGTAGATGTGCCGCACCAGCAGCTGCATCAGGATGAGCTCGAACCAGATGCCCAGCGAGGCCAGTGCCGCCGCCTCGTGCTGGGACAGCGCGATCCGCTGCTCCTCGCTCATCCGGTGCCACATCGGGGTGTCGTACAGGGACACCAGCTCGGGCGGCCAGAACCACTTGCCCTCCTCGAAGGGCGCGTCCCAGTCGAGCTCCTTGTCGGGGTCGAAGGAGTGCTTGGCGGATGAGTCGAGGAGGCGCTCGGCCACCTGCTCCCGGTCCTTGAGCAGACCGAGCGCGTCACGGAGCACCTCGGCTTCGGTCACCGTCGTCATGACTGTTTCCACCTCGTCGTACGGGATCAGCGGGGGTTACCGGCGGTCACAACTTATGAGACTGCTTGTCAGCAAGCTCGTCAATCCCCTGGGCCGGACTAGTTGGCGCAACCGGTACGCGAGCGTCCGCGACGCGACACTCCCGACGCGCGAAAACCACTGCGCAACCGGCCGTCGGGCCCGGCATCATCACCCCATGACCCCGCCGATCCCCGCCGACCGCCCAGCAGCCCGCCGCAGCCTCGACGGCCTGGCCCTCGGCGACGCCTTCGGCGAGCGCTGGTTCCCCCTCTTCCGGGACCGGCTCCAGGCGTACGAGGAGATCCGCGCCCGGCGCACCCCGCAGGAGCACACCTGGCACTGGACCGACGACACCGCGATGGCACTCGGCGTGCTGCGCGTCCTCGACGAACACGGCGAGATCCGGCAGACCGAACTGGCCCGGTCCTTCGCCCTCGGCTACGACGCGGACCCCGCCCGCGGCTACGGCTACGGCATGCACGAGCTGCTGCCCCGGCTGCTCCAGGAGCCTGACCGCTGGCCGGAGCTGGCGCGCGCCCTGTTCGGCGGCGAGGGCAGCCTCGGCAACGGCGCGGCCATGCGGGTCGCCCCGCTGGGAGCCTGGTTCCACGCCAGCCTGCCGACCGTCGCCGAACAGGCCGCGCTGTCGGCCGAGGTGACGCACGCCCACCCGGAGGGCGTCGCGGGCGCGGTCGCGGTGGCCACGGCGGCGGCACTGTCCGCGCGGGGCGGCCTCGACCTGGCCGCGGTCGCCGCCGCGACCCCGCCGAGCGCCGTACGGGACGGGGTCGAGAAGGCGGCCGTGCTCTCGTTCGACACCCCGCCCTGGAAGGCCTCGGACGTCCTCGGCAACGGTCAGCGGATCCGCGCCGACGACACCGTGCCCTTCGCCCTCTGGTGCGCCGCCCGGCACGCCACCGACCTGACCGAGGCCCTGTGGAGCACCGCCGAGGGCTTCGGCGACGTCGACACCACCTGTGCGATCACCGGCGGCGTCGTGGCCGCCCGCACCGGCGTCGCAGACGTCGCCGACGACTGGCTGCGCCGCAGGGAACTGGTGCCCGGGGGTCTCTAGACCTCGGTCGAGGCCGCCGACGGGAAGGACGTCCGCAGGGTGAACGCGTGCTGCGTGGGCCCGTGTTCCCGCAGGTGCAGCAGACGGGACTCGGCCTCCTGGACCGTCGGGCGATGACCTGCCGGAACCCACCACAGCGCGGTCATCGCCTCCGCGACCCGATCGAACCACTCGTACCGCCGCGACAGCAGCTCGCGGTGCTGCCCCTGGTACATGAACGCCGTCAGGGCGTTCGGGTCGCGCCAGGTGGACATGTTGATGATCAGCCAGTCGTCCCCGAGGACAGGGACGTCGGTGGCGTTCCCGGAGTCGCTCTGCAACCGCCACACGAAGCCGTCGGCCGCGTCCGCGACCGCGTTCACCGGGTCGAGAGCGTCGACGAAGTCCTTCAACTGCGGTGAGTCCAGAGGGGCCTTGAGGCGGGCTATGTTCACCTGGGCGAGTTCGTGCGCGACGGTCGGCGAGGTCATGAGCGAACGGTAGATCGCCCCGATCCGCCGGAACACCCACGTCTCACAGGACGAGAGAACGGGAGCGGCCGGGCAGGTCCGCGCCCCCCTGTTCAGCGGTCCCCGCGGTCCCGGGTGTCCAGCACCGCCTCCATCACCGACCGGGCGATCGGACCCGCGAAGCCGCCGCCGCTGATGTCCCCGCGGTTCGCCGCCGCGTCCTCGACGACGACCGCCACCGCCACCGCCGGCTCCATCGAGTCGTCGGGCCGGGCCCAGGAGATGAACCACGCGTACGGGGTCCCCGCGTTGCCGACGCCGTGCTGCGCGGTGCCGGTCTTGCCGCCGACGGTGGCGCCGGGGATGGCGGCCACCCTCCCCGTGCCCTCCTCCACCACATCGGTCATCAGCTCGCGCAGCTGCTGTGCCGTCGACGCGCTCATCGCCTGATGGAGCGTCCGCGGGCCCGTCGTGCCCAGGGTCGCGCCGCCGCGCCGGGTCGTCCGCTCCACCAGGTACGGCCTGCGGACCGTGCCGTCACCCGCGACCGCCGCCGAGATCATCGCCATCTGGAGCGGGGTCGCCCGGGTGTCGAACTGACCGATGGACGACAGCGCCAACTGCGCCTTGTCCAGCCGCAGATCGAAGTTGCTCGGCGCCACCGAGAACGGGATGCGCAGCTTGCGGTCGTTGAAGCCGAAGTCCGCCGCCGTGTGCGTCATCGCGTCGAGCCCGACGTCCACCCCCAGCTTCGCGAACACCGTGTTGCACGACCAGGTGAACGCGTACCGCAGCGAGGCGTCCTCGCAGCCCTCGATCTCGTTCGTGAGCCGCGTCGTCGTGCCGGGCAGCCGGTACGGGTTCGGCGAGTCGCTCGGCGCGTCCACGTCCTCCACCACCCCCGCGTCCAGCGCCGCCGCCGCGGTCACCACCTTGAACGTCGACCCCGGCGGATACGTCTGCCGGATCGCCCGGTTGAGCATCGGCTTGTCGTCCTGCGCGTTCAGCCGCGCCCACGCCTTCGAGACGGCCGGCCCCGTCCCGGACAGCACCCCGGGGTCGTACGACGGAGTGGAGACCAGCGCCAGGATGCGGCCGGTCGACGGCTCGATCGCCGCGACCGCGCCCCGGCGCGCGCCGAGTCCCTCGAAGGCCGCCCGCTGCGCCGCCCCGTCGAGCGTGGTGACCACCTTGCCGCCCGGGTTCCGGGCCCGCGTGAAGTCGTTCCACAGCGGGAACGGGTCCAGCATCTGGTCGGCGCCGGACAGGACGCCGTCCTCGGTGCCCTCCAGCAGCGTCGTCCCGTACACCTGCGAGGCGAACCCGGTGACCGGTGCGAACAACGGGCCGTCCCGGTAGGTACGTTCGTAGCGGAGCTGCTCGCCGGTGTCCTTGGAGCCGGTGACCGTCCTGCCGTCGACGACGATGTCCCCGCGCGGCTGGCCGTAACGGGCGATCGCCTGACGGCGGTTGGCGGGGTTGCCGTCGTACGACGGGGCCTGGACGACCTGGACGCGGGCGGCGTTGACCAGCAACGCCACCAGCAGCACGGCGCACAGCCCGACGGCCCGCCGGATGTACTTCGTCATGGTGTCTCCGTCCCGTCGTGCTGACCGCGGGCGCTGTCGCTGATCCGGATCAGCAGCGCCACGATGATCCAGTTGGTGACGACCGAGGAACCGCCCTGCGCGAGGAAGGGCATCGCCATGCCGGTCAGCGGGATCAGTCCGGTCACCCCGCCCGCGATGACGAAGACCTGGAGGGCCACGATCGAGGCGAGCCCGATCGCGAGGAGCCGGCCGAAGGGGTCGCGTACCGCAAGTCCCGCGCGGTAGCCGCGTTCCACCAGGAGCGCGTAGAGGAGGAAGATCGCGGACAGGCCGACCAGTCCCAGCTCCTCGCCCGCGGTCGCGAGGATGAAGTCGGACTTGGCGGCGAAGCCGATGAGGATCGAGTGGCCGAGCCCGAGGCCGGTGCCGAGCAGCCCGCCGGAGGCGAACGCGAACAGCGACTGGGCCAGCTGATTCGGGCCGTCCCCCGCGGTGATCGAGGCGAAGGGGGCCAGCCAGTCCGCCACCCGGCTGTGCACGTGCGGCTCCAGCCGGCCCACCGCCACCGCGCCCACGGAGGCCAGCATGAGCCCGACCGCGATCCAGCCGGTGCGGCCGGTGGCGACGTACAGCATGATCACGAACAGGCCGAAGAACAGCAGTGAGGTGCCGAGGTCCCGCTCCAGGATCAGCACCAGCACGCTCAGCAGCCAGATCGCCACGATCGGGCCGAGCACCCGGCCGGTGGGCAGCTGGAGCCGCCGGAACCGCCAGATCTGCCGGCCGCTGTACGCGAGCGCGTTGCGGTTGACGGCGAGGTAGCCGGCGAAGAACACCGCGAGCAGCACCTTCGCGAACTCGCCCGGCTGGATGGAGAACCCCGCGATCCGGATCCAGATGCGGGCGCCGTTCACCGCCGGGAAGAAGATCGGCAGGACGAGCAGGGCGAGCGCGCTGACCACCGAGACGTAGGTGTAGCGCTGCAGGACCCGGTGATCGCGCAGGAAGAGCACGGCCACGATGAAGAACGTGACCCCGAGCGTCGACCAGACGAGCTGGATCGGCGCCGCCTGGTCGTCCGGGGTCTCCAGGTCCAGCCGGTAGATCAGCACCAGGCCCAGACCGTTGAGGAGGACGCCGATGGGCAGCAGCAGCGGATCGGCGTACGGGGCCCGCAGGCGCACGGCCACGTGGGCGAGGAGCGCGAGCACGCCGAGCCCGGCGCCGTAACCGGCGGCGCCGGGCGGGACGGTGCCGTTCTTGGCGAGACCGACAGCGCAGTATCCGTACACGCTGAGCAGGACGGCGAGGACGATGAGGGTGAACTCGACGCCACGGCGCCTGGGCAGGCGTACAGCGGGAGGGGCCGGTTCCACCGCCACGGCCGTTCCGGACATTCCGGGCTGGGTCATGTCCGGAACGTAGCAAGTGGTCGACCTGATGTCCCGTTATGAACTGACAAACCGGCCGTTCCGGTTCACCTGTGAGGGTGCCGAGCCGTCAGCACCAGCGGGGTGCCGCACCGATGTTGTCGATGTAACGGGCGGCGCCCCAGGCCCAGGTGCCGTCGGTGAGCAGGTACCAGAGCGGGTTGCCGTCGACCTTCTGGCCCGGGGTCTTGCAGTAGATCGAGACGATCTCGCCCTGCCGCGCGACCCGGATCAGCTGGCTGCCGCGGTTGGGCGCGCTGCGCAGCGCGAGGCCGCCGCGGGCGGTGATCCTGCCCTTGTACTGGCGCGGGTTGTCCTGGCGGCCGTCCCCGCGACCGTTGCCGGTCTCGCGGCCGTCGCCGCCACTGCCGTTGCTCCACTCGCGGCCGTCGCCGTCACCGTTGCCGCCGCCACTGGTGTTGTTCCACTCGTGGCTGCCGGTGCCGCTGCCGCTACCAGTGCTGTTGCTGTTGCTGTTGCTCGCGAAGCCCCCCTCCCCGTCGGCGAGGGCGGGGCCGGCCGCCGTGAGCGCGACCATGCTGCCGGCGGCGAGAGCTATGGCGATTCGGGTGTGCGTGGACCGCAGGGACATGGGGTGCTCCTCCAGAAAGGGGGCGAAGCTGACTAATCGCCACATTAGGAGGGGGAACCGGGGACCGCAGGTCACATTCCGCCATCGGGGACGCCGGGCTCTCCCCGCCCGTCCTGAGGGAGCGTCAGCGTCGCCACCGCGCCGCCGTCCGGCGCGTTCGCGAACTCCAGGCGCGCACCCAGCACCTCCGCCTGGCCGAGCGCGATGGTCAGCCCGAGCCCGTGGCCCGTCGCACCGCCCTCGGTACGGAAACGCTGCGGCCCGTGCTCCACGAGGTAGTCCGGATAGCCCTCCCCGTGGTCCCGGACGGTGACGACCGGCCCGTCGACCGTCAGCACCACCGGGCCCGCGCCGTGCTTGTGCGCGTTCGCCACCAGATTCCCCAGCACCCGCTCCAGCCGCCGCCGGTCCGTCTCCACCCGCGTCGCCCGCACCACGAGCACCTCGGTGTCCGTCCCCGACGCCCGCACCACCCGCTCGGCCAGCGGGACCAACGGCTCGGAGTCCAGCTCCAGACGCTCCCTGCGGGCGTCGAGCCGCGAGATCTCCAGCAGGTCCTCGGTGAGCGTGCGCAGCGTCGCCACCCGGTCGAGCACCAGCTCCGTGGGCCGCCCCGGCGGCAGCAGTTCGGCCGCCGCGTGCAGCCCGGTCAACGGCGTCCGCAACTCGTGCGCCACGTCCGCCGTGAACCGCTGCTCGCTCAGCAGCTTGCGCTGCAACGACGAGGCCATCGTGTCGAGCGCGCCGGCCACCGCAGCCACCTCGTCCTGCGCCCGCCGCGGATTCTGCGCCCGCGGGTCGTCGACGCGCGCGTCCAGATCCCCCGCGCTGATCCGCCGCGCCACCCGCGCCGTCGCGTGCAGCCGCCGCGTCACCCGCGTCACCGCGAAGGCGCCGACCAGCAAGGTCGCGCCGATCGCCAGGGCCGACGACCACACGATCGCCCGGTCCAGGGCGTCGATGGTGTGCGCGCCCTGGGCGTAGTCGTACTGCACGGCCAGCGCCCGGCCGCCGTCGGCGGGCCCGGCGGCCCACATCGTCGGATGCGTGTCGTGCTCGCCGACCATCGAGCCGCGCCGGCCCGCCACCGCCAGCTCGCGCAGCCGCGCGGGCAGTCCGGGCGGGTCCACGGCCGCGCCCGGCGGCAGCCGGTCGCCCGCCTCGTACGCCGCCGTGACATCCGTGAGCCGGTCGAGCGCGCGGTTGCGCGCCTCGCCGACGGTCTGGTCGGTCACCGACACGTGCACGAGGACGCCGAGCAGGGCCGCGAGCCCGCAGCACATCACCGCGATGAACGCGGCCGCCTTCCAGGTCAGCGTGGCGGTCCAGTCCGGCAGCCGCAGCCGGGGACTCATGAACCGCTCGCGGACGGACCGGCGGACGGCGAGGCCGAAGGAGAGTGCGCGGGGGAGGGGATCAGGGGTAGCGGTGGGGCGTGCGAGCCCCGCGGGGTCGGCGGGCCGACCCGCAGGATCTCGTCGCGGGTCGCGAGCATCGCGTTCTGGTGCGGATCCCAGGACCAGACCGTACGGAACTCGTAGCCCGGCAGCGTCGAGGGCGACCGGATGATCACCTCCCGGCCCGCCAGCTCCACACTGACCACGCTGTCCGAGGTGCCCATCACCTCCACCAGCTTGTGGTGCAGGAACGTGTAGACGCGCACCGCCAGCTGGTCCTTCGGGAAGCGGATGCCAAGCACCAGGTCGTCCTTGCCGTCCCCGGTCAGGTCGCGGTAGTACGCCTGGAGGATCGGGCACTTCTTGCCCTGTGCCCCGCGTTCACCGCAGTCCTTGAGCTGCTTCACCGTCTCCGCGTACGGCGCGTGCGGTCCGGTGTAGTCGTCCGGATGGGCAGCCACCTCGGCGCGCACCACGGCGACCGGATCGACCTTGTGGATGTCGTCGCCGGGCGCGGTGACACCCTTGACGGTCTCGGTGTCCGCCTCGCCGTAGTCGATCGCGGGCGTCGAGGCGGGCGCGAGCTGCGGCCACAGCCTGCTCGGGCCCACGGCGGTCGGCGTCGCACCCGCGCCGCGCAGGTCGCCGGAGTCCCCGCAGGCCGTCAAGGCGACCGCCAGCACGGCGGTGACGGCGGCTCCGAGAACGGCGCGCACCGGCCCGGAGGCCGTGCGCGCGAGGCGGCTGTGGGTCACTGCGCTCCTGCGTCCGGGCCGACCGTCCGGGGGCGCGGAAGCGCCGCTACCGCACGTGGTCGACGAAGAGAATGCTGCCGTCGGGGCGGCGGCCGACCTCGACGGACCCGCCACGGACATCCGGGCACGCCCCGGGACGGCCGGTCGCCTCGTACACCTTATTCATATGGAAGTCCTTTTTGTTCATCCGGGCCCCGAAGGGCCCCTCACTGCCGAAGGGCAGATGCGCGCGAGCGCCGCGCCGCCCGACCTGTGCGGGAGTGCCTACCCCCTCAACTCTGTCTCGGCCAGTGCTCCGATGCTCACGTCGGTGGGTAAGGCCATTGTTCGGGTTTCAGCGTGGCGACCTTAACCACGTATGTAGGGTGACGTCCGTGCAGCTCAGGTACGGGTTCCGTCTGTATCCGAACGGCCCGCAAGGCTCGGCGTTGGCCAGGGCGTTCGGGTGCGCCCGGGTGGTCTTCAACGATGCGCTTCGCGCTCGTGAGGAGGCGCGTGCCGCCGGACTGGCGTTCGTTACCTTGGGCGAACTGTCCAAGCGGCTCACGGCCGCGAAGAGGACGACGAAGCGGGTTTGGCTGGCTGAGGTCTCCTCGGTGATCCTCCAGCAGTCGTTACGCGACCTGGACGCCGCCTACCGGAACTTCTTCGACGGCCTGGTCGGCAAGCGCCCGAAGACGGGGCCACCCCGTTTCAAGTCCAAGAGGGATACCCGGCAGGCCATCCGGTTCACCGGCAACGGCAGATGGAAGATCACGCACGGCGGCAAACTCCGGCTGCCCAAGATTGGTGACGTGACGGTGAAATGGTCCCGTGGACTGCCGGCCGACCCCACCACCGTGACCGTGGTCAAGGACAGTGCGGGAAGGTATTTTGCGTCGTTCGTCATCGAGACTGGCCCGGAAGAAGTCCTGGCGCCCACCACGCCCGAAGTCGGAGTAGATCTCGGTCTCGGGCACTTCGCTGTTCAGTCGGACGGCCGGAAGATCGACAGCCCACGCTTTCTGCGTCGGGCCGAGAAGCAACTCAGGAAGGCTCAGCGCTCGCTATCCCGTAAGGACAAAGGGAGCGCCAACCGGGGCAAGGCCCGTCTCCGGGTCGCCCGCGCTCATGCGCGGGTGGCCGATGCGCGTCGCGAGTTCCACCACCAGCTCTCCACCCAGCTGATCCGCGAAAACCAAGCGATCGCGGTGGAAGACCTGGCAGTGAAAGGACTTGCCCGTACCCGCTTAGCCAAGTCCGTGCACGACGCGGGGTGGTCGCAGTTCGTGAGCATGCTGGAGTACAAGGCCAGCCGCTACGGCCGCACCTTCGTGCGCATCGGCCGGTTCGAACCGACGTCTCAGGTCTGCTCGGATTGCGGCATCAAGGACGGCCCCAAGCCTCTCCACATCCGAGAGTGGACCTGTGGAGCCTGCGGCACCTTGCTTGACCGAGACATCAACGCGGCGGTCAACGTCGCAAAGGCGGCCGGACTGGCCGTATCAGCCCGTGGAGCGCAGGTAAGACCGGGACTCGTCCCGGCGCAGTGTGATGAAGCAGGAACCCACCCGGAGCCGCCCCGCAGCACGGAGCGGCCGACGGGAATCGCCCCCGACAAGATGGGCGAGGATGTCAATCCGCGAGCTCTTCGAGTAGCCGCGCAGTGCTGAGCCCGGCCCGCAGGTACTCCACGAACAGCTGGTTGTGCAGCGCCCACGGCGAGCGCCGGGCCCTGATCAGCCGGATCGCGTCGTCGGCGGAGTGTCCGGCGAGGACGAGCGCGTGCGCGACGACCAGCCCCGACCGGTTGTACCCGTGATAGCAGCGGACCAGCACCCGCCGCCCCTCCTCCAGCGCGTCGTCCGCCGCCTGCGCGAGCCGCATGACCCCCGTCAGCTGCGTCCCGTCCAGGGGTCCGTCCGGTATTGCCCACACATGGTGCTCGACGCCCGGGTCGGGCCCGTGCCCCGGTAGCCGCAGCAGCGTCAGGACCAGGTCGAACTCGTCCCGTACGACCACGGTCTCGGCCGGTCCGGCCCGTCCTGCGAACTGGTGCCCGCCCATCCACAGGCCCGGCACGATCTCGCTCCACGGGCTGTCCGGAGCCGGAACATCCGGATGCTTCCTGCGACCCCGCAACGGCGCCTCCCACCCAACTCCCCCAACTCCCCCAACTCCCCTCAAAGGTAACCGGGTTCTTGCCCCTGGAGCACCCCGCCTGTTCCCATGGACGGGGGTGATGGGCATGAACCGACTGCGCGTCGTACCGACCCGGCGCCACGGACAGGAACGCCTGTACGTGTGCGGGACCGACGGAAGGAACGTCGCCTGGTACGACCGTGAGGCGGCCCGGGTCAACCTGCTCAGCGAGGACCGGCGCGACGACGTCCTGCACGCGCTGGGCCCCTTCCTGACCGGCCCCGTGACGGTCGGCCCGCCCTCCGTCCCGACCCCGGCCGAGCTGGCCCGGCTGACCCTGCACCCGGACGACGACCTGGCGCCGAACCGTCCCGGCGAGGCCCTGGTGATCGACCTCGACCGCGACCCCGGTCCGGCGCGCCGGCTGCGCCCCGACCCGCGCCGCCGCGCACTCGCGGCGGAACAGGCGGTCGGCGCGGCCTTGGACGACCTGGAGGGCGGCGGCTGGCACAGCCTGCACTCGCTCCCGCTGCCGGGCGGTGACCGCGTCCACCACCTGGTCATCGGCCCGGCGGGGCTCTTCTGCGTCCGCGCCCTGTACGCCCGCAGGCAGCGCGTCCTGGTCGCCGACCCGATGGTCACCGTCGGCCGCCGCGAGGCGCAGCCGCTGCTGCGCCGGGTCCGCGCGGACGCGGACCGTGCCGCGCACGCCCTGACCGCCCAGGTGCACGCCGTCCTCGCGGTGGTTGAGGCGGCCCGGCTCGACGTCCTTGCCCCGCCGCGGCGGATCCGCGTCCTGCGCGACACCGACCTGGCCGGTCTCGCCCGGCTCGGCGGGGTCCTGAAACCGGCCGACGTGGAGGCACTGCACGCGATGGCCCGGGACCGTCACACCTGGCTGCGGGTGTGAGGAGGGGCGGGGTGGTGCCGGGCCGCTGAGGCCGGGACCGCCGGTCAGGGCAGTGGGCGCGGGTGCTCGTGGTCGAGCAGTGGTGCCATCAGGTCGCCGATCCGTGCGACGCGCTCGGTGACGTCCGGCGCCCGGAACACCAGGTCCACCGGCTTCCGGCACTCCTCGACCTCGTCCCAGGTCACGGGTGCCGACACTGTCGGCTCGGCGCGCGCCCGCAGGGTGTAGGGCGTGGCGGTCGTCTTCCGGCCCGCGTTCTGGCTCCAGTCGACGAACACCTTGCCGGGCCGCAGGCTCTTCGTCATTCGGTGCACCACCAGCCCGGGCAGTGCCTTCTCCGCCTCCAGGGCCAGATCCTTCGCGTAGTCGCTGACCTCGTCGGACGGCGTCGGCGCGACGGCGGCCAGCAGGTGCAGTCCCTTCGACCCGGACGACTTCGCGTACGCCTCGAACCCGTCCGCGGCCAGCCGCTCGCGCAGCCACAGCGCGACCTCGCAGCACTCCACGACCGACGCCGGCGCCCCCGGGTCGAGGTCGAACACGATCCGGTCGGCGATCCCGGGCGTGCTGATCGTCCACTGCGGAGTGTGGAACTCCGTCACGAGGTTCGCCGCCCACATCAGCGAGGCCAGGTCCTGGAGGAGGACCATCAGGGCGGGCCCCTCGGTGCGCGGCACCTCGGCGGTCCTGACCCAGCCGGGCGTACCGGGCGGCACGTTCTTGGTGAAGAACACCTGCCCGTCGGGTCCGTCGGGGTAGCGAAGGAAGGAGACGGGCCGGTCGCGCAGGTGGGGGAGGAGTACGTCCGCCACCGTGGCGTAGTAGTGCAGCACCTCGCCCTTGGTGAACCCGGTGGCCGGATACAGCACCTTCTCCAGGTTGCTCAGCGCGAGCCTTCGCCCCTCCACCTCGGTGATCGGCGTCATACGATGAGAATCCCACGAAAACGGCACAAAAACGTCTCACGGTGATCGGAAGGGTGCTGCACGTGCGATCGATATGGAACGGCGCGATCTCCTTCGGCCTGGTCAGCATCCCCATCAAGCTCGTGAACGCCACGGAGAACCACGCGATCTCCTTCCGCCAGATCCACCTCGACGACGGCGGACGCATCCGCTACCGCAAGGTCTGCGAGCTGGAGGACACCGAGGTCGCGACTTCGGAGATCGGCAAGGCCTACGAGGAGGCCGACGGCACCATGATCCCGATCACCGACGAGGACCTCGCCTCGCTGCCCCTGCCGACCGCCCGGACGATCGAGATCGTGGCCTTCGTGCCGGCCGACCGGATCGACCCGCTCCAGATGGACACGGCGTACTACCTGTCCGCGAACGGCGTCCCGGCGACCAAGCCGTACGTCCTGCTCCGCGAGGCCCTCAAGCGCAGCAAGAAGGTGGCCGTGGCGAAGTTCGCGCTGCGCGGCCGCGAGCGGCTCGGCATGCTGCGCGTCGTCGACGACGTGATCGCCATGCACGGCCTGCTCTGGCCGGACGAGATCCGCGCGACCGACGACGTGGCCCCGGACGACGGCGTCACCGTCCGCGACAAGGAACTCGACCTGGCCGACGCCCTGATGGACACGCTCGGCGAGGTCGACCTCGACACCCTGCACGACGACTACCGCGAGGCCGTCGAGGAACTCATCACCGCCAAGGCCGAGGGCCACGAGGCTCCGGCGGCCCCCGCGGAGAAGGACGGCGGCAAGGTGCTCGACCTGATGGCAGCCCTCGAGAAGAGCGTGAGCGCCGCCAAGAAGTCCCGGGACGGGGACGGCGCGGGGGACGGGGACGCCGAGGTCCACCCCCTGCCGGCGGGCAGGTCGGGAACCCGCGGGTCGGCCCGTACGGCACCCAAGGAGGTCGGCGGCAAGAAGTCGACGTCCACCGCGAAGAAGACGGCCGGCAAGAAGACCGCGGCGAAGAAGACCCCGGCCCGCAAGGCGGCCACCAAGACGGCGGCCAAGACCTCCGCGGCCTCGGCCAAGTCCTCCGGAGACACCGCCGCCGCCTCCCGGACGGCGGCCAAGAAGACCGCCGCCAAGAAGACGCCGGCGAAGAAGACGACGGCGGCGAGGAAGAAGGCGTCGGCGTAGGAATCGGGGCGGACAACGGGAGCCGGAGCCCGGGGTTCGGGGTTCGCGGTTCGGTCGAGGGGGGACCTCGGCCCGGCGATCTATCGCTTCTGGTCGGCTGGGATGTGCACGGCGGGATGTGTACGGCGGGACGTGCACGTCCGTCGAGGCCGGTGAGCGGGGCAACCCAGCGGCCGCCGTTCTCGCCGAAGCCCGCCGGCCGCTGCTCTCGCCGATGGGGGCGGTCCGCGCGCGAGCGGTGCCGTCCGCGCGCGGAGCCCCTGTCACCCCTCAGGCCGTGCGGCGCAGCGCCAGCACCGCGTTGTGGCCGCCGAAGCCGAACGAGTTGCTGAGCGCGAGGTCGCCCCGCGCGGGCAGGGCTCGCGGGGACTCGGTCACCACGTCCAGCCCGATGGCCTCGTCCTGCTCCTCACACCCGATGGTCGGCGGGATGAGCCCGTGGTGGAGCGTGAGAACGGTGGCGACCGCCTCGACACCGCCCGCCGCACCCTGCAGATGCCCGAGGTGTCCCTTGAGCGCGGTCACCGGAACGTCCTCGCCCAGCACGGCCCGCACCGCGGTCGCCTCGGCGAGGTCGCCCTCGGTGGTGGCGGTGGCGTGCGCGTTGACGTGCACGACGTCGACGGCATGGCCGCCCGCGTCCCGCACCGCGCGCCGCAGCGCGAGCGCGACCCCGCCGCCGGACGGGTCGGGCGCGGCCATGTGGTGGGCGTCGGCGGACAGCCCCCAGCCTGCGGCCTCGCAGTAGATCCGCGCGCCCCGGGCCCGCGCGTGCTCCTCCGACTCCAGGAGCAGGAAGCCCGCGCCCTCGCCGTTCACGAAGCCGTCGCGGTCCTTGGCGAACGGCCGGGACGGACTGACGGACCCCAGCTCGTGGGTGGACAGCGCGCGCATCGAGGCGAACGAGGCCATGATCGCCGGCGTGATCACGGCCTCCGCGCCCCCGGCGAGCGCCACGTCGACCCGCCCGTAGCGGATGCGGTCGATGGCCTGGCCGATGGCCTCGGTGCCGGAGGCGCACGCGCTCGTCACCGTGCGGGCCTCACCGGTGATCCGCAGCGCCAGCGACACCTGGGACGCGGGCTGCGACGGTACGGTCATCGGCGTGGTGAGCGGGGACACCGCACGCGGTCCCTTGTCCCGCAGCTTGCGGTCGCCGCCGACGAGCACGGAGGCGTCCCCGAGGATGGCGCCGACGCTGACGCCGACCCGCTCGGGATCGAGTCCGCTCTCCACGGTCCCCGCCTCGTCGAAGCCGCCGTCGCGCCACGCCTCTCGCGCGGCGAGCACCGCGAACTGCGCGGCCCGGTTCATCCGCCGCGCCTGGGGCCTCGGCAGCAACTCGGCGGGATCGACGGGCACGCGGCCGGCGACCCGTACCGGCAGGCCGTCGAACTCCTCGTCCGTCAACTCCGTTATCCCGCACCGCCCGTCGACCAGCCCCTGCCACAGCTCGCCGACGCCGACGCCGAGCGGGGTCACCGCGCCGACCCCGGTGACGACGACCCGCCGCGGCACGACACCGCCGGCGACGCTACGACGCGGACGCGGGAAATGCCGTACGACGTGACCGCTCTCGACGGCCCGCCCGACCTCCTCGCGCAGCCCGGTGTCGGAGACGGGCACCGCACCCCGGTCCTCCAGATCCCGGTGCCAGCGGCCCCAGCGCCGGGTGTACGACACCTCGACGGCGGCGGGGTCGACGACGCGCAGCGAGGTGACCCGGTCACCGTCGCGGAACTCCACCCCGTCGAGATCGGCCGAGGCGATCTCGGGAATGCCAGCGACGTCCATCCGCCGACAGGCCACGGTCACTTGGTGCCCCCGGTCGAAGACGTGGTCGCGGTCTCTTCCCCCGAGCGGCGGACGCAGGGTCACCCGGATCGTGTGCGGCGTCTCGGGGAGCGTGTGCATCACCGCGTACCACTCGTCCCGGGCCACATCGCTCTCGGACAGGGCGAGAAGGTCACCCGGAACGACCTCGGCGACAGAGACGGCGTGAGGCTGCACGGGAACGTCGGAAGAATTGCGCATGGGTTCGCCTGCCTTCGCTGTGGGGGGTGGGAGAAAAATCCCGCCACAACAGTCGGCGAAAAGTCCGAATTTGCCTAGACGTACCCCCCGTATTTGTGCGAAAGGTCACGAAAGCGTGCGCTCAATTACCTACGCCGGGGAATGGGGTCGGGCGCACCGAAATCCACCATTGAATTCTGAACAAAACCTGCCGCGCCGCAGGTGAGCAACCATTCGGGGGCACGCGCGATGCGAGGAACCTCTTATTCGGCGAGCGGTTGCGCATATGCCGAGCGGATATGCGCAACGTGACGTGCGACTCACGCATTCGGCGCGGAAATCGGCGGCGGGATGTTCCGTCGGAGAATAGAGACAACACCTCTGAGGACAGAACCGTGAGGCTGGTCACGGCCATGAAGTACGCGCATCAAGTACGGGCATCAAGTTCGTCAGCAGGCGCGGACATCACATCAGTCGCGGGCATCGCATCGCGCGTGGACGTCAGGCGGCCTGGACCCGCGCTCGCGCCACTTCCACGGACAGGTCGTTGTCCATGGTGTAGTACGGCCTCACCTCGCACCCGTCGACATCGGTGGACGGGTAGACGAAGACCTCCTTGCGGTCGGCGACGTCGTCGAGAAGGCGGCCGACCCGGACAGCCGGTGCGGAGGCAGCGGGGCGCACGTGCACGTCCCAGACACCCTCACCGGACACGGGCCCGGCCAACTCGTCGCAGCCGACGGTGAAGGAGAAACCCAGTCCGTCGTCCTCGACCCGCGGTTCGACCTTCCGGACCGTGTCGGTACCACGCACCCGCATGCGGACGACGGCACCGGCGCCGAACGACGCTCCGTGCAGCCGGCCCGTGACGTCGATCGTCCCGTCGTCGGTGACCACGATCCGGTCCGCCTCGGCGTGCGCGGCGCGCAGCCACGTACGGACCGAGAGATAACCGGACTTGGTCACGTACGGCACTCGCACCTCGACGGGTGAGGACCGGTCCCGGGCGCCACCGTCGACGAGCACCCGCAGGTCCCTCGCCCCCGGGCGCAGCCGCTGCGGCTCCCCGTCCGGCTCGTCGAGGAGATAGACGTCCCAACGCCCCTCGTCGAGCGACGTGTTGTCCTCCAGGACGCCGACGAGACGCCCGTCCTCGGAGGGCTCCAGGTCGAGCACGTGCGGCGCCTTCTCCGGCCGCCCCTTCTTCGGCCTTGGCTGCAGGAGCAGTTGGGGATGGGCGGCCGAAGGCAACCGCACACCGAAGGTGATCCGTCCGTCGGCACCCACCGTGCACCCGACACGAGGCTCCGGCTCGATCGACGTGGTCATAGCTCCACCTTCCGGCTCGCGTCGTCCTGGCTGCTCTTACTGCTCTTGCCCTTGTTCTTCCGGGCGTCACGGGCGTCGCGGAAGGAGAAGCGCTGCGCCACGAGGCTCTGGTAGAGCCCGTCACGGCGTGGCTCGGCGGGCCGTCCGGCCCGCTTGGCGGCGAGCACCTCGGTGAAGAACCGCTCGGCCTGCTCGACCACGGGCTCGGGCGCGAACCGGCGGGAGTTCTCCCGGGCGGCCTGCCCCATACGCCGCCGTCTCTCGTCGTCGTTCACGAGCTCCAACAGGGCTCCGCCCAGGGCCTTCGGGTCCCCGACCGGAACCAGCCGGCCGTCGACACCGTCACGGATGATCTCGCCGGGACCGTGCGGGCAGTCGGTGCTCACGACGGGTAGCCCGTTGCGCATCGCCTCGACGATCGTCATGCCGAAGGCCTCGAAACTGGAGGAGGCCGCACCGATCGACGCCTTCACCCATTCCCCTTCCATGTGGGGCACCGCCCCCATGAGGAACACGTTGTTGACGAGCCCGAGGTCGGTGATGATCTCCCGCAGCCGTGCGTGTTCCTGACCTTTGCCGTAGATACGCAGTTGCCAGTCGGGCCGTTCAGCGACCACGTGGGAGAACGCTTCGATGAGCAGGTCGTAGTGCTTCACCCTGACCAGCCGGCCGGCCGCCACGACCACCTTCGACGTCCCGTCGGCGGGCGGCAGCTCGGGGTCGGGGACGCTGTTGGGCAGAGCCTCGACCCGCACCCCGGGCAGCCGCATCTTGCGCGCGTAGGAGGCGGCGTCGGCGGAGGTGACGGTGGTGAGCGCGTCGAGCCGTCGATAGGCACCCCGGAGAACCGTGCGCAGCTCCGGCGAATGACTGTCGAGCGTGAGGTGCTCCTGCCCGATCCGAACGACCCGCTCGGGCGCCTGGAGCGCGAGATGCACGTTGAGCCCGGGCCGCGTCCCCACGACCACGTCGGCGTCGACCTTGTCCAGGAACGCCGCGATGCGCTGATCGGTCAACTCGCTGTACTGCTCGTACCGCCGCTCCGAGTCCGGATACACCCGCGAGGGCCGCAGATGCAGCGGATGCTCCTTCTCCTCCCGCAGATCGACCAGCCCACGCAACGAGACCCGGTGATCCAACACGAGGCTGGGACGCTCCCGCGTCCGCAAGACCGAAACAACCTCCACACTGTGCCGCTCCGCCAACGCAGCGGCCAGATTGAAGGTGGTACTGATCGTGCCCCCTATCCCATAGGCGTTATGGATCAAGAACGAGATCTTCATGCCGTACTAGACGAACGCAACCCCCAAAGGGTTGCCGTTCGATACCGATCCTTACCTATGCCACACCTCGGGGGGTGATGTTCCGGTTGGGGGGAGGGGGTGACAGCGAAGAGTGGGAAAAGCCTCCGTCTCGGCTTCCAGCACACACCGAGGCCGGTGCTGATGACGCTGGATGTCCCTCGGCGGGGGCACCAGATCCGGCCGGGATTCGGCGGACATAGCGGCACCAGGATGCGGCCTACCTCGGATCTTCGACCATCGTCGCCACTGCGCGTCCCTCGCGAAATAATGGCCCACCGGCCGTGCACTCCGTTGCTGTGGGCGGGGTGATCAAGGGGGCGGCCGCCAGGCGCCGAGTTTGTGCCGGTGAGCGGACAAGCTGGGGCGAGGCGCTCGCGGCGGCCCAATTCCGTCGGCCGGCACGACGCCCGACGGTCCCGCCCGCCGGAGGGCGTAGCAAGGCCTCCGATCATCAAGCTGTCAGCAGGTCGGTGGATGCAAGGGGAAGCGAACTTTGTTGGATTCCTCCCTGTGGACCGAGTCCGCATGCCATACGGAAGCGCACCGAGAACCTGTTCCGGGTCTCTGTCGCAGACGTCGAAGGGCTTATAGAACGCCTCCTTGCATCAGTCTCCAACGCCCCTGACGGGGAGGCCGGGAATCTGAGAAGTAGTGCTCTCGATCTAAGCGCCCGAGCAGAGAGCAGCTGAACGGGACCTGACGATGCGGTAGGAGCGAGGGAGTCAGCTAGCGGCCATAGTCCGAGTCGGCAGTTTGGAGGTTCTGCAGGCTTGAGTCGTGGAAGTGCGGATGTGTTGCGCAGAGCAGGATTAGCTGGAGCTCTTGAGCGGAGGGCGCCGTGCGGCTGCGCAGGCGCACGTTTAGGAGCACCGGTGTGCACCGAGCGGGGTCAGCGTGCTGTGCAACAGAACGGCTCGTACTGAGGCTCGGTTTGGGGTGTCGGCCCGGGGGCCCGGTTGGAGCGGGAGTGACGGCAACGCGAGGAGTGATGCCTGTTCCGCTCATCCACTAGCGGGGGAGGTGTACGCAGTACGGCACTCCTCACCAGTGTGATGCCTGTGCCGACAGGGGCGGGGCTGCCGCGTGCCGTTAGATCGGAGCTCCGCTGCAGGGTGCGCACTGGAGAATCGGGCCACGGAGGTGCGCATCGATTCCGCATTCTGCTTGTGGTGCGCAGTCGAAGCGTGCGCAATGCCACGTGCGCGGGTGCGCAATGCAAGGCATGGTACCGTCCCCGGTTGGCCGAC
>NZ_JBEZHO010000003.1:207934-342362 GCF_040650615.1 Streptomyces sp. NPDC048643
ACCATGGGGCCGACCATGGGGCCGACCATGGGGCCGACCATGGGGCCGACCATGGGGCCGACCATGGGGCCGACCATGGGGCCGACCATGGGGCCGACCATGGGGCCGGTTGCCGGAGGCGCACGGTGGTTGGGTGATGTATTTGCAGTGTGGGGGCCGGCACGATGATCCTCCCGAGTGGCTGCGGCCTGGGTCTGTGCCTGACATGCCCTTAGCAGGCCGTACACGGGCTCCCTTTGAGTTGGTGTTGTCCGCTGTCTATTCGGATGCGTCTCCGTAGGACTCCTGAGAGTCGGGGCTCGTATGCCCGTTTTTGGCCTCGACCGCCTTAGCTAAGTTGCCCAGGTGAGTGCCTCGAGTTCCAGACTGCGTCGCATTGACGGTTCCATGACGATCCCCACCGTCTGAGGAGCCGTGGACACGGCACCGAGGTCAATCACGACCGAGATCGCGAAAAGGCCAGACAGCGTGGGGTAAGGGATGCCGCCTATCAGCCGGGCGGGTGTGGTTCGGGGCATCACCACATCTCTTGCGTGATCTCTTGCGGCTACTCCTGCGACATCTCTTGCTGCATCTCTTGCGCGAGGGTGGAAGCCCGGCCTGGGGTGCGTGCAGGTCAGCCTCGTCTTTCGCTCGTGGTCGGGACGCCGACATCCCCTCTAGAGACACTTTTCGCTGGCAGGTGGGGGGGGGTGAGTGAAGGAGGTGGCGGGCGCGGGCGGGTAGTGGCTGTCGGCTTGGCGGCGGGGGCAGGTCTGCTGCTGATTGGTGTCCACCGGGGCGCGATCGGAAGACCAGCCCGTTCAGATCGCTGCTGACGTGGCCGAGGTCGAGTTTCGACAGGCCGTATTGGGCTCAGAGTCGGCTGCCGAGAACAGATCACCGGTTCGGTCAGACTCGGACACTCTGTCCGGGCTCGCTCTTGCTCAGTGCCTCACGCTCGCCGTGGGGCTGTTGGAGGCCGAGATCGCCTAATAGCTCCCCGCCGCGTCGGTACCGTGATAGACGCCCCTACTCAGCAGCGGGAGGCAACACCCCATGCGTGGTCTTGGAGATCACCTCAGCATCGGCGAACGCATTGCGTTCTACCGGAAGCGCCGCGGCTATACGCAGGAGGTGCTGGCCGGCCTCGTCGGTCGTAACACTGACTGGCTCGCGAAGATTGAGACCGGGCGACGGAATCCGCCGCGTATCGACATGCTTGGGGAGTTGGCCCGCATCCTGCGCGTCCAGCTCGGGGACCTGCATGGGCAGACCGTCCTCATGGAGGATGAGCTACAGCAGGATGACGTCCCCGCTGTTCGTGACGCACTCATGAGCCCACGGCGCCTCTCACATCTGCTGTTTGGCCCCGACGCTGAGGCTCAACTCCCAACTCCGGCTCCCGTGGCCGTACGCGTGGAACAGGCGTGGAGCGACTACCAGGGCGGACGGCTCGGCACTGTCGTTGCTGCGCTTCCCGCATTGCTTCAGACGGCGCAGGAGTTGGAAGAGCGAGCAACCCGGCACGGCGAAGAGCGCGGCGACTGCTGGGCAGTGTCGGCCCGTACGCACCATCTCGCGGCTACAACACTGGCGAAGATCGGGGAGTCGAACGACCCGCTCGTGCTGGCGTCCGCGGGGCGGTCTGGCACGCATGCCCTACTCGCTAACGGACGCTACGGCCACGCGGGTCCTTGCACCGCAATCGCGGCCGTCGGCTTGTCGCCTTCTTCGGCTGCCAGCTCTACGCCGCAATGAGGCCGGCGGAGGTGGTCGGGTCGCGAGAGAAGGACTGCTACTTGCCCGAGACTGGGGGAGCCTCACCCTTCGGGAAACCCGCCCGGTGTCCGGCAAAAGTTGGCCGATTCGGGGCAGCGCCACGACAAGCGGGGGCTCAAGTCGCGTTAAGCCAAGGCTGACCGGCCTGTGCCCATACCGCCGCTGTTGGTCGCGATGCTCCGTGAGCACGCCAAGGAATTTGGCACGGCCAAGGACGACAGGCTCTTCGCCAACGAGCGCGCTGGCGTGCTGGGGACTTCCAGCTACTGGAGGGTGTGGCAGGAAGCACGGCCCGTCGCGCTTCCGCCGGACAAGGTGGCTTCGCCGCTCGCTCGCAGGCCATACGACCTGCGGCACACCCGCATCACGAACTGGCTGAACGCCGGGGTCCCGGTGGCCGAAGTCGCCCGCCGCGCGGGCAACTCACCCGAGGTCATCCACCGCCGCTACGAGGGCTGCATTGACGGTCACGAGGAGCTGAACAACAGGAAGATCGAGAAGGCGATGGGATAGAGGGAAGAGACCTGAGGAGCTGATCATCCGTCAGCATTCACTCGGTATCGCTGCCTGGGCATACCATCTGACCAAATCAAAGCCGATCATGCGAGGGTGCCCGTGATGAGCAGCCAGGAAATGTTCGTAGGAAGGCAACCCATGTCGGGAGTTACATTGACTGATGAAGTTCTTGAGAGCCTTATCCGCATGCAAGTCGATGTGGACCCCGGTGACTTGTCTACGCTGCTGGATCTCGTGGCGCTCGGAATTACCGTCAACGCTTGGCGCAATAGCCCTGTTGAGGACTGGCATGCTGAGGGGCGACTGTCAGACGGTGACATGATGCGCCTCAACAGCCACACTACCCAAGCTGTACGACGGCGACTGGCAGGGTGGGCTATCGAATTCAACGTAAGTTCGGCCAGCAGTAGTTCTTTGGCGGCACCGGACGTGGAATCCGTACGTGCCCTCTCCGCCTTGCTGATTCGGTGGCTAGTAAGGCCTGATCGCAAACTCCCTACTGGCATGACGCTCGGCGATCTCGCGCGCAGCAAGGCAGAAATGGAAGCGTACAAGGAACACGTGAGCCTGCAGCTCGACCTGCTCGTTAGGTCGGCGGAGACCCAGAGCGTTCGATTCGGATTGCTCTCTGTGGCCGCTCAGAGCCTCATGTTCTGCTCCTCATGGTGGTTGCACCCCACGTGGGCCGATCGTGTCGAGCGCTTTGTATCCATGCTCGACTGTCCAACTGATCCGTTCTGGGGGGAGGGCGGCAACCGACTCAAGAAGTTCGGTGCTGAACCGGCTTCGGTGCAAGATCGCAGCGGACTGCGATCATCGTTGCTCACGGCGCCGTGGGAGCTGGATGCCACTACTGCCAAGTGGGTCACGAACGCCGGCATCGGCGCCGTATGAGGGACTGATGTTGCCGCATGAGGGACTGACGTTACGACCGTGTACACGTGGAGCTTGCTCGGCTGGCTGGGAAGTCGGCCGAGCGGCCAGGGGCGCTTTGATCTTCTTGATGGCTGACCTCTGCCACGCCGGGTTTCTCCCCCAGATACCCGTTCGCCATATGGCGGGCGGCGACCGGGCCGTTGTGGCCTCACTCGCCACTCACTCGCGATCAGTGACAGACAACGACAAATAGTCGGACTCAGTGAGATTGAGTCCGACTCTTTGTTCATGGCATCCGCCCTGGTCAGCGCATGATCTGTGCTGGTCGTAGGCGAGTGCCCCCGGCAGGATTCGAACCTGCGCACACGGCTCCGGAGGGGGCTTGCCGCTGCGTCGTTCGTGCAGGTGAGAGCCCAGTTCGTGTGGATACGAGACCAACCCGTCCACGAATAGTCCATAAGTTTCCGTTCAGGCACCGACCTCTACCCCTGCGCCGCTACTCTTGCTCCCGTTGAGTAGGTCTTCAAACTCGTGAAGAGAATCCACAACAGCTTCCCAGCGACTCCAGGTGTCCCTGAGTGACAGCTGTTGGCTCAAGGGCGTGGGCAGGGCACTGAATGGCCAGCTGCTTGAAAGAGCCGAACGATGCGCGGCTTCTCCGCGGGCAGCTGCCAAACTCTGGAGGGCGGCGCAAAGCGTTCCGCATGCATCTCGGACTAGGTTGCTACTGAATCCCAATGGGATCAACAACCCGACCAGATCGCTATCGCTTATTCCGTGACTCGTTGCCACAGTGTGTTCGCTGTACCAAGTGCACAGCCTGGCTGTAAGAGTCATCTTGTTCAATAGGCGGGGGTCTACGGTATCCACATCGCCGGCCGATTCTGATGCGACTTTCTTACGACTTGCTTTGATTTCTTTTGCGTAGCGTTTCGCCTGTTCTGTTGTGGCATAGAAGTCGACGTAACTACCACCATCGAGTAGTTTGCCGATGTTTGATCTGAAATGAATACTAAGTGCATGCAAGCAGTTGTGCTGCAGTCGTTCGTTCGCGCCGGTGACGCAGTCACTAAGGAAACTTAAGCATCTCGCCTCGACGTATTCTTCAAGCTCGGAACTGCAGAGCACAAGAAAAGCGCGAGTCGGAATGGAGATCGCGGCGATATATTCGTCGGTGATCTCTTCGGGATCTGCGACGACAGTCCCAGATTTGTCCTTTATGCCTAAGTGATTAGCGACGGTGGACATAGAGTCTGCGAGGGCTCCCCAAGGGTCATCCGACGTCATTTGACATCCCAGAGACCGACGGAGGGAACTCGTGTGACAAGCCGCTGACGTCGCTGAGTTTCGCACCCCAGGCCGTGAAGCGCTTCCTTACGGCCCGTGGAGTTTTCGTCGTGCTAGAGACCGAATCGATAAAAAGCGGGTCGGTGTTGCATAGATCCTTGAACGCCTCGACGGTTAGCTCTGCATTTTGCAGCTGCCACTCACGGAGGGCTGGATCTGTCAGGTAGTGGATTTGAACATCGAACAAGGCTCGGTTAACTGAACGCTCGAACCTGTCATCCGTATACTTCCGGCAAGCTCGTTCGCCGAAAACTTCTTTTGCGGCAAATACGGCTACTTCCATTAGGTCCACTGCGGCTCTCGTTCGCTCTTCACCGCCCTGGTGCCATTTATCAGAGAGTGTCTCGGCTGTTTCGTCAAGAAACGTCTTCAAGTTTCCTTCGTAAACATGTTCCCCCGCGTTGAAAGCGATGAAGCGGAGCAGGAGCTCTGCATCAACCATTCGCCGGTCTGGCTTAGGCTTTCGCAAGAGCCATCGCAGTGCAGGGCTGGTCCCGGAATAATTATCAATGAACTCCATGAAGGGGCCTGGATAGAGTGCTTGACGGAGTTCCTGAGCTGAGAGCTTCAGGCTCCCCGAATTCAAACGATAGAAGATTGTGTACAAAAAATCTTGACTATGCCACTTTCGAAGAAGTACCGCTCGAATGGTGGCGTTCTCAAACCTGACTGCCTCAGCCGGGTATTTTTCTTCCATCTTCTCGTAGGTGAGTCCGTTGAGAGTTGCACTCTCCTTAAGGCCTGTCAGGCGCAGCTTCTCTTCCCTCCACTCGACGTCCCGCGGATCGTCTAGGTCAGCACAGAACTGACGAATGGAGAGGAGACGTTGCTTGCCATCGATGACCAAGAACTTCCCGGGCCTCTTCGAATCCTCGGCCAGGACGATCTGAGGTACGGGGAAACGCTGCACCAGCGACTCAATGTATTGAGACTTGGCGACACGAGTCCAAGCATCCCGACGCTGAAAACTCGGGTTGAGGTCGATGCGGCCCTTGCGCATCTGACTCACGACGGTTTCCACCGTCCAGTCAACAGTGGTGGTGGCGGCCTCGTCGTCCTCCCATGACAACAGGTCCCCTTCGTCTTCCGCAGACTTATCGTCGTCCCAGTCAGTGGAGTCGCTCATGTCGCGATCCTAGGGCGTGCTCACCTGCCAAAGCATCAGTTTGTAGTGACCGAGACTGCGGTTGCCTCGTGCTTGGTGACACTCTGGCCCGTACCAGACTTGGATGGCCGCCGTGCCCTCACGAGCCTGTCGGGTGGCCTGAGACGTCAGCGCTGGCGCCACCGTTCACGGTGCTTGCGCACACATTCCAGGTCGAGAACGTGCCGCGGGAGGGTGCGAAGACTGCCTTCCTCGACGCCTCCGCGGAGGATGGTCAGATCGTCGCTGATCACGATGGCACCGGCGTCGAGCATGACGTGGCAGTTCGGGCACAGGCAGAGCACGTCGCCGGTTACATCGGGTTCGTCGTCGGGGCTGCCGAGTGCCTGCATATGAGCGCCAACCCGCTCCGTCCGGTCGCTCTCGCGGCCAGGCTGATCGCCTCCGCCGAGTTGCTCGCCCATGTGGACAGCTACAGCGAGCGCTAACCCTCTGCCGCTGCGTTCGCACTTGGGGGCTTCGAGAGGACGACGACAGATGCGGGATGACGCCGTCCAGCGACACGATGCTGCTACCTGGTCGCTCTTGGAGAGCGACGATTGGTACGCCGCGCGGGACGCCACGACTGCGCTTCGTGACGCACTGCTCCGTGCTGGTCTGGAGAAGGATTTCCCTTACCTGCGTGCCGACTTGAACGCCTTCGGGCACGGCCTCGTCGAGCTGGGCCGGGCGTCGCCGGCCACTGCGGAGCGCTTGGCGGAGCTGCTGCGGCTGGCTCTGGCCGCAGTGTCACAGCGCCCTGAAGATCGCGGCGAGGGTGCCGCCGAACATGATGCGGGAAAGGGCTGACGTCATGACCGACCGACGGGGAGTCGTCGCCAAGCGCGCCGAGAACGTGATGCCCGGCGTGCCCTACGTCCGCGGCTGGCACAGGCTCCGTCGGAGCGCTGACACCCTGGCTTCTGAACTGATTGCCCTGGGCCTGGAGTCGGACTTCCCCGGCCTCACGGCCGACGTGAACGTCTCGGGGGACGGCCTGGTACGCCTCGGAATCGTCCGGCGCGAAGCGGCTCTGATACTGGCCGAGCTGATCATGTCGGGCCTCGCCGCGGAGATGCCAATGGAGACCGAGACATTACCGCAAAAGGCGAGGCGCGCCTGCCCTAGCAGGTCGGCTGTTTGACGGTTGCCGCAGAGACCCCGGTCGCTCGCGGTTCGAGCAGGCTCCCGAGACGGGCCGGCACGGCCGCACGTAGCTGCTCCCCGATGGCTGATGTGCGGAGCTCTCTGCCGCACGCTGTACGTCCTCCTCCCCGCTTGTCTGTCGCTCGGCCGGGACCGGCGCCCCAGCCCTGCAGCCCGGATGAAGCGGCAGACCAACACTCGAGATGAGGGCTGGTAGTCGTGCGGCGCGCAGGACAAGCCGTCAGTTTGGGAAGCTTGGTTCGTCTAGGTTCAGCTAGTGAGCTGAGCCGAATCGGAGCAGCGCCGACGCATAGACGACTGCTGGCTTGGGGCCCGACATTCCCCGCGCTTCCCCGCAGGATCTGCTGCGGCTGTCTCTGCCCTCGCCCATGCTCAGGGAGCTTCACATCGCAAGCTCACCTTTCGCTGAGAAGGCTGTCAGGAGCGTCCAATGCTTGGCTCGCCAGCCTGCGAAAGAGCTCGAAGTGGCGGTCGCCGGAGAGACGCCTGTACAGGAACTCACCGCTTGGCAAAGGAACGGGTGGAGGCGGAGGTACGCGCGGCGGCGAGACGAGGAGCGTGCTTACCCCCAACAAGCTCCGAGCCCAACTCGCGTAAAACGCTGCAGTTTCAGAGGCTGCCGACGCGACGTCTGGAGGACCCTCCACTGATACGAGTGCGACCGTCCTTTTCATGGGAAGTCGAAGGGTCTCTGCGTGGTCGAGTAGTTCCAGCAGCTGAGGTGTGGGTGTCTCGTGCTCTCGAAAGCAGGCTTGTGCTGCCTCAACGGCGTCCACATACTCTGTGGTTGCCGAGATGAAGGCTGCGTACGCCTCCCGGCGCCCCTGCCTTTTCCATTGCTCATGCTGGGCTCGACGCTGCGATTTACCTGTCAATCGTGCCGAACCCGTTGCCCCCAGAGCACCCATGGCTGCGCCAAGGACAGCACTAGTTGCGCCTATGAGAGCTACGTTCCCTGCGTCCATGAGCTCATTCTGGCGCATGACGGTCCACGGATCCATGGTGATCGACAGAGGCTGGAGCCGCTTCGCTGGACTGAGCGTGGCAGTACCTGCGTGCGTGACATCGAGCAGGGCGAAGATGCACCCCGAAGGAAGGCTTATAGACTGGTTTGTCACTCTGTTCACCCGGCGGGATTGGAACCTGCGACACCCGCCTCAGGAGTTCGATCTACACCCGTTCCCGGTTCCACCGTCGGCAGGTCCGGCGGTCGTGTGGGGGCGCTGCCGTATGCCGCCGTCCGGGCTCGTTGATGTCAGCCGTGGACGTCAGGGGTCGCCATGTGAGCAGCGACTTGGGCAGGCTTGAAGTCCACCCGCGGTCCAGCGCCGGCGCTTGGCATAATGAGCCGATGAATATAGGGGGAGCGGCATCAATTGCCGCTGTAGCAGCCATAATTGGGGCAGGGCTCGGCGCGTTCGGAGCCATACGTGCGGCCAGGAACACGGGGAACTCCCAGCGCCGCTTGCAGCATGAGCACTGGCAGCGGCAGGCTCGTGCTGATGCCTACGCCCGGTTCGCAAACGCAGCAGACGAACTTGTTCCCGCGATCTCCGCCCTCACCTCGACAGAGGACTCAGTACCGGCAAATCTGCTGGAGCGGGCCGCCGAGGCGCGTCGACTCATGTCGGCGCTCTCGAAGGCTGAGAGTGCCGTGGCTCTAGCCGGGCCCGGCGTCGTGGCCGCGGAAGCCCTATCAGTAGCACGGGCTTACGGGACCCTTCTGAGAAGCACCCTCACAAGGCATGGGCTGGAGCCAGCTAGGCGGAGCGACCCGCCATCGTCCCTACGTGCCCACTGGCCGAGCCTGAGCCTCTTCCGCGAGCTGGCGCGATCCGCCCTAGACGATCCAAATGGCGCCCTGGGCGGTAGCCGTCGCTAAGCAGATGGCTTCGCTTGGTTCATTCAGGTGTTGATCGGGATCTCATAGACGATCTCGCAGTGCGCGGCGGGCACGACGATGTCCGCCGTCTCCACGGGGCGTCCCTCGGCGCTGTAGTAAGTCCGCCGGATGTGGGTGATGAGCGCGGCCTTCTGGATGCCGAGCAAGGATGCTTCCTCGGCTGTCGCCTGTCTCGGCTCCGGCTGCTCGACGGCATGGCTGACGGTGATGCCGATCGCGGCCATGCGGTTCACCACGCCCTCCCCGGCGTGCGGCCCTCCCTCAGGCAGGACGACGAGAGTGCCAGCGGTGAGGTCGTACGGCTCCCAACTCGTCGACAGCTGTACGGGCCGGCCGTTCGCCAGGAACTCGTACACGGTCCGGACGCACAGTTCGCCCTCGGCGACGCCGAGCCGGGTCGCGATCTCCACTGGAGCCGGAACCTTGGCGTCGGTCCGGCTCTCCCAGTCGCCCTGTCTGCCCAGCGCCTTCATGTCCGCGCGGAACGGGGACCTTTGGGGCTGCTCGCGCGCCGATGAGCGCACCACCCGCACCCGCTTCCGGGGCTCGGCGACGTACGTGCCCGATCCGGCGCGGCCCTCCAGCACGCCCTGGGAGATAAGCAGTTCCTGAGCCCTGCGCACCACGTTCTCGCCCACGCCGCACTCCTGGCCGATCTGGGCGCGCGAGGGTAGGCGATTGCCCGGCTCCCACACGTGCTCCGCGATCCGGCGCCGGAGTTCGTCGGCGATGCGGAGATAGGGCGGCTGCTCAGACATATGGAAAATCTAGTCCACTAGCTCTAATCTAGTTAACTAGCTTCACTGGAAGTGATCGCCTGTGCCGGAGGCTGCCCTGTGCCCGAATCGGAAGTCAGCGCGGCGTGCATCGCCGCACGGCTGTCCACCCTCGGGCTTCCCACGCGAGTGGAGCAACACCGCCGTCACACGTCGGTCGAAGCGGAGGTGCCGGACGAACTCTCCGCCGAGTTATGGCGGGAGGTCCTGGACGTGGTGGCCGAGGCCGACCGGTTCGGGCTCCTCGCCACCAGCCTGAACGGCCGCACCCTCTGGGCGGTCGTACGCAGAACGGTCCCCACGACGGGCGATGTCGGGGGACCGGGCCATCAGCGATAGGAGCTGACCAGCGTGCTCAACCGTATCCGCCGCGCGGTATCCCTCACCAGGGCGCGTCACTTCACAAAGGGCAGGCACCGTCGCCCCTTAACGGCTGTCCACTCGCCAACCGCCCCCGCTGTTCCCGCGTCCGCTGACGCGTGGACGGTCCTCCTGGGTCGGACCTCTACTCACGCGGACCGCCGGCATTTGCTCGCGGCTGAAGACGTCGCACTCGTCCGCCCGTACGTGCTGGCCTGGGAGAAGCGCGTCCGCACGCGCTCGGTGGTCGTCGCTCCCCATCTGCCGATCAATGCGTGGTCGGCCCTTGCGGGGGTCCTCTGATGCCCTCGATGTCCTCAAGGCCGTCTCACCGACAACTCCGCATCGCGGACGCCTCGGCTGTTCCCTACCGCTCGACGGCCTGCCGCATCGGCACACACCCCGTCTGCGCAGAGTCCTCCCCGGCTCCGGCCCCGGTCGACCTCCCGGTCATCTACGAGGTGTGCGACTGCCCGTGCCACCCGGCGGTCGGCCGATTCCCTGCTGCAGAGGTGGAGCGATGAGCGCATGGGCCCCCGGCGGCGTACTGGTCGGCAACGTCGAGGTCACCGCAGCCACCGTGCAGCGTGGCGACGTCATCCAACTCGGCGGTCGAGCCTGCCGGGTGAGAGACCTCTTCCAGCTTCCGCAGGGGGCCAAGCAACTCGTCTTCGAGTCGGGCGAGCTGCTGACCATCCACGCGCGCACCCGGCTCCTCGCCGTGCGATCGCTGAGAAGGCGGTGACCGGGTCCGTGCCCTCTCGCCATCACGACATCGCCGACGACCTCCGGCAACAGATCACGACCGGCCGTATCCAGTCCGGTGAACGCCTACCGTCCGAAGCCGACTTGGCCGACCGATACAAGGTCAGCGCGCTGACGCTGCGGAGCGCTCTCGCCGTGCTGCAAGGGGAAGGTCTACTAGAGAAGATCCACGGCAAGGGCAATTTCGTCCGTCGCCCCCATCGCAAGATCGTGTACGTCGGAGGCTGGGGAACCCTTGACCCGTGGACTGCCGCCGAAGCGGCCCTGCGCGTCAGCGTTCGCACCGCCGCGGTTCAGGCGCACGGACAACTCACGGCCTTGCTCAACGTCCCTGTGGGAAGCCCTCTCGTCGAGTTCTCGTGCCTCAGCCTCGACGGAGCGTCACCGAACGGACTGGCCCGCATATACCTCCCGCGCGACCTGGCACCGGCTGGAGTGCTCGACGACGAATCCGCATACGGAGTAGCGGCGACGAGATTCGCCGCTCTTGGTCCTGCGCCGGCCACTGTCCGGGAAACGGTCTGTGCCCGCCTACCGACGCCGGACGAAGTATCAGCCCTTCGGATCGGCTCCACTCTGCCTGTCCTCGCCGTTACGCGCACCGCGACCGACTCCGCCGGGCGTGTGGTCGAAGCCGCGTTGCTGGCCTTCCCGGGCCACCGCATCGAGGCGGTCTTCACCACTCACCACATGATCGACGAGAGGCAGACGCAAGGATGACGGAACAAGACGAACTCCGGCTCCTCCCGTGGTCGGGCCCTGGCGGAAACCCCTGCTACCTGAGCACCGACGACCGGGACGGCTTCATGTCCCGCATGGCGGACAACATCGAAGCGGTCCAACTCGGCACGGCGGCCGAACTGCTGGAACGAGCCTCCGAAGCGCTCGACGACCAAGACACGGACCCGGAGGAAAAGCAACGGCTGGCGAAGGAACTGACCGGGGCCCTACGAGACGTCCTCCGCGTCGCGATCAGCCGCGGTCACTTGCTGGCGGCGAGCGAACCGCACCCAATCTGAAAAAGAGTACGCGCAACGGCGCCTGCCGATGACGCCTTCTACACGGGGAGGGGAACCCGAAGACCAAACCGGGCTCCCCTCCCCGTCGAGCTGGGCCGAGCCGGTGGAGACGCATCGCCCACCGAGGCAGAGACGAATCCTCTTGCGGCCGCCTGAACCTCAGCCGACGAAAGTCAGCCACGATGACGGGTGCGCCGACCGACCAGGCGCGCGTATGCCTCGCTGCACCCCTACTGGGCCTTAGCCACGCTGCCCTGGCAACGTCTGCCAGGGCGGCCGGCGGCAACGGAAGTGCTGGGACGAGACCTTCACGCGTCTGCTCTCTGTCGTTCTCAGCATCAGGCTGCATAGATGCCCCTGGTTTCACTAAGTGGGCCCCATGCCGCGCCATCTAGATATATCCTGGCCTGTTATGCCGCAATGACGGCGTCACCAGCCAAGCGGCTTGACTCCGATTGGATGCGGATACTTTCTGGCCTCGATAAGCCTGGCCGCAACGGCGGTCCATTGATCGGGTGCGATGCAACCTTCGCTTGTGTTCGAGAATGTGTTCGTATCTGACTTGGGGATCTTCAGGATTCGAACAAGTGAACGGAGTTCCCAGAAGGTGGACCTTTTCCGTCCTGCTGGTCTCGGTTCCGCTTGATCAACTTTATGAGTGTCGCTGTGTTGGGTGACTGGATTGACACGTCTTAACGTGCAGCCTTACCTTGTTCGCACTTGATCGTGTAGGGGGTTTCGAATGAACGATGATGTCGAGATTCTGGCCATGGGTTCCGTCGTTGCGGCACTGAACGGCCTTGAGGATGATGCAACGCGGGCTCGCGTGTTGAGGTGGGCCGCGGAACGCTATGGGATCTCCGTGCCCACGCTCAATTCGTCGACAAGTGTTAGCAGCGAAGCGACGAATGACGACAGCAGGACTAGGACCAAGGCTCCTGCTGTTCCTACCGATCCAGTATTTGACGACTTCGTTGATCTATTCGATGCGGTAGATCCAAAGACTGAATTGGATAAGGTCCTCACCGGCGCCTACTGGCTTCAAGCTGTGAATGCCCAGCCATCCTGGCAGTCAATGAAGGTTAACAACCTTCTCAAAGATACTGGTCATGGTATTCAGAATATCACGCAATCGCTGACCAAGGCTCAGAGGAAGTCGCCGGCTTTGGTTCGGCAGATGGCAAAGGGTAAGGCTGCTCAGTCCTGGAAGACGTATAAACTCACTACGTCCGGTGTCGCCTATGTCAGGGATAGGCTAGGTATCGCTGGCGCGGTTCCCGTGGTTTTGACTGACGACGAGGTGGAGTCGTGAGCGCCTCCTCGTCTTTTCTGGGAGGGCTCCCCGTTACTCTGCGGGACGAGCTAGTAAAGGCGCTGGAGAGTATTACGCGGAACTTCAGTGAGGGCAGGTGGGAGCCCTCTGAACTAAACGGAGGGAAGCTGTGTGAGATTGTTTACTCGATCATTCGTGGACATGCGGATGGCCAATTCCCTCTGCAATCGTCCAAGCCCAACAATATGGTGAGGGAATGTCAAAAGCTCGAGCAGGAAACCCAACTACCTCGCTCGCTCAGGATTCAAATCCCTCGGATGTTGATTGCCCTATACGAGATTAGAAATAATCGAGGCGTTGGCCATGTGGGGAGTGATGTTGATCCTAGTCATATGGATTCCGTTGCCGTTCTCCATATGAGCAAGTGGCTTGTCGCCGAACTCATCCGTGTTTTTCATGATGTCGATACGGCGACAGCCACCGAAGCTGTTGACGCGCTGGTCGAGCGCCAGCTAGAGGTCATCTGGGCGGTTAATGGGAAGAAGCGAGTTCTTTCTGAGAAGCTCAACCTCCACGACAAAACACTTTTGCTGCTTTATTCCGAGTCCTCTCCGGTTGCCGAGAAAGAACTATTGGCGTGGACCGAAGCCGCTAACGCTAGCGCTTACCGGCGAGATATTCTCAAGAAGTGCCACAAGGCGAGATTCATTGAATATGATGATGTGACGAGGACGGTGCGCATCTCGCCCAAGGGTGCTCGCTATGTCGAGGAAAACATCTCCCTTTCGGTGTCCTGACGATCAAGCCGATAGACCTGCCCGGTAAAGAAGGGCGCTGGCGTCGCGACCCTCGGGGCTTGCGTCAATGGCTGTGTAAAGCCGCGCAGTCGATCGTCCAGGCCGCGATGCATCTACCCCTCCTCTGGCCTCAAGCGGCTGATTGCCAGGAGCGCGGCACGGGCACCGGCCGGGCTGGAGCGGGGCGGAGACAGGAGCGCAGGCCCGGCCGGGGCCGGGCCGCGCGCGGGGAGCGGAGCGAGCCGCCTTGAACCAGTAGAGAAAGTTGTTACTCAGGCTTCGGCTGGGATGCGCCACAGAGGGGCGGCGTACTGCTCCGGTCGGCTGTTGAGTAGTAGTGCTCTGAGGTCTTGGCGCTGCTTGCCGCTGAGGCCGAGGGCTTCGGTGATCCTGCGGAACGTCGTGTGCGTGATGCCGTGGTTGCGGGCCTGGGCTTCGAACTGGTCGAGTTGGTGGAGCGTGGCTTCCGGGTCGAGCTTCTGTTCCGGCTGACTGTCGAGCCAATTGGCCTTGTTGCGCTCGTAGTCGATCTCCGAGTATCCGCAGACTTCGCGGCTGTGCTGCTCCGCCTCGGCAAGGGTCTCCGTTGCGAGGATGGCGCGTGCCAGCTCGTTGCGGTTGAGAGCGTCGTCCAGATCCGCCTCGTGGACGGTGGGGCCGTGGTCTGTGAGGGGGACCGGCAGGCCAGCGTCCCTGACTTCGCAGAGACCCCGGACCCCACGGGCCGTGGCCGCCAGCATCGCTGTCGCCTCGGACGGGTGCCACTCCAGGACCGAGCTGATCGGTTCGACGTGCTCGGCCGTGAGCGTCAGGGCTGTCGTGCCCATACGGTCGGCCAGAAGCTCGGCCGGGAGTTCTCCGTCCAGGCCCGGTCCGGCGATCAAGAGCCGCACAGGCGCGTTGACTTGGCAGGCTGCGGCCAGCGTCAGAGCGTCGCCGAGCGGGCTGCGCAGGGTGGGTTCGTCGCCCTTGGCGAGGATGTCCCCGCCCACGTCCAGGAGGTCGATGGACTCGGGGGCCAGATGCTCGATGAGTTCTTCGAGCTGGCGTGTGATGCCCTCGGCGCCGTGCATGGGGTCGATCAGGGCGAAGGTGTGGGGGAGCTCGGCTGCCAGGCGAGGGAGTGTTGAGCCTGCCGGGGCGATGGGCTTCGCGTCGGCCGGGACGGCCCAGACGCTTCGCGTGAGGGGGCGAAGGCCTGTGAAGTTCGCCGACCCTCGTGGTCCTGGCACTGGATCGATCAGGAGGCGGTCCCACGCGTACGTGAGGATCACCGCCGGACTGTCGCCGCCTCCGTAGAGGGCTGCGTCGAGCATTGCGGCGGCGACTGCGTCGCCCCCTCCTCCTGCTGCCACGATCAAGCGGGTCACCCTCGCAGCGTACGGGTTCCTCTGCTGGCCACTCACCCTATAGTGGCTACTGGTCATAGCCACTTAGGGAGGGGCTCCGATGCCGCAGATCGAAGAGACCCAGCCCAAGTACCTCCAGATCGCACACCACATTCGCGATCAGATTCTGCGAGGCGACTTGAGGCCTGGCGACGAGGTTCCGTCGGAGCGCCAACTGGCCGCGGACTGGAGCGTTTCACGCCCGACGGCGGCTCGGTCGCTGGAGGCGCTGAGTCATCAGGGCCTGGTGGAGAAGCGCCAGGGTTCGGGCACCTACGTGCGAGGCCTCGCGGTGAATCGGCGTGCTCGGGAGCTCTACGGTCGCGCCAAGCAGACCGGCAAGATCTACACGCCGGGCGAGTACGCGGTGATCACCTCCGCCGGCTGGCTGGAAGCCCCCGGCTATGTGGCCGATGCGCTGAGTCTGGCAGCCGGGGCCCGAGCTGTTCATCGGCGCCGGGTGACCAAGAACGAGTCCGGCCCCATCACGATCTCGACGTCGTGGTTCGGTGTCGATGTCGGCGAGCGGGCGCCCAAGCTCCTTGATCCTGAACGGATTCAGGAGGGGACGCTCATGTACGTCGAGAGCATGACGGGTCGCCAGGGAAGCTATGCGGAGGACCGGATGTGCGCCCGACTGGCGACCGAGGACGAGGCCGCTGACCTCGAACTTGAGCCCCAGGCAGCCGTCCTGATCGTCCATCACGTGGTCTATGACATGCAGGATCGGCCTTTGGAGTTCGCCGAGGCCACGTACCCGCCTGGGCGTTGGGCGTTCGAGCAGGGCTACCCGATCAGCTAGAAAGTCGCGGCTCTCTTCGCGAACCGCTTGTGGCTTCGAGTGGCTAATGCCACTATCCAGTAAGTGGCTAAGGCCACTTGACCGGAAGGGGCACGGACGTGAGCCAGGAGTGCGGGGAATTACGGCACGTCTCGCGGGAAGCGGTCTGCCGTGGATGCCGGGGGCGAGGGTGGAAGTACGTCAGCTCCCGCTCGGCCTTGGCGCTCTCCGCCACTGACGCTCGCGTCCGTGCTACGTCCAAGCGGCGCTGTCTCGACTGTGACGGCACCGGTAGGGAGTAGTGGCGCTCATGGCGGATGCGCGTGAAGAGTCCGAAGCCGCGGTTGCCGGATCGTCGCCGATCGGGGGCATGACCCTCTATCCCGTGCCCGAGTCAGTAGCTCGGGCAAGGCGATGGTTCCGGAAGTTCACCGCCCCGTACAACCTGGCCTGCTCGATCGACGACTGCGTACTGATGCTCTCCGAGTTGGTGACGAACGCGATTCTCTACGGGGAGGCCGAAGAGCCCTGGCGGGTCCGCGTTGAGTGGTCGCGCCTGGGAGAGTCCCTGCGGGTAGACGTCCATAACCCCGGCTTTCCGGCGGACGTGCGGCTGCGCAGCCCCAGGGTCAATGACGCGCACGGCAGGGGGCTTTGCCTGGTAAACGCACTGGCGGATTCGTGGGCGGCTGGCCCCAGTCGCTTCGGTGGAACCGTCGTGTGGTTCCAGATCGACGAAGCCTGGAAGCCGTGAGGTCGATCCGAACCTGCGGCGCTGGCGAGTCCGCGGGTGTTCAGTACCCGCTCACGTGAGTAGGCTGGTTGACAGGTTGACTTGGCGGATTCTCACTAGGCGGGGCTATGGCGTACGAGGTGGCTGCACCCAAGTATGTGCGGCTAGCGCAGACGCTCCAAGGGCGTATCGAGGACGGTACGTACCCGCCCGGGAGCCGGGTCCCGAGTGAAAATCAGCTGGTCCAAGCCTTCGGCATGTCCCGGCCCACTGTCGTCCGCGCGCTGGAGCTGCTGAAGCGGGATGGCTGGCTGGAGTCTCGGCAGGGGTTCGGCACTATCGTTCGCGGACGGCCGGAAGCCATCGAGCAGAAGGGTCAGCGGGGACGTGACGCGCTGGAGCGCGACGAATCCTCGGTTCAGGTTCGCCTTGTCCAGGTCGAGCAGGTTCCCGTGCCGCCGAGGGTCGCCTCCATCCTCGGGGTGCCCAAGAGGGCAAGCGTTCTGGTTCGGCGGCTGTTGGTGGAGCAGGACGGCGAGCCGGTTGAGCTCTCTTCGTCCTACTTCCCGGCCGGCCTGGTCGAAGGGACCGATCTTTCTGTCTCGTCTCCGCTGCGAGAGGGCCAGCGTGCGCACCTGGAAGCACGCAAGAAGCTGCGCTTCGATCACGTAACCGAACGTGTCTCGGCCCGACTGCCAAGCCAGGAAGAGGCTGACCTCTTGGCGATGCCTCAAGGGGAGCCGGTGCTCAGCGTGCTGGTCGTCGCGTGCGATGTTGCTGGGCAAGCCTTGCAGGTCACGGATGTTCTTCTGCCTGCCGATCGGCAGGAGCTCGAAGACACCTACCGCCTCGGCTGACCCGAACTAGCCGCAGGAATTGGCCTGTTGGCGTCTCGAAGACCCGGCCGGCAAGCCGCTGAAGCCACTTGACAAAAGTCAACCTGGCCTCCCTAACTTCAAACTTGCTAAGTCAACCTGTCAGGTCGTCTGGCAGGTGTCTACGAAGGAGAAGTTCTGTGCGTGCTATCCGAGTCGAGACCTCGTCCGCGACGATCCTGCTGACCGAGGCTCCTGAGCCCAAGGTCAAGGACCGGCAGACGGGCGAGATCGCCAAGGACGCGGTCAGTGGCGAGGCGCTGATGAAGGTCGGCGTCGTCTACATCGACGAGGGGGAGTCGTCGCTCATCGCGGTGACCGTCCCGGAGAGCGGGATCACGGACGGCCTGGCCGTCGGCGCCCCGGTCTCCCTGCCCGGCCTCGTCGCCCGTCCCTGGGAGAGCGTCTTCAGCGGGCAGGCCCGCCACGGCATCGCCTACCGTGCGGCCGCTGTCGTCCCGGGGGCTTTCCCTGTCGGACAGGAGAACTGATCTCGTGTCCGAGCTGATGACCATGGCCGAGCTGGGCGGACCCCTCGCCTTATTAGGCGGGGCGATCTACGCCCGGAAGGCGCATCCGGCGATCTACTGGGCCACGGTCGGGCTGCCCTCATCGGTGGCCCGACTGGTCGGCTCGTACAGCTCGACCATGGACGCGTGCGGGCTGACGGTTCAGCCGTCTCGTCTGCGGGCCCTGGCGGTGCGGGCCACCACCCGCCGCGAGGTTCGGCCGGTTCCTCCGCGCCGAGGGCTGATTCGTTTCACCTCCACGGGGCTGCGGGTCCGGCTTCGGCTCGCTCCCGGCCAGGAGCCGGCGGACGTGGCTGCCTCGTGTGAGCGGCTGCGGCACGCCTGGGGCGTTCACGCGGTCCACGTTCGCGAGATCAAGCCGGGCGTGGTCGAGCTGCGGTTGATCGGCTTCGACGTGCTGCGCAAGGTGAAGATGCCTCGCAGCGCGGGGCACGACCTCCTCGCCGTGCCGGTGGCTCTGCGGGAGGACGCGACTGTGTTCGTCCGCGACTACCGGGCCGTTCCTCATGAACTCGTCCTCGGTGCCACCCTGTCGGGGAAGTCGATGTTCCTCCGCAATCTGCTGACGGGGCTGGCCGCTCAACCGGTTGCCCTGGTCGGCATCGACTGCAAGCGAGGGGTCGAGCTGGCGCCCTTCGCTCCGCGACTGTCGGCGTTGGCCACCGACTCCGATGAAGCTGCCGAGCTGCTGCCCGTCCTCGTCCAGGAAATGGAGGACCGCTACGACCTGATCAAGGCACGCCAAGGTATCGCGCCCGGCACGCCCGACGAGGAGATCACCTCTGAAGTGTGGGGCCTGCCGGACGACGAACGGCCGCCGCCCATCGTGCTGTTCGTCGACGAGGTGGCCGAACTCTTCCTCGTGGCAAGCCGCAAGGACGAGGAGCGGCGCGACGAGATGGTGACCCAGCTGATCCGACTCGCCCAACTCGGACGGGCCGCGGGCATCTACCTGGAGATCTGCGGCCAGCGTTTCGGTGCGGAGCTGGGCAAGGGCGCGACCATGCTCCGCGCTCAACTCACCGGACGCGTCTGCCACCGCGTCAACGACGAGGCCTCGGCCAAGATGGCCCTTGGCGACATCGCCCCCGAAGCGGGGGGCGTCGCTGCCACCATTCCCGCTGAACGTCCGGGCCTGGCCGTGTCCGGCGACACGTCCGGCGGCTGGGGACGCATGCGCACTCCGCACCTGTCCCTCGGCGACGCTGCGGCGATCTGCCGCGAGACTGCCGAGCTCGCCCCCGATGTACCGGCCCTGAAGCCGTTCCGGCCGCACGTCTCGGCTTCGCCCGCGGTCGCCCCGAGCGCCGTGACGAACCCGCACCCGGCTACCGGCTGACCCACCAACCCACCGGTCGGCGCGACCGTCTCGCGCCAAGTCCCTACCCCCGCCATCCCCGAAACCGAACGAGAGGACGTGATCAGCGTGGCCGAGCGCTCCACACCGCGTGCCCTTCCGGTCCGCGTGGACGCCGTACTCGTTCAAGCGGTCATTGCTGCCGCGTTGTCCTTCGCCCACCTTCACGATCTGGCCGTCGCAGCGGGACAGGACGGCTGGAAGGCGTGGGCCTACCCGATCAGCGTCGATCTGCTGTTGGTGGCGGCCTGGAGGCGGCTGCGGACGGGGGAGTCCAAGGCGGCCGGGTGGTGCTGGTTCCTGGTCGCGCTCACCGCCAGCCTCGGCGCCAACGTCGCGACGGCCGGGCTCCTCGACCTCGACCACGTTCCTGCCTCGCTCCGCATCGTCGTGGCCGGTTGGCCGGCGGTCGCCTTCCTCGGCGGCACGCTGCTCGCGCACGGACCCGCCGATCCGGCCCCGGACCCGCGTGAAGAGCACGACGAGACGACGAACGAAGCGGCGCAACAGGGATCACTCCCTGCGTCCGCGCCTGCGTCCCGGCCCGCTGTACCTGCTTCGCGTCCCGCGCTTGCCGTTCCACCGACAGATCGGCTCCCGACCGCGCTCGTCGACCACGCCCGAAAGGTGGCTGCCGAGCACCACACCCGGACGGGCGCGCCCATCGACACCGACACCCTGCGAGCCCGCCTCGGCGTCCCAGCCCAGCTCGCCGAAGCCATTGCCGCTCAACTCACCTGAACCCAGGAGAACTTCCGCCCATGCGTCCGTCCACGCTCCGTGCGCTCAACCGCGCCGCCGAGCTGACCCGCCAGAACCGACTCACCGAAGCAATGCTCATCGCCGAACCCGTGATCCTCATCGCCGACGACATCGAGGGCGAGGAGATCAGGCGGTGGCTGCTCGACCACGTCGCCGACTTCACCGGCGAGAACCACCAGAACTCGAAGGAGCTGCCCTGATGCCCGCCAACCCCCGCTTCCGCCGGGTCGTCCGTATCGGCCCCGTCCAGGTCGCCACCTACTACGACGGCCGCGGCCGGGAGAAGCACACCGCCGCCTGCACGGCTCCGCGCTGCGGCTTCTCGACCGACTACGACAGCCGCGCCGCCGCCGAGCTGGCGGCCCGCACCCACGGCTGCTCGGCCCGCTGAGGAGATCACCGTGACCGTCAGCCTGCCTCTCGTCTTCGTCCTCGGCGTCATCGCCTGGGCCGCGATCAAGTTCCTCGGCGTCCGCATGTGGGTGGCCGTCGTGATCGCCCTGTTCGGCTTCCTGCTCTCTCAGACCTTCCTCGCCCCGGCCATCGAGTCCGGCACCCGCTCCGGGGTCGACGTCGTCGACGGCACCCATCACTGAAAGGAGAAACACCATGCTGCTCTGCCCGAAGATGCCCGATGCGGCTCCGCTACCGATCGCCCACAGGCCGGCCGCCCCTGCCGAGCACCACCGCGCTCCGGTGACCTGCTCCTGCGCTCACGCCCCGATGGAGTCCACCAGCCGCCCGATCGCGCCGTTCGTCAGCCGTGGGGCGGGTGCCGTTGCGGCGGTCCTCGTCGTCGGCATCGTGCTGACCGCACTCCTGGCCACGGTCGCCATCACGGCAGTCTCCGTCTCCATCGCGGCCCTGGTGCTGCGCTCCCTGCTCAACAGCGCCCACAAGCGCTGACCAGCCTGCCGGGGCGGCCTCGATACCGCCAAGCATCCCGCCGCCCCGGCAGGCGCGGACCTCCCGACCGAAACCGAAAGGACAGCTCCCATTACTACCGGACGCGTTCCGCCCCCAGTCAAAGAACTGGGCGCGCTCGTCTCCCTGGGTGGCATACCCACCCTCGTCAAACAACTCCGCGACATCGGTGGTTGTACACAGCCTGTGCGTCTGGACGGCCACCGCGTCGAGCACGCGGTCGACACACGTACCGGCGAGATCGGCCGGGTTCTCCACCGCCTCGACTCGGCCTCACTCCCGGCAGGCAACCTCCTCGTACGCTGCAACAACCGCCGCGCGACCCGCTGCCCGGCCTGCGCGGAGACCTACCGCCGGGACACCTTCCACCTGATCACCGCCGGACTGCGAGGCGGCAAAGGCACTCCCGCCACCGTCACCCGCCACCCGAAGGTGTTCGCCACCTTCACCGCTCCCAGTTTCGGCCCCGTCCACAACCGACCCACAGACCGACGCGGCACCGTCCGAGCCTGCCGCTGTGGACTCCTCCATGAGACCGACGCCGAACTGCTCGGCACGCCCCTGGACCCAGCGACGTACGACTACGAAGCTGCCGTCCTCTGGAACGCGCACGCCGGGATGCTCTGGCGACGCTTTTCCATCTACCTCCGCCGAGAGATGGCCAAGCGGGCCGGCCTCACCCAGAGGGACTTCGCGGACTTCGCCCGGGTCTCCTTCGCCAAGGTCGCCGAGTACCAGAAGCGCGGTGCCGTCCACTTCCACGCAGTCATCCGCATCGACGGTCCCGAGGGTGGCGACACCCCGCCTCCGGTCTGGGCTACTGCCGAGCTGCTCACTGACGCGATCGGCGCCGCTGCTGCCCGATCTCGTGTCGATGGCCCCGTCATCGACGGGCGCTCGCACGCGTTCGCCTTCGGCAGGCAAATCGACGTACGCGCGATTCGCTCCGCCGATTTCGACGGTGGGCAGGAGCTGACCGAGCGGGCGGTGGCTTCGTACATCGCGAAATACGCCACCAAGGGCGCGGAGACAGCCACGGGAGCTCTCGACCGCCCACTCAAGTTCCTCGCCGAACTGGCCCAGCTCGACATCAGCGACCACGCCCGCCAGCTCATCCGGACGGCCTGGACTCTCGGCGCTCGCAAGGAGTTAGAGGATCTCCGGCTTCGGGCTTGGGCTCACATGCTGGGCTTCCGCGGCCACTTCTCCACCAAGTCCCGCCGCTACTCGACCACCCTCGGCGCCCTCCGTGACGCTCGCGCCGAGTGGCGCCGTGCCCAAGCCTCCGCGACCAGCGAGGACGAGCCGGATACGACTCTCGTTCTTTCGCATTGGGTCTTCGCCGGAACCGGTCTGTCCGCCGCAGAAGCCTGGCTTTCTGCCTCGCTCGAACCCGCTCTCGGTACGGAAGGAGAACCGACGTGAACTCGCGGCGCGACGAACTGATGACCGTGCGCCAGGTCTTGGACGAGTTGGGTGGGGTCTCTCGCCGGACGTTCTACCGCTGGCGTGAGCTGGGGCATGGGCCAGCCGCATTCAAGCTGCCCAACGGGGAGCTCCGGGTGTGGCGGAGTGACTTCTCCACGTGGCTGCGAGATCTGGAGGCCGCGGCGTGAAGTCTCTCGACGTGAAGGTCTGGGCCGTTCGGAAGCGTGATACGAAGACGCCCTCGTACGGCGTTCGGTGGTCCGTGGCGGGCAACGTCTTCTCCGACTCGTTCCGAACGAAGGCACTCGCCGATCACTACCGCTCGAAGCTGATGCGGGCGATGCGCGACGGCGAGGAATTCGACCAGGCGTCCGGGCTTCCGGACTCGATGGAACCGAAGAAGTCGGCTGTGTCCTGGTACGACTTCGCCCTCCGGTACCTCGCCATGAAATGGCCGCACGCCGCTCCCAATACGCGCGACGGCATCAACGAATCGCTTACCAGCGTGACTGTGGAGCTCCTCGACGAGCGGGCTGGACGGCCGTCCGACCAAGCCATCCGTAAGGCGCTGCGCAACTGGGCTTTCGTCCTGCCGGGGCCCGACGACCGAGACGTCCCGGACGATGTGCGCAACGTCCTCCACTGGGTGTCGAAGGCGTCGCGACCGCTCGCCGATCTCGCCGAACCGGCTACGGCGCGTGCGGTGCTGGACTCACTGAAGCTCAAGCTCGAGGGCACGGCCGCGGCGGCCGAAACCGTGCGGCGGAAGCGGCGGACCCTCGTCAACGCTGCCAACTATGCCGTCGACCTGGGGGAACTGCGCGAAAACCCGATCACGGCCGTCCGCTGGCAGAAACCGAAGGTCTCCAACCAGGTCGACCCTCGCGTTGTCGCGAACCCCGAGCAGGCTCGGAATCTCCTGGCGGCCGTCTCCTACGTGGGCGGCTACCGGCGGGCCCGCGGTCGGCGCCTCGTGGGTCTCTTTGCTGCGATGTACTTCGGCGGTATCCGGCCGGCTGAAGCGGTCGGCCTTGTCGAGACGGACCTGAAACTTCCCGAACAGGGCTGGGGATCGGCGCTGCTCCACCGGACCCGTCCGTCGGTCGGCAAGCAGTGGACCGACTCGGGGGAGACCCACGACGACCGCGGTCTGAAGAACCGACCCGTTGAGGACGTCAGGCGGGTGCCTATCCCGCCCCACCTCGTCGCCGCACTCCGGGAACACCTGGCGACCTTCGGCACCGCGGACGACGGGCGACTCTTCTTCAGCGAAAAGGGCTCGGTAGTCCCGTCCTCGACCTACTACCGCGTGTGGCAGGAGGCCCGTCTCCTCGCGCTCCCGTCGGCTGTGGCCTCCTCGCCGCTCGCGAGTCGGCCGTACGACCTGCGGCACTCGGCGCTGTCCACATGGCTCAACGCGGGCGTCGATCCCACCGAGGTGGCCGAGCGAGCCGGCAACAGCGTCGAGGTCCTGCTGACCCGCTACGCGAAGTGCCTCGACGGACGGCAAGACGTCGCCAACCGGCGTATCGAGGATCTGCTTCGCGAGTACGAGTGACGGCATCCGACCCCGTCCGAGGCCCCTGGCGTAATGCCCAGGGGTCTCGTCGTTTCCCTGGCCCGTCAAGCGGGCGGGGTGCCCCTGGCCTGTTCGGATGCGAGCAGGCGTTCAAGACTCCTCCGCTCGCCATCGAGCGCGGCGAGCATCTGCGTGCGAGTGCGTTCGAAGTCGGGCTGGACCTCGACGCCGAGGTCATGGCGCAGAATGACCCGCAGCAGATACACCCAGTCGGACATTGGGCCGCTGAACCAAGCTTTGGCGCGGTTGTACGACCCGTCTGGGTCAGGACTGCTCGGCAGCTGCTTGACGACGGAATATCCGACTCCGAGCGCCCTGTTGAGGGTCGAGGCAACCTCGTGAACATCCTTCGGCAGCGCCATCTGCGCCGAAGAGTATTGCTCCAACCAAGCGTCCTTGGCGGTGTCGAGGACTGCTGGATCGATGCTTTCACCGCGCTCGGCTGCACGGACGGAGTCTCGGGCAGCGACCCGATAAGCGCGAGCCGTGGTGTTCAGACGGGCATAGAGATCCCGTCTGGCTTCCTGCGCTCGGTCGTGGCGGTCCTCCTCCCGTTCACGATCGGCGCGCTGGTTCTGCTCCCGGGTGACGCGCTGGCTGAGTACTGCCCCACCCAGAGTTCCGCCCAGCGTTCCTCCGACGCCGATGAGCGCGACGGCAAGCGTGGTCACATCCACGAGATCCCCCAACTCGTCCATTCATCCGGCCGCGGGCAGCGGCTGAAGACGGCACGACGGTCCCCAGCAACGCTCAGGCTCCCCACCCGCGGCACAGTCCAAGACCGGGACGACGATAACGAGGAGTGGGCCCGCTTGGCTCCAATGAGTCTCATCACCTGCGGGAATGCCCCAAGATCCCGTCCACGCCTCGTCCACAGACCCCGACATACGGCGGCTCTGGCTGCACATACGCGAAGACCCCGGCCTCAGCGTTTCCGCTGGTGACGGGGTCTTTGGGCACCTCATAAGGGGTGCCCCCGGCAGGATTCGAACCTGCGCACACGGCTCCGGAGGCCGTTGCTCTATCCCCTGAGCTACGGGGGCGTGTCGGGCGCTTTGTGCGGCGACGGGTAGAACCCTACCAGCTCTTTCCGGGGTGATCGCCACCGGTTTTGGGGGTCGGCCGGGTCGCGTCGCCCGGCGTGGGGGGAGGGGCGTCGCTCGCGGAGGGTGGTCGGGACCGCACGGGGTGGAAGTGGGGAAAACCCGGACGCGGCGGCTCGCCCGGACCTACTCTCGAGGTGTGCCAGGCGCGTCCGGCCGGGTGCTTGTTGTGGACGACAACAAGGTCATCCGGCAGCTGATCAGGGTCAACCTCGAACTGGAGGGTCTCGAGGTCGTGACCGCCGCTGACGGTGCCGAATGTCTGGACGTCGTCCACCAGGTTCGGCCCGATGTCGTTACCCTCGACGTCGTGATGCCCCGCCTCGACGGACTGCGCACCGCCGCCCGCCTCCGCGCCGACCCCCGTACGCGGAACCTCCCGCTCGCCATCGTCAGCGCCTGTACCCGGTACGAGGTCGAGAGTGGCCTCGATGTCGGGGTCGACGCCTTCCTCGCCAAGCCGTTCGAGCCCTCCGAACTCGTGCGGCTCGTCAAGCAGTTGGTGGAGCGGGGGCAGGCGGCCGGCGGTGACGCCGACGGGCTCGGTGGCGTCACCGGCGAAGACGTCGAACGTGCCGAGCGCGCCGGCCGGACAGGGCACTGACGGCCCGGATACCGATAGCCCCGGCCTCGGTATCCGTATGCACCCGGCTCAGGGCAGCGCGGTGCGGTGCGGTGCGGTGCGGTGGAAGGTTCAGGTCGGGGAGTAGGCCCATCCCGATGACCTCCTGCGCGTTGCACTCGACGAGCGTCGACGAGTTCACGCCCGCAATCTCAAACTCGGGGCGTCCCCATGAGTCCCTCCATGACCCCCTCGGTAAGTCCCCTCCTCATCGCGCCCTCGCCCGTTTCCCTCCTTCTCCTTACTCCTTCTCCTTCTCGCTCCCCTTAGCCGTCGCCGCGCCAATGGAGAACCGGGCCCGTGCCTGCCCCCTCGCGTCCCGCTACAGCCCCCGTCCACATCCCGGACGATCCCCCAAACCGGGTCGCATCCTCACCCCCCTTCTCCCCTAGGCTTGTCCCGTGACCCCCGTCGAGCTCTCCCGTACCGTGCTGCGCGCGGTGCGTCGTGCTGTCGACGTGGGGGAGCTGAGCGTTTCCGTGCCGGTCAGTGTGCGGGTGGGTCCGCCCGGGCCCGGCGGATGCGGGGACTACGCGACGAACGTCGCTCTGCGGCTCGCGGGGCCCGCCGGTCTGTCGGCGCTCGAAGTCGCCGAGATCCTGCGGCCGCACATCGGTGCCGATCCCGGTGTCGCCGGCGTGACCGTCACCGGGCCCGGCTTCCTCAACATCACCCTCGGGGGTGGAGCCGCCGCCGCTCTGGTGGACGAGGTGCTGACGCAGGGCGCCCGGCACGGGTTCGGCGACGCCCTCGCCGGGCAGGTCGTCGAGCTGCGTGTCCCCTATGACACCCGTGCCGAGGTCGTCGCCGACACCCTCGTACGGATCGTCGCCACCCAGGGTGGACGGGCCGAGGTGGGGCACGCCGAGCCGGTGAACCTGCGGCCCGTGCCCGCACCGGAGGATCCCGCCCCGCTCGGTGCCGACGCCGCCCGTTGGGCGCTGCTGTACCCCGCGTCCCGCGACCGGCCTCGGATCAGCGCCGATCACCTTCTCCAGCGCGAGAGCAACCCCCTCTTCCGGGTGCGTTACGCCCACGCCCGCAGCCGTGCTCTCCGCCGCAACGCCGCCGCCCTCGGCTTCAGCGCCCGCGTGGGCGGTGACGTGCCGCCCGGGGACGAGGTTCGCGGGGGTGGTGGCCCGTTCGGCGTTCTCGGTGGCTCGGCGCGCGAAGGAGTCGACCTCCTCTCCGCCCTCGCCGAGTACCCCCACGCCCTCCGGCTCGCCGCGACGCACCGGGCGCCCGACCGGGTGGCCCGGCACCTTGTCGGGGTCGCCGACGGTCTTCTGCTGTTCCAGCACCTCGTGCTGCCGCTCGGGGACGAGAAACCCTCGGCCGCCCACCGCGCCCGGCTGGCGCTCGCCGAAGCCGCCGGGACGGTGCTGGCCGGTGGCCTGTCCCTGCTCGGCATCAGCGCACCCGAATATCTCTGAAGCAGAAAGCCCTACCGACATGAGCCGTTCCGCACACCCCGCCGGGCCCCGTCACGCCGACGTCTTCACCGAGGGGCACTACAGCGCCCCGCCGGCCGACCTCAACGTCCTCGACCCGAAGGTGTGGTCGCACACCGTCCGTCGTACGGACGACGGGGTCGTGACCGTCGGCGGGCTCGAAGTCACCGCGCTGGCGGAGGAGTTCGGCACGCCGGCGTACTTCGTCGACGAGGCGGACTTCCGGGAGCGGGCGCGGGCGTGGCGTACCGCGTTCGGGCAGGACGCCGACGTGTTCTACGCGGGCAAGGCCTTCCTGTCGCGTGCCGTCGTGCGGTGGCTGCACGAGGAGGGGCTCAACCTGGACGTGTGCTCCGGGGGCGAGCTGGCGACCGCGCTGTCCGCCGGGATGCCCGCCGACCGCATCGCCTTCCACGGCAACAACAAGTCGACCGCGGAGATCCACGCGGCCGTCGAGGCCGGTGTCGGGCGGATCGTGCTCGACTCCTTCCAGGAGATCGTCCGGGTCGCGCACATCGCGCAGTCGCTGGGCAGGCGGCAGCGGGTGCAGATCCGGGTCACCGTCGGCGTCGAGGCGCACACGCACGAGTTCATCGCCACCGCGCACGAGGACCAGAAGTTCGGCATCGCGCTCGCCGACGGTCAGGCGGCCGAGGCGGTGCGGCGGGCGCTGACGCTCGACGGTCTCGAACTCGTCGGGATCCACTCGCACATCGGGTCGCAGATCTTCGACATGGCCGGCTTCGAGGTCGCCGCGCGGCGGGTCGTCGGACTGCTGGCCGCCGTCCGCGACGAGCACGGGGTGGAGCTGCCCGAGATCGACCTCGGCGGCGGTCTCGGCATCGCGTACACCAGTGACGACGACCCCCGGGAGCCGCACGAGATCGCCAAGGCGCTCGGTGAGATCGTCACCCGGGAGTGTGAGGCGGCGCGGCTCAGCACTCCGCGTATTTCTGTCGAGCCCGGGCGGGCCATCGTGGGGCCGACCGCGTTCACGCTGTACGAGGTCGGGACGATCAAGCCGCTCGAAGGGCTGCGGACGTACGTCTCCGTCGACGGCGGCATGTCCGACAACATCCGGACCGCGCTCTACGACGCCGAGTACAGCGTCGCGCTCGTCTCGCGCACCTCGGACGCCGAGCCGATGCTCGCGCGGGTCGTCGGCAAGCACTGCGAGAGCGGCGACATCGTCGTGAAGGACGCGTTCCTGCCCGCCGACCTGGCGCCGGGCGACCTCATCGCGGTGCCCGCGACCGGTGCGTACTGCCGGTCGATGGCTAGCAACTACAACCACGCGCTGCGCCCGCCGGTCGTCGCCGTGAAGGACGGCGCGGCGCGGGTGATCGTGCGCCGCGAGACGGAGGACGACCTGCTGCGTCTCGACGTCGGCTGACCGGATGAACCGGGTGGAAGATCTCCTGTCACCACCTACCAGAAAAATGAAATAGACGTCTCACGATCCGGACGAAGGGTAGAAACTCCCGTCCGGTGAGTGAGACTGGTCCAACCGAAGACGGTATGAGGAAACGAGGTCGGATGATGCGTACGCGTCCGCTGAAGGTGGCGCTGCTGGGCTGCGGGGTTGTCGGCTCAGAGGTGGCGCGCATCATGACGACGCACGCCGACGATCTCGCCGCCCGGATCGGTGCCCCCGTCGAGCTGGCGGGTGTGGCCGTCCGCCGCCCGTCCAAGGTGCGCGAGGGCATCGACCCCGCGCTGGTCACCACGGACGCGACCGCCCTCGTCAAACGGGGTGACATCGACGTGGTCGTCGAGGTCATCGGCGGTATCGAGCCCGCCCGGGCGCTCATCACCACCGCGTTCGAGCACGGCGCCTCCGTCGTCTCCGCGAACAAGGCGCTGCTCGCCCAGGACGGCGCGGCGCTGCACGCGGCCGCGGAGGAGAACGGCCGGGACCTCTACTACGAGGCCGCCGTCGCCGGTGCCATCCCGCTGATCCGCCCGCTGCGCGAGTCCCTCGCCGGCGACAAGATCAACCGCGTGATGGGCATCGTCAACGGCACGACCAACTTCATCCTCGACAAGATGGACTCGACCGGGGCCGGCTACCAGGAGGCCCTCGACGAGGCCACCGCCCTCGGGTATGCCGAGGCCGACCCGACCGCCGACGTCGAGGGCTTCGACGCCGCCGCCAAGGCCGCCATCCTCGCCGGGATCGCCTTCCACACGCGCGTGCGCCTCGACGACGTCTACCGCGAGGGCATGACGGAGGTCACCGCCTCCGACTTCGCCTCGGCGCGGGGGATGGGCTGCACCATCAAGCTGCTCGCCATCTGCGAGCGGGCCGCCGACGGCGGGTCCGTCACGGCACGCGTGCATCCCGCGATGATCCCGCTGACCCACCCGCTCGCCTCCGTGCGCGGCGCGTACAACGCCGTGTTCGTCGAGGCCGAGGCCGCCGGCCAGCTGATGTTCTACGGGCCGGGCGCGGGCGGTGCCCCGACGGCCTCCGCGGTCCTCGGCGACCTGGTGGCCGTCTGCCGCAACCGGCTCGGCGGTGCGACCGGGCCCGGCGACTCGGCGTACACCCAGCTGCCCGTCTCGCCCATGGGCGAGGTCGTGACGCGCTACCACATCAGCCTGGACGTGGCCGACAAGCCGGGTGTCCTCGCCCAGGTGGCCACCGTCTTCGCCGAGCACGGGGTGTCCATCGACACCGTGCGCCAGTCCGGCAAGGACGGCGAGGCCTCCCTCGTCGTCGTCACCCATCGTGCGTCCGACGCGTCCCTCGACGGGACCGTCGAGGCGTTGCGCGGCCTCGACACCGTGCGGGGCGTCGCCAGCATCATGCGGGTTGAAGGAGAGTAACCAGCAATGACCCACCAGTGGCGCGGAATCATCGAGGAGTACCGGGACCGGCTGCCGGTATCCGACAGCACGGCGGTCGTGTCGCTCCGCGAGGGGGGTACGCCGCTCGTGCCCGCGCAGGTGCTCTCCGAGCGCACCGGCTGCGAGGTCCACCTGAAGGTGGAGGGTGCTAACCCGACCGGGTCCTTCAAGGACCGCGGGATGACCATGGCGATCACGCGGGCGAAGGAGGAGGGCGCGAAGGCGGTCATCTGCGCCTCCACCGGCAACACGTCGGCGAGCGCCGCCGCCTACGCCGTGCGCGCCGGGATGGTCTGTGCCGTCCTCGTGCCGCAGGGCAAGATCGCGCTCGGCAAGATGGGCCAGGCCCTCGTGCACGGCGCCAAGATCCTCCAGGTCGACGGCAACTTCGACGACTGTCTGACGCTGGCCCGCTCGCTGTCCGACAACTACCCGGTGGCGCTGGTCAATTCGGTGAACCCGGTGCGTATCGAGGGCCAGAAGACGGCTGCCTTCGAGATCGTGGACATGCTCGGCGACGCGCCCGACATCCACGTCCTTCCGGTGGGCAACGCGGGCAACATCACCGCGTACTGGAAGGGGTACACCGAGTACGCCACGGACGGCATCGCCCGGCGCACCCCGCGCATGTGGGGGTTCCAGGCGTCCGGCTCCGCGCCCATCGTGCGCGGCGAGGTCGTCAAGGACCCGTCGACGATCGCCACCGCGATCCGGATCGGCAACCCGGCCTCGTGGAAGTTCGCGCTCGCCGCGCGGGACGAGTCGGGTGGTCTCATCGACGAGGTGACGGACCGTGAGATCCTCCGCGCCTACCGGCTGTTGGCCGCTCAGGAGGGTGTCTTCGTCGAGCCGGCGTCGGCCGCGTCCGTCGCCGGCCTGCTGAAGGCGGCCGAGCAGGGCAAGGTCGACCCGGGCCAGCGCATCGTCTGCACCGTCACGGGCAACGGTCTGAAGGACCCCGACTGGGCGGTCGCGGGTGCTCCGCAGCCGGTCACCGTCCCCGTGGACGCGGCGACGGCGGCGGAGCGGCTCGGTCTGGCCTAACGCGGGCGATCTCGTCTGGCGTAAAGCCGCCAGGCGTAAACCCGCCAGGTGGGGCCTGACGGCCCCGCCCACCACGCCCGACGGGGTGTGGCCCTCGGGGGAAGCAGGCGGAAAAGCGTCAGAAGCCGATGAAATCCGGCCGCTTCGAGGGCCGTTCCCACGGTGACTCGACGGGGGGTGCACAGGGGGCTTACGACACGCATCGTGCGCCTCCCGTGCGCCCTATGTCGCCACAGAACCTTCCTTCGATAGGCTGTACCGAACCCGCCCGCCGCATATGCCGCGGCGCCGTGACGTCCCTGCGGCCTCCGGGTCCTCGTGCCCGTCTGCCGCAGTTCCTTTCGCAGTTCATCGAAAACCTCGTACATCACGCAGCTCAAGGAGAGTCATCGAGCGATGGCCGGTCCAGCGTTCCGCGCCGCCGCCGTCCGGGTGCGCGTCCCCGCCACCAGTGCCAACCTCGGCCCGGGCTTCGACGCCTTCGGCCTGTCACTGGGGCTCTACGACGACGTGGTCGTCCGGGTGGCCGACTCCGGGTTGCACATCGACATCGCAGGTGAGGGCAGTGAGACGCTGCCGCGCGACGAGAGTCATCTCCTCGTGCGTTCCCTGCGCACCGCCTTCGACCTGCTGGGCGGTCAGCCGCGCGGTCTGGAGATCGTCTGCGCCAACCGCATCCCGCACGGCCGCGGTCTGGGCTCCTCCTCCGCCGCCATCTGCGCCGGCATCGTCGCCGCCCGCGCGGTGACGATAGGCGGGGAGACCCGGCTCGACGACACCGCGCTCCTCGAGCTCGCGACCGAGATCGAGGGACACCCCGACAACGTCGCGGCGTGTCTGCTCGGCGGTTTCACGCTCTCCTGGATGGAGTCGGGCGCCGCCCGGGCGATCAGGATGGAGCCCGCCGATTCCATCGTTCCGGTGGTTTTCGTACCGGGAAAGCCCGTGCTCACGGAGACCGCGCGGGGTCTGCTGCCGCGCACCGTGCCGCATGTCGACGCCGCCGCGAACGCGGGCCGTGCCGCACTGCTCGTCGAGGCACTGACGCGACGTCCCGAATTGCTGCTGCCCGCGACCGAGGACCGGCTGCACCAGGATTACCGGGCCCCCGCGATGCCCGAGAGCGCGGCGCTCGTGGACCGTCTGCGCGCCGACGGCATTCCCGCGGTGATCTCCGGAGCAGGCCCCACGGTGCTCGCTCTCGCGGACCGCGCCTCGGCCGACAAGGTCGCTGATCTCGCAGGTCAGGCGTGGGCGGCGAACCGATTGGACCTCGACGCGCAGGGGGCGTGCGTACTGCCGCTCGCACCTGTCGGCGTCGGTTGACGACGCACGGTTGCCGGATTTCGAGAGGGGGAATGTTTGTTGGATCCGGTAGTGTTAACCTCAAGTCTGCACCCGACCCCACCATGGCGAGGTGCTTCGCGTCCCCGTCCGGGACACCCATTCTTCCGGGAGCCTCCCAAACTGCTTTGTGCCTTGCATTGGGTGCTATGCGCTGAGCAGTGCTGAGCACGCTCCGGAACCGGCGTGACCATGCCGATGACACCGCAATTCAGTGCCTCGGCCCGGAAATCGTCATCACCAGATATGTCTTCCGCCGCTTTGGCGGACCACCGCCCCGGCACGGTCCACACAGCAAGGACCAAAGCCGGACAGCACAACCGGTCGCCGAGCCAGACAGGCCGACGTCCGCTCCAGGGAAGGACCCTTCGTGAGCGACACCACCGATCTGATGGGCGCACGTGTCGAGGAGACCGCTGCCGCGCCCGCCACGGACGCCTCCGCGCCTGCCACCGGTGCCGGCTCCAGGCGACGCCGCGGTACCGGCCTCGACGGCATGGTGCTGGCCGAGCTGCAGCAGGTCGCATCCGGCCTCGGGATCAAGGGCACGGCGCGCATGCGCAAGAGCCAGTTGATCGAGGTCATCAAGGAGGCGCAGGCGGGAGGCGGTGCTCCGGCCAAGGCGGCATCCGCCGACGCGGCCACCGAGACCAAGCCGAAGCGTCGCGCCACCTCGAAGGCGCGTACGGGTGACGAGGCCGACGCTCCGGCCGAGAAGAAGGCAGAGAAGGTCGCCGCCGAGAAGGCCGTGGCCCAGCAGCAGATCGAGATTCCCGGCCAGCCGGCCGGCGGCCCCGCCCGTTCGGGCGACACCGAGCGTGCGGGCGACGACGCCCCCGCCGAGCGCCGCCGTCGCCGTGCCACCGCCGAGGCGGGCAGCCCCGAGACGGTCGTCGCCGAGGCGAAGGGCGACACGCAGACCCAGGTCGACGCCGACGGCGCCGAGGGTCGTCGCGAGCGCCGTGACCGCCGTGACCGCGACCGGGGCGGCCGTGACCGCGACCGCCGCGGTGGCAAGGGTGACGAGCAGCAGAGTGGCCAGGGCGGGCAGGACCGTCAGCAGCAGGGCGGCGGACAGCGCCAGGAGCGCCAGGACCGTGACCGTCAGCAGCAGGGCGGCGGCCGTCAGGACCGGCAGGACCGTCAGGACCGCCAGCAGCCGCGTGACAACGGCCCGCGTGACAACGGCCCGCAGGACGACGACGACTTCGAGGGCGGACGCCGCGGCCGGCGCGGACGCTACCGCGACCGCCGTGGGCGTCGTGGACGCGACGAGATCGCCGAGCCGCAGGTCGCCGACGACGACGTGCTGATCCCCGTCGCGGGCATCCTCGACATCCTCGACAACTACGCGTTCATCCGGACGTCGGGCTACCTGCCCGGCCCCAACGACGTGTACGTCTCCCTCGCCCAGGTCCGCAAGAACGGTCTGCGCAAGGGTGACCACGTCACCGGTGCCGTCCGTCAGCCGAAGGACGGCGAGCGCCGCGAGAAGTTCAACGCGCTGGTCCGCCTCGACTCCGCGAACGGCATGGCGGCCGAATCCGGCCGCGGGCGCCCGGAGTTCAACAAGCTGACCCCGCTGTACCCGCAGGACCGCCTCCGCCTGGAGACGGACCCGGGCGTGCTGACGACGCGGATCATCGACCTCGTCGCGCCGATCGGCAAGGGACAGCGCGGTCTGATCGTGGCCCCGCCGAAGACCGGCAAGACCATGATCCTGCAGGCGATCGCCAACGCGATCACCGTCAACAACCCCGAGTGCCACCTGATGGTCGTCTTGGTCGACGAGCGTCCGGAAGAGGTCACCGACATGCAGCGGTCGGTGAAGGGCGAGGTCATCTCCTCGACCTTCGACCGTCCCGCCGAGGACCACACCACGGTCGCCGAGCTCGCCATCGAGCGTGCCAAGCGTCTGGTGGAGCTGGGCCACGACGTCGTCGTACTGCTCGACTCGATCACCCGTCTGGGCCGTGCGTACAACCTCGCCGCCCCGGCCTCCGGCCGCATCCTGTCCGGTGGTGTCGACTCGACCGCGCTCTACCCGCCGAAGCGCTTCTTCGGTGCGGCGCGCAACATCGAGGACGGCGGTTCGCTGACGATCCTGGCCACCGCGCTCGTCGACACCGGCTCGCGCATGGACGAGGTCATCTTCGAGGAGTTCAAGGGCACCGGCAACGCCGAGCTCAAGCTCGACCGCAAGCTCGCCGACAAGCGCATCTTCCCCGCGGTGGACGTCGACGCGTCCGGTACCCGTAAGGAAGAGATCCTGCTCGGCAGCGACGAGCTCGCCATCACCTGGAAGCTGCGCCGCGTGCTCCACGCGCTCGACCAGCAGCAGGCGATCGAGCTGCTGCTCGACAAGATGAAGCAGACGAAGTCGAACGCCGAGTTCCTGCTCCAGATCCAGAAGACCACGCCGTCGCCGGGCAACGGCAACGACTGAGGTCCTCCGGGCCAGTAGCACCAGGGCCGCCCCCGTCACGCGAGTGACGGGGGCGGCCCTTTGTGCTGATGGGGACACCTGTACGATCGCGCCCTTGAACGTCTGCTGAAGCAGATCTGAACTCTTGACTCTGAGGGGGGACTTGAGTGGACACACCCATGTCTGGAGGCGGTCGTCACAGACGCCGCATACGGATAGCCGTCCCGGTCGCCTCAGCCGGCCTCGCCGCCGCCGTCGCGGGCGCGCTCCTGATGTCGTCCGCGAACGCCGCGCCCAGCTCGACGCCGCCCACACCGACCGTGCGCCCTGCCGCCGCGGCAGTCTCCGGGCCGTCCCAGGCCGTCCTGAAGCAGCGTGTCGCAGACGCCGTCGCTGCCGCCGACAGGACGGCCCCAAGGCCCGGCAAGACCTCCCTGAGCGCCGGCACCACCGCGATCGACCCGAAGATCATCGGCGGTACCACGACCACGATCGCCACGGCCCCGTGGATGGCACAACTCTGGTACATCGACGACAAGGGCACCAGCAGCAAGGACGACGACCTCGGCTTCTTCTGCGGCGGTTCCGTCGTGTCGCCGACGAAGATCCTCACCGCCGCGCACTGCGTCAAGGACGAGAACGGCAAGAGCTACAACTGGCAGGCTCACGGATTCGTCATCACGGGCACTGCCCAGCTTCTCAGCGAGACCGGCGAGACCAACGGCGTTGTGACGGGCGTCGCGCGCCAGTGGAACCACCCGTCGTACAGCCCGACGGCGATCAACAACGACATCGCGGTGCTGACGCTGGACACCCCCGTCACCGCCAAGCCGATCCGCATGACGACGTCCGGCGACACCGCCTCCTACGCCTCCGGCACCAAGGCGACGCTCTACGGCTGGGGCCGCACCACCTCCACCACGCAGGACATCTCCGAGACGCTGAAGACGGCCACGCTGCCGATCAACTCGGACACCACCTGCAAGAGCGCCTACGGCAGCGAGTTCGTCGCGGGCCACATGGTCTGCGCGGGCACCAAGGCGACGGGCAAGGACGCCGGCACCACCACGGCCTGCAACGGCGACTCCGGCGGTCCGCTGATCGTCAACAGCCGCATCGTGGGCGTCGTCTCCTGGGGCGTCAAGGACTGCGTCGCGAAGGGCGCGTACAGCGTCTTCTCGAAGGTCAGCACCTACGTCGGCGCCGCCTGGCCGCACGTCGAGGACACCAACCTCAGCGGCGACAGCAAGGCCGACCTGTGGCTGCGCAGCGCCTCCAGCAAAAAGGGCTACCAGAAGGACTCCAAGGGCACCTCGCTCGCCACGCGCGTGTCCTGGGGCGACTGGGACGGCGTCAACGTCGTGCTCCAGACCGACCTGAACCGGGACGGCTACCAGGATCTCGTGGTCCGCGACAGCGCCTCCGGCGACGTCTACTGGTCCCACTTCCTGCCGGCGACCGGCAAGTCGTCCACGGACAAGGTCTTCAGCAGCTGGGGGACCCGCCTGCGCGTCATCGCGCCCGGCGACCTCACCGGCGACGGCCTGCCCGACATCCTCTCCGTCGACTCCGCCGGAAAGCTGTGGGAGTACCCCGGCAAGGGCAACGGCACCTTCTCCTCGCGGGTCGAGGTCGGAACCGGCTGGAGCCAGTACAACTCCGTACGCGGACATGGGGACTTCACCGGCGACGGCAAGGCCGACCTGATCGCGCGCAGCAAGTCCGGCTCGTACGTCTACCTCTACAAGGGGACCGGCAAGACCGGCAGCGGCGCCTTCTCCAGCCGCATCAAGGTGCGCACCTGGAGCAGCTACAACGCCTTCGACGCCGTCGGTGACGTGACCGGCGACGGCAAGGCCGACTTCCTGGCCCGCACCTCCGGCGGCACGCTCTACCTGTACCCGGGGACCGGAAAGGCCACCAGCGAGATCTTTGCCACAAGGGTCTCGCTCGGTACCGGTTTCGATCAGTACGACATCTTCGGCTGAAATCGCAGGTGAGCGGGTTTCGGCCCGATCTCCCCGGTGACGCTCTGTGCCCATCGAGCCACATTATGGGCACAGAGCGTTGTGCAACCCTTTCCCGAGTTTCCCCGTCTGACCGTACGGAGTGACCATGGAGCGGTACGCCTCGTCACGACCAGATGGGCCTGGCCCTGAAAGCAGGGGGTAACCGACCGCAAAGGGACTGAGGAGCACATGCCTGCCGAGAGCACACCGGAGCCCGAGATACCGGGAGAACCGGGCAAGAGCGCCCCGCGCCGGGGCACGAAGGGCCGCCGCCGCAAGGCGCGCAGCACACGGAGCAAGGCGCTGCTCATCACGGCCTGGAGCGCCGCGGGCATCGTGGTGCTCGGCGGCACTGGAGCCGGCTACCTGTACTTCAAGCTCAACGGCAACATCAAGAGCGTCGACATCAACCAGGCGCTCGGCAGTGACCGGCCCACGAAGGTCGACAACGGCTCCGAGAACATCCTGGTCCTCGGCTCGGACACCCGCGCCGGCGGCAACAAGAAGCTGGGCGGCGGCACCGACGACGGCAGCGCCCGCTCCGACACCGCGATGATCATCCACGTGTACAAGGGCCACAAGAAGGCCAGCGTGGTCTCCATCCCGCGCGACACCCTGGTCGACCGGCCGTCCTGCACCGACGCCCAGGGCACCGCCCACGACGCGGCCTCCGGCGTGATGTTCAACTCCGCCTACTCCACCGGCGGCGCCACCTGCGCGGTGAAGACCGTCGAGTCCGTCACCGGCATCCGCATGGACCACTACGTCGAGGTCGACTTCACCGGCTTCCAGAAGCTCATCGACGACCTCGGCGGCGTCAAGGTCACCACGACCAAGAGCATCAAGGACCCCGACAGCCACCTCAGGCTGACGGCCGGCACGCACACCCTCGACGGCGAGCAGGCGCTCGGTCTGGTGCGCACCCGGCACGGCGTCGGCGACGGCTCCGACCTCGGCCGCATCCAGCTCCAGCAGGCGTTCATCAAGGCCCTGGTCAACCAGGTCAAGCACCTCGGCGTGCTGTCCAGCCCGAAGAAGCTCTACGAGCTGGCCGACACCGCCACCAAGACGGTCACCACCGACTCGGACATCGGTTCGGTCACCGACCTCGCGTCCTTCGCCAACGGCCTCAAGGGCATCAGCTCGTCGCACATGAACATGGTGACGATGCCGGTCCAGTACGACAGCGCCGACGCCAACCGCGTCCTGGTCGACAAGGACAAGGCGGCGCAGGTCTGGAAGGCGCTCAAGAACGACCAGCCGATCCCGAAGTCGGCCACCGAGGGCACCGCCACCGGCTCCGCGAAGGGCGTCGTCAGCTCCGGCTGACCCCGCACGGGACGCCGTCCGGCCCCGGCCCGCCCCTGGTCACGCGCGCACGGGGCCCGCTCGCGGGCGCCCGGGGAATAGATCATCGCGTCCCCCGGTTTTGGGGGATACGGCCAGTGCTGGCAGACTGGTACGTCGGCCCCGGTTCACGCACCCGCATCCCGCGGCGGCGACCCGGAGCCCTCCCGAAACTAGGAGACACCTTGAAGCGCGACACCCACCCCGAGTACGTCGAGACGCAGGTCAGCTGCACCTGTGGCGCGTCGTTCACCACCCGGAGCACCATCGACTCCGGCACCATCCGTGCCGAGGTCTGCTCCGAGTGCCACCCGTTCTACACGGGCAAGCAGAAGATCCTCGACACCGGTGGCCGCGTGGCCCGCTTCGAGGCCCGCTTCGGCAAGGCTGCCGCTGCCAACAAGTAGCGAGCCCACAGCGCCGGTCTTCGGCGTCCCCGGCACGGGGGCGCCGGGACCGGCGCTTTGCGGTGCAGCCCTTTCCCCGGGTTCCGGCCACGCCGGAAACAGGGGCCCCATGCCGTACCCCACGTCCCCGAGCCCATGACGGGGACAGTCCATTGGAGCCGGAGATGTTCGAGGCGGTCGAGGAACTGATCGGTGAGCACGCCGATCTGGAGAAGAAGCTCGCTGACCCGTCGGTCCACGCCGACCAGGCCAACGCGCGCAAGCTCAACAAGCGCTACGCCGAGCTGACCCCGATCGTCGCGACGTACCGCTCCTGGAAGCAGACCGGGGACGACATCGGCACGGCGAAGGAGTTCGCCGCCGCCGACCCCGACTTCGCCGCCGAGGTCAAGGACCTGGAGAAGCAGCGCGAGGAGCTCACCGAGAAGCTCCGCCTGCTGCTGGTCCCGCGCGACCCGAGCGACGACAAGGACGTCATCCTGGAGATCAAGGCGGGCGCCGGCGGCGACGAGTCCGCCCTGTTCGCCGGTGACCTCCTGCGCATGTACCTGCGCTACGCCGAGCGCATCGGCTGGAAGACCGAGATCATCGACTCCACCGAGTCCGAGCTCGGCGGCTACAAGGACGTCCAGGTCGCCGTGAAGACCAAGGGCGGCCAGGGTGCCACCGAGCCCGGCCAGGGCGTCTGGGCCCGCCTCAAGTACGAGGGCGGCGTGCACCGCGTGCAGCGCGTGCCCTCCACCGAGTCGCAGGGCCGCATCCACACCTCCGCCGCCGGCGTGCTCGTCACGCCCGAGGCCGAGGAGGTCGACGTCGAGATCCACGCGAACGACCTGCGGATCGACGTCTACCGCTCCTCCGGTCCCGGCGGCCAGTCCGTCAACACCACCGACTCCGCCGTGCGCATCACGCACATTCCCACCGGAGTCGTCGCTTCCTGCCAGAACGAGAAGAGCCAGCTGCAGAACAAGGAGCAGGCGATGCGTATCCTGCGCTCCAGGCTCCTCGCGGCGGCCCAGGAAGAAGCGGAACGGGAGGCCGCGGACGTCCGCCGCAGCCAGGTCCGCACCGTCGACCGCTCCGAGAAGATCCGTACGTACAACTTCCCGGAGAATCGCATCTCGGACCACCGCGTCGGCTTCAAGGCGTACAACTTGGACCAGGTCCTGGACGGCGACCTCGACGCGATGATCCAGGCCTGCGTCGACGCGGACTCGGCAGCCAAGCTCGCCGCCGCGTAAGCAGCCCACGACAACAGCTCAGCCCCGGAGGACCAGCGTGCAGCAACATTTTGGGGGTCGACCCCCGAACTCCCGCAGCGTGCTGCTCGCGGAAGTCGCCCAGGCCACCCAGCGGCTGGCCGACGCCGGCGTGCCCTCGCCGCGCAACGACGCGGAGGAGCTCGCCGCCTTCGTGCACGGTGTGAAGCGGGGCGAGCTGCACACCGTCAAGGACTCCGACTTCGACGCCCGCTACTGGGAGGTGATCGCGCGCCGCGAGGCGCGCGAACCGCTCCAGCACATCACCGGGCGCGCCTACTTCCGCTACCTCGAACTCCAGGTGGGCCCCGGTGTGTTCGTGCCCCGGCCGGAGACCGAGTCGGTCGTCGGCTGGGCCATAGACGCCGTCCGCGCGATGGACGTCGTCGAACCGCTGATCGTCGACCTGTGCACCGGATCGGGCGCCATCGCGCTCGCGCTCGCGCAGGAGGTCCCGCGCTCCCGTGTGCACGCCGTGGAGCTGTCCGAGGACGCCCTCAGGTGGACGCGCAAGAACGTCGAGGGGTCCAGGGTCGACCTGCGCCAGGGAGACGCCCTGGAGGCCTTCCCGGACCTCGACGGCCAGGTCGACCTGGTGATCTCCAACCCTCCGTACATCCCGCTCACCGAGTGGGAGTACGTGCAGCCGGAGGCCCGCGACCACGACCCCGAACTCGCCCTGTTCTCGGGGGAGGACGGACTCGACCTCATCCGCGGCATCGAGCGCACCGCGCACCGGCTGCTGCGTCCCGGCGGCGTCGTCGTCGTCGAGCACGCCGACACCCAGGGCGGACAGGTTCCGTGGATCTTCACCGAGGAGCGGGGCTGGGCCGACGCGGCCGACCACCCCGACCTCAACAACCGGCCCCGCTTCGCGACCGCCCGCAAGGCGATGCCGTGAGCCCGGCCCACCGCGTCCCGGCGCCCGGCGACAGGGCACGCGCACGCATCGTGTTCCCCCCGTTTCCCCAGCAGCAGTACGTGTACGAGGAGGCCCGCTAAATGGCACGGCGATACGACACCAACGACGCGACCGACCGCACCACCGGTCTGCGCGAGGCAGCGTCCGCCGTCCGCCGTGGCGAACTGGTGGTCCTCCCGACGGACACCGTCTACGGCGTCGGCGCCGACGCGTTCACCTCCGAGGCCGTGGCCGACCTGCTCGACGCCAAGGGCCGGGGCCGCAACATGCCCACCCCCGTCCTCATCGGCTCCCCGAACACCCTGCACGGCCTCGTCACGGACTTCTCCGAGCTGGCCTGGGAGCTCGTCGACGCGTTCTGGCCCGGAGCCCTCACGCTCGTCGCCAAGCACCAGCCGTCCCTCCAGTGGGACCTCGGCGACACCCGCGGCACGGTGGCGATCCGCATGCCGCTGCACCCCGTCGCCATCGAGCTCCTCACCGAGGTCGGCCCGATGGCCGTCTCCTCCGCCAACCTCACGGGCCACCCCTCCCCGGAGACCTGCGACGCCGCGCAGGACATGCTCGGGGACTCCATCTCGGTCTACCTGGACGGCGGCCCCACCCCGGGCAACGTGCCCTCCTCGATCGTCGACGTGACCGGCAAGGTCCCCGTGCTGCTGCGCGCGGGCGCCCTGTCGGCGGAGGAGCTCCGCAAGGTCGTACCCGACCTCGAGGTGGCGAATTGACAGCCCCTGCCTCCTCCCGGCCCCCCGCTCCGCTCGACCAGGGGGCACCCCCATGCGTGGCATAGGCACGGGGATCACGGGGACCGACGGGTCCCCCAGGGAGTCCTTCCGCATCCTCCACGTCAGCACCGGCAACGTGTGCCGCTCGCCGATCACCGAGCGGCTGACCCGGCACGCCCTCGCGGACCGGCTCGGCGACCCCCGGTGGGGCGGCCTCATCGTGGAGAGCGCCGGCACCTGGGGCCACGAGGGCGCCCCCATGGAGGCCAACGCCGCGACCGTCCTCGCCGACTTCGGCGCGGACCCCTCCGGTTTCGTCGGGCGTGAGCTGCTCGACGACCACGTCATCCGCGCCGACCTCGTCCTGACGGCCACCCGCGACCACCGCGCCCAGGTCATCTCCATGGGGCACTCGGCGGGCCTGCGCACCTTCACCCTGAAGGAGTTCACCCGCCTCGTCCGCGCCATAGACCCGGCGACCCTGCCGCCCCTGGAGCACGGCGTCGTCGAACGAGCCGTCGCCCTGGTGCGCGCCGCCGCCGCGCTGCGCGGCTGGCTGCTGGCCCCGACGGCGGAGGCGGACGAGGTGTTCGACCCCTACGGGGCGCCGCTGCCGTTCTTCCGGTCCATCGGCGACGAGATCAACGAGGCGCTCGACCCGGTCGTCACCGCGCTGACGGGGGTACGCGCCCGGACCTGACACCAGGCGCTCCGGGAGCCTGACACCAGGCGTCGCAGGGCCCGCGGTTCTACATTGGACGTAGCGCGCGTCCCCGCCGAGCCCGGAGTCCCCCATGCCGGTCACCCAGATGCCCGAAGCGGATGTCCTCCTGCGCCAGGATCCCGAGATGGCGGAGATCCTGCGCGGTGAGCTGGACCGGCAGTCGACGACCCTCCAGCTGATCGCCGCCGAGAACTTCACCTCCCCCGCCGTACTCGCCGCGCTCGGCTCCCCGATGGCGAACAAGTACGCCGAGGGATACCCCGGCGCCCGCCACCACGGCGGCTGCGAGGTCGTGGACGTCGCCGAGCGCGTCGCCGTCGACCGCGCCAAGTCCCTGTTCGGCGCCGACCACGCCAACGTGCAGTCCCACTCGGGTAGTTCGGCCGTCCTCGCCGCGTACGCCGCGCTGCTGCGCCCCGGTGACACCGTGCTGGCGATGGGCCTGTCCTCCGGCGGTCACCTCACCCACGGCTCGCCCGCGAACTTCTCCGGCCGCTGGTTCGACTTCGTCGGATACGGGGTCGAGGCGGAGACCGGACTCATCGACCACGAACAGGTGCGCGCGCTGGCCCGCGCCCACCGCCCCAAGGCCGTCGTCTGCGGATCGATCTCCTACCCCCGGCACATCGACTACGCCTTCTTCCGGGACGTCGCAGACGAGGCCGGCGCCTATCTGATCGCGGACGCCGCCCACCCCATCGGACTCGTCGCCGGGGGAGCGGCCCCCAACCCGGTGCCGTACGCCGACGTCGTGTGCGCGACGACCCACAAGGTGCTCAGGGGGCCGCGCGGCGGCATGATCCTGTGCGGGGGCGAGCTGGCCGAGCGCGTGGACCGAGCGGTCTTCCCGTTCACCCAGGGCGGCGCGCAGATGCACACCATCGCGGCGAAGGCCGTCGCGTTCGGCGAGGCGGCAACCCCGGCGTTCACGGCGTACGCCCATCAGGTGGTCGCGAACGCGCGGGTGCTGGCCGCCGGACTGGACGCGGAGGGGCTCGCCGTCACCACCGGCGGCACCGACACCCACCTCGTCACCGTGGATCCGGCGCCGCTCGGTGTCGACGGGCGCACCGCGCGTGGGCGGCTCGCCGCGGCCGGTATGGTCCTCGACACGTGTGCGCTGCCCCACGGCGACCCCCGTGGCCTGCGGCTGGGCACCGCGGCGCTGACCACCCAGGGGATGGGCCAGGCAGAGGCCGCGCGGGTCGCCGTACTGATCGCCGGAGTGCTGCGGGAAGAGATCGACGTCAAGCGGGCCCGTGAAGAAGTGCGGGAGCTGACCGGAATATTTCCCCCATATCCGGACTGACTGCGGGTACATGTGCACAGGTGCACAGCCACTCGTGCAACCATCGTCGCTACCCGGAAGTCCCCAACCATATGCGTGCATCGCTAGGGTGTGGGGCTGTGATGGCCAGCGAGACCTGTGGGGAAGCCCGTGCGTGAATACCTGCTGACGCTCTGCATCACGGCCGCGGTGACGTATCTGCTGACAGGGCCGGTACGGAAGTTCGCGATCGTGGCCGGAGCCATGCCGGAAATCCGTGCGCGCGACGTGCACCGTGAACCCACGCCGCGGCTCGGCGGCATCGCGATGTTCTTCGGCCTGTGCGCCGGTCTGCTGGTCGCGGACCACCTGACGAACCTCAACGAGGTCTTCGCCAACTCGAACGAACCGCGTGCCCTGCTCTCCGGAGCCGCGCTGATCTGGCTGATCGGCGTACTGGACGACAAGTTCGAGATCGACGCCCTGATCAAGCTGGGCGGCCAGATGATCGCCGCCGGTGTGATGGTGGTGCAGGGTCTGACGATCCTGTGGCTGCCGATCCCGGGCGTCGGACTGGTCGCGCTGACCCAGTGGCAGGGCACGCTGCTGACGGTGGCGCTCGTCGTCATCACGATCAACGCGGTCAACTTCGTGGACGGCCTCGACGGACTGGCCGCCGGTGTGGTGTGCATCGCGTCCGCCGCGTTCTTCCTGTACGCCTACCGGATCTGGTACTCGTACGGCATCGAGGCGGCCGCCCCGGCGACCCTGTTCGCGGCGATCCTGATGGGCATGTGCCTGGGCTTCCTGCCGCACAACATGCATCCCGCGCGGATCTTCATGGGCGACTCCGGCTCGATGCTCATCGGACTGGTGCTGGCCGCCGGCGCGATCTCCATCACGGGGCAGATCGACCCCGACGTGATGAACCTCTTCTCCGGTTCCGAGCGCAACACCGTGCACCAGACCGTGCCCGTGTTCATCCCGCTGCTGCTGCCGCTCACGATCATCGCGATCCCGGCCGCCGACCTGGTGCTCGCGATCGTGCGGCGCACCTGGCGCGGACAGTCGCCGTTCGCGGCGGACCGCGGGCACCTGCATCACCGTCTCCTGGAGGTCGGCCACTCGCACAGCCGCGCTGTGCTGATCATGTACTTCTGGTCGGCGCTGATCTCGTTCGGCGCCCTCGCCTACTCGGTCAACTCCGGGGCCATGTGGAGCGTGCTGGCCATCGCGGCACTCAGCGCGGTCGGTCTGGTGCTGCTCCTGCTGCCGCGCTTCACACCCCGTGCCCCGCGTTGGGCGGAGCACCTCCTGCCGCCGCGCTACCGCCGTCGCAGGGCCGCCGCCGCGGCCGCTGTGGCGGGGGCGCCGGTCACGCACGAGACGGCGGTCACGGACGGGCCGGACGAGGCGCGCGAACACCGTGCCGCGGCGGTCGCCGGAGTCTCAGGAGTCAACGGGGCAACGGCAATTGGTGCCCGTTCGCGACTCCTGGACCGGCGTGAGGCCGAGTCGTCGCGCTGACGTGAAGGTAAGAATCTGACTAACGCGTGACCAAGTCGTGGGGGAGCAAAGGCTCCCAATACCAGACAAGTTGGCCGCTTGGGTGCGCAGACGCGCACTGTCACTCTCATGTGTGACAGTGAGCACACCAACCAGGTAAAGACCTCATCAAATAGTTTGTGATACGGTTCACGAGAACCCGGGACAGAGCCGAAGGACCCTAGTGCGACGGTCCCTTGGCGTGAGGTTCTCTCTCCACCCGGGACTACGCTCGTCCATGACGACACCCTGCCCCCCCGAGCAAGCGGAGTTGCCGCCATGCCGTCCAATGACGCCCGGATTCTCCTTCAAGCCGCTGTACCCACAGCTGCCGTCGGCGCGATTGCCGCCGCGGTCGGTGGTGTGGTCGCCGGCGGCAAGGGAGCGATCGGGGCGGTCGTCGCGACGCTGGTCGTGATCCTCTTCATGGGGCTCGGTCTCTACGTTCTGCAGCGCACCGCCAAATCGCTTCCGCACCTGTTCCAGGCGATGGGTCTCTTGCTCTACACGGCGCAGATTCTTCTGCTGTTCATCTTCGTCGCCGCGTTCAAGAACACGTCGCTGTTCAACCCCAAGTCCTTCGCGCTCACCCTGGTCGCCACCACGCTCGCGTGGATCGGCGCACAGGCGCGTGCCCACATGAAGGCCAAGATCCTCTACGTCGAACCCGAGTCCTCGAAGGGCGACAAGCCCGAGAAGACAGGGCACTCGTCGTGAACGGTAGGGCCGGGATAAGTGCGCGTAAGAGATCCTGCTATCGTCCGGTGCCAACTGCGGCATCGCGGGCGCGGGCATCTGAGCTGACGCCTGCTCAATCGCGAGGCTTGATGCCCCACAGCCGCCCCCACATCCGTAACACCAGTCCAGTGCCGAACCGCGGCTGTGCGCCGCGCCGACACAACGAGGTTGCCGTACCTATGCGCCACGCTGAAGGAGCCCGCGGTGAGTGCTGACCCGACGCAGGTGCTCGCCTTCGAGACCGACTGCCACATCTTCGACGGCTGTGGCTTCCCGGCTCCCGGCCTGCACTCGTTCCTGTTCGAGCCCCTCTGGGGCGACGGTGACAGCAACGTCTACTTCAACAAGACGATGCTCCTGGCGCTGCTCGGTTCGATCGTCATCGTCGGCTTCTTCTGGGCCGCCTTCCGTAAGCCGAAGGTCGTCCCGGGCAAGCTGCAGATGATCGCCGAGGCGGGCTACGACTTCGTCCGTCGTGGCGTCGTCTACGAGACGATCGGCAAGAAGGAAGGCGAGAAGTACGTTCCACTGATCGTCTCGCTGTTCTTCTTCGTCTGGATGATGAACCTCTGGTCGATCATCCCGCTCGCCCAGTTCCCGGTCACCGCGATCATCTCGTACCCGCTGGTGCTGGCCCTGATCGTCTATGTCCTGTGGGTCTCGCTGACCTTCAAGCGGCACGGCTTCGTGGGCTTCTTCAAGAACGTCACCGGATACGACAAGTCGCTCGGCCCGGTTCTGCCGCTCGCCATGGTCATCGAGTTCTTCTCGAACCTGCTCGTCCGCCCGTTCACGCACGCGGTGCGACTGTTCGCGAACATGTTCGCGGGCCATACGCTCCTGCTGCTGTTCACGATCGCCAGCTGGTACCTGCTCAACGGCATCGGCATCGCGTACGCGGGCGTCTCGTTCATCATGACCCTCGTCATGACCGCGTTCGAGCTGTTCATCCAGGCCCTGCAGGCCTACGTCTTCGTCCTGCTGACCTGCACCTACATCCAGGGCGCACTGGCCGAGAACCACTGAGCGCCTCCCCTCTCGACCCCGCAGTCGTCCGGTGGCCAACCCCCACCGGTCCGTAAAGAAAAGGAAGAACTGGCATGTCCCAGACCCTTGCCGCTGTCTCCGGCTCGCTCGGCTCGATCGGTTACGGCCTCGCGGCCATCGGCCCCGGCGTCGGCGTCGGCATCATCTTCGGTAACGGCACCCAGGCCCTCGCCCGTCAGCCTGAGGCCGCCGGTCTGATCCGCGCCAACCAGATCCTCGGCTTCGCCTTCTGTGAGGCGCTCGCCCTCATCGGTCTGGTCATGCCGTTCGTCTACGGCAAGTGATCTTCGGATCCACGACAGCCCACTAGACGAAAGGCACTGACATGAGCCAGCTGCTCATTCTGGCGGCCGAGGAGACGGAAAACCCCCTCGTCCCGCCGATTCCCGAGCTTGTCATCGGCCTGCTCGCCTTCGTCATCGTCTTCGGCTTCCTGGCCTGGAAGCTTCTCCCGAACATCAACAAGGTTCTGGAGCAGCGTCGCGAGGCCATCGAGGGCGGTATCGAAAAGGCCGAGGCCGCTCAGACCGAGGCCCAGAGCGTTCTTGAGCAGTACAAGGCTCAGCTCGCCGAGGCCCGTCACGAGGCCGCGCGCCTGCGCCAGGAGGCACAGGAGCAGGGCGCCACGCTCATCACCGAGATGCGCGCGGAAGGCCAGCGGCAGCGCGAAGAGATCATCGCCGCCGGTCACACGCAGATCGAGGCGGACCGCAAGGCCGCGTCCCAGGCGCTGCGTCAGGACGTCGGCCACCTGGCCACCGACCTGGCCGGCAAGCTGGTCGGCGAGTCCCTCGAGGACCACGCCCGCCAGAGCCGTGTCATCGACCGTTTCCTCTCCGAGCTTGAGGAGAAGGCCGAGGCGGCTCGATGACTGCGCACGGAGCGAGCCGCGAGGCAACCGCAGCCGCACGTGAGCGTCTCGACGCGCTGACGGACTCCACGTCCGTGGACGCGGCGCAGCTCGCCGACGAGCTGGCCGCGGTCACCGCGCTGCTCCACCGCGAGGTGTCGCTGCGTCGGGTCCTCACCGACCCGGCGCAGCCCGCCGAGGCCAAGGCCGAGCTGGTCCAGCGCCTGCTCGGCGCCCAGGTCAGCGGTACCACCGCCGACCTGGTCACCGGCATGGTGCGTTCCCGCTGGTCGCAGCCCCGCGACCTGGTGGACGCGCTCGAGGAGATCGCCGCGACCGCCGACCTCACGGCGGCCCAGCGTGCGGGTGCGCTCGACGATGTCGAGGACGAGGTGTTCCGCTTCGGCCGGATCGTCTCCTCGAACACCGAGCTGCGCGCCGCGCTGACCGACCGCGCCGCCACCACGGCGGCCAAGAGCGAGCTGCTGCGCAGCCTGCTCGGCGGCCGGGCCAACGTGACGACCGAGCGTCTGGTGACGCGCCTTGTGACCGCGCCGCGCGGACGTAGCCTGGAAGCGGGACTCGAGTCCCTGTCCAAGCTCGCCGCCGAGCGCCGCAACCGCATGGTCGCCGTGGTCACCTCGGCGGTGCCGCTGAGCGACGGCCAGAAGCAGCGCCTCGGCGCCGCGCTGGCGAAGCTCTACGGCCGCCCGATGCACCTGAACCTCGACGTGGACCCCGATGTCCTCGGCGGGATCCGGGTGCAGGTCGGTGACGAGGTCATCAACGGTTCGATCGCGGACCGTCTCGAGGACGCCACTCGCCGTATGGCGAGCTAGCAAGCCCACAAGCAGTACGCAATTACGGCCCATGTTGGGCCGTGCAGAGGATTCACCTCTTTCAGGGGGGAGTCCCCATCCCCCCAAGTGAAACTTCGGGCCCAACAAGGAGAGCAGGGAACCCAGATGGCGGAGCTCACGATCCGGCCGGAGGAGATCCGGGATGCGCTGGAGAACTTTGTCCAGTCGTACAAGCCGGACGCGGCCTCGCGCGAGGAGGTCGGTACGGTCACCGTCGCCGGCGACGGTATCGCCAAGATCGAGGGTCTCCCCTCGGCCATGGCGAACGAACTGCTGAAGTTCGAGGACGGCACTCTCGGCCTCGCGCTGAACCTGGAAGAGCGCGAGATCGGTGCGGTCGTCCTCGGCGAGTTCAGCGGTGTCGAGGAGGGCCAGCCGGTGCAGCGCACCGGTGAGGTGCTGTCCGTCGCCGTGGGCGAGGGTTACCTCGGCCGCGTCGTCGACCCGCTCGGCAACCCGATCGACGGCCTCGGCGAGATCGAGACGTCCGGACGACGCGCCCTCGAGCTGCAGGCCCCGGGCGTCATGGTCCGCAAGTCGGTGCACGAGCCGATGGAGACGGGCTACAAGGCCGTCGACGCGATGACCCCGATCGGCCGTGGCCAGCGTCAGCTGATCATCGGTGACCGCCAGACCGGCAAGACCGCCCTGGCTGTCGACACGATCATCAACCAGCGCGACAACTGGCGCTCGGGCGACACGAAGAAGCAGGTCCGCTGCATCTACGTCGCCATCGGTCAGAAGGGTTCCACCATCGCCTCCGTGCGTGGTGCGCTCGAAGAGGCCGGCGCGCTGGAGTACACGACCATCGTCGCCGCCCCGGCGTCCGACCCGGCCGGCTTCAAGTACCTGGCGCCGTACACCGGTTCGGCCATCGGTCAGCAGTGGATGTACGAGGGCAAGCACGTCCTCATCATCTTCGACGACCTCTCGAAGCAGGCCGACGCCTACCGCGCCGTGTCCCTGCTGCTCCGCCGCCCGCCGGGGCGCGAGGCCTACCCCGGTGACGTCTTCTACCTGCACTCCCGTCTGCTGGAGCGCTGCGCGAAGCTCTCCGACGACCTGGGCGCCGGTTCGATGACCGGTCTGCCGATCGTCGAGACCAAGGCGAACGACGTGTCGGCGTTCATCCCGACCAACGTCATCTCCATCACCGACGGCCAGTGCTTCCTGGAGTCCGACCTGTTCAACGCCGGCCAGCGTCCGGCCCTGAACGTCGGTATCTCGGTCTCCCGCGTCGGTGGCTCCGCCCAGCACAAGGCGATGAAGCAGGTCTCCGGCCGGCTTCGCCTCGACCTCGCCCAGTACCGTGAGCTGGAGGCGTTCGCCGCCTTCGGTTCCGACCTGGACGCCGCGTCGAAGTCGCAGCTGGAGCGCGGTCAGCGTCTGGTCGAGCTGCTCAAGCAGGCTCAGTACCAGCCGATGCCGACCGAGGACCAGGTCGTCTCCGTCTGGGCCGGTACGACCGGCAAGATGGACGACGTTCCGGTCGAGGACGTCCGCCGCTTCGAGAAGGAGCTCCTGGAGTACCTGCACCGCAAGGAGCAGGGCCTCATGACCTCCATCAAGGAGGGCGGCAAGATGTCGGACGACACGCTCACCGCCGTCGCGGACTCGATCGCGGACTTCAAGAAGCAGTTCGAGACCTCGGACGGGAAGCTTCTCGGCGAGGACGCTCCGGCCGCGGCCAAGTGACGTAAGGAAGGGACCTGACTCATGGGAGCCCAGCTCCGGGTCTACAAGCGTCGCATCCGATCCGTCACCGCGACCAAGAAGATCACCAAGGCGATGGAGATGATCGCCGCCTCGCGTGTCGTCAAGGCGCAGCGCAAGGTGGCGGCCTCCGCGCCGTACGCGACCGAGCTCACGCGCGCGGTCACGGCGGTCGGTACCGGTTCGAACACCAAGCACCCGCTGACCACGGAGGCGGAGACGGCGACCCGTTCCGCGGTGCTGCTCCTCACGAGCGACCGCGGTCTGGCCGGCGCCTTCAACTCCAACGCCATCAAGGCCGCCGAGCAGTTGACGGCGCGCCTCGAGGCCGAGGGCAAGGAGGTCGACACGTTCATCGTCGGCCGCCGCGGTCTGGCCCACTACAACTTCCGCGAGCGCAAGGTCGTGGAGTCGTGGTCGGGTTTCACCGACGAGCCCACCTACGCGGACGCGAAGAAGGTTGCGGGTCCGCTCATCGAGGCCATCGAGAAGGAGACGGCGGACGGCGGCGTGGACGAACTCCACATCGTCTACACCGAGTTCGTCTCGATGATGACGCAGTCGGCTGTCGACAGCCGGTTGCTGCCGCTCCGCCTCGAAGAGGTCGCGGAGGAAGCGCCCAAGGGCGAGATCCTTCCGCTGTTCGAGTTCGAGCCGTCGGCGGAGGACGTCCTTGACGCCCTGCTGCCGCGCTACGTCGAGAGCCGTATCTACAACGCGCTGCTCCAGTCGGCTGCCTCCAAGCACGCCGCCACGCGCCGCGCGATGAAGTCGGCGACCGACAACGCGGGAGACCTGATCACCACGCTCTCCCGACTTGCCAATGCGGCCCGCCAGGCCGAAATCACCCAGGAAATCAGCGAGATCGTCGGTGGCTCCGCAGCCCTTGCCGACGCGACCGCGGGGAGTGACAAGTAATGACGACGACTTCTGAGACGGCCGTTGCCACGGGCCGCGTCGCCCGGGTCATCGGCCCGGTCGTCGACGTGGAGTTCCCCGTCGACGCGATGCCGGACATCTACAACGCCCTTCACGTCGAGGTGGCCGACCCGGCCAACGCCGGCGAGAAGAAGACGCTGACCCTGGAAGTCGCCCAGCACCTGGGTGACGGCCTGGTCCGCACGATCTCCATGCAGCCCACCGACGGTCTGGTCCGCCAGGCCGCGGTCACCGACACCGGTTCCGGCATCACGGTCCCCGTCGGTGACTTCACCAAGGGCAAGGTGTTCAACACCCTCGGTGAGGTTCTGAACAGCGACGAGAAGTACTCGGGCGAGCGCTGGTCCATCCACCGCAAGGCCCCGCGCTTCGACGAGCTCGAGTCGAAGACCGAGATGTTCGAGACCGGCGTCAAGGTCATCGACCTCCTCACCCCGTACGTCAAGGGTGGAAAGATCGGTCTGTTCGGTGGTGCCGGTGTCGGCAAGACGGTGCTCATCCAGGAGATGATCTACCGCGTCGCCAACAACCACGACGGTGTCTCCGTGTTCGCCGGTGTCGGCGAGCGCACCCGTGAGGGCAACGACCTCATCGAGGAGATGTCCGAGTCGGGCGTCATCGACAAGACCGCGCTTGTCTTCGGTCAGATGGACGAGCCCCCGGGCACCCGTCTGCGCGTGGCCCTCGCGGGTCTGACCATGGCGGAGTACTTCCGCGATGTGCAGAAGCAGGACGTGCTGTTCTTCATCGACAACATCTTCCGCTTCACGCAGGCCGGTTCCGAGGTCTCGACCCTGCTCGGCCGTATGCCCTCCGCGGTGGGTTACCAGCCGAACCTGGCCGACGAGATGGGTCTCCTCCAGGAGCGCATCACCTCGACCCGTGGTCACTCGATCACCTCGATGCAGGCGATCTACGTCCCCGCGGACGACCTGACCGACCCGGCCCCGGCCACCACGTTCGCCCACCTCGACGCGACGACGGTTCTCTCCCGTCCGATCTCCGAGAAGGGCATCTACCCGGCCGTGGACCCGCTGGACTCCACGTCCCGCATCCTGGACCCGCGCTACATCGCGGCGGACCACTACGCCGCCGCCATGCGGGTGAAGTCGGTCCTCCAGAAGTACAAGGACCTCCAGGACATCATCGCGATCCTCGGTATCGACGAGCTGGGCGAAGAGGACAAGCTCACCGTCCACCGTGCCCGTCGCGTGGAGCGCTTCCTGTCCCAGAACACCCACGTCGCCAAGCAGTTCACCGGCGTCGACGGGTCGGACGTCCCGCTGGACGAGTCGATCGTGGCCTTCAACGCGATCATCGACGGCGAGTACGACCACTTCCCGGAGCAGGCGTTCTTCCTCTGCGGTGGTATCGAGGACCTCAAGGCCAACGCCAAGGAACTCGGCGTCTCCTGAACCTCGTGTTCTGAATGAGGGGGGAGGGGCCGCGCCTCGCGGGGTGCGGTCCGTCCCCCTCCGTTCGCCTACTAGACTTTGACCCAACACCCGGCAGCAACGCCGGGTGGTGACCCGAGGAGCCCACCTTGGCTGCTGAGCTGCACGTCGAGCTCGTCGCCGCGGACCGCAGTGTCTGGTCCGGCGAGGCCACCCTGGTCGTCGCGCGTACCGCGTCCGGCGACATCGGCGTCATGCCCGGTCACCAGCCGCTTCTCGGTGTGCTGGAGTCGGGCCCGGTGACCATTCGTACGAGCGATGGCGGAACGGTCATCGCCGCGGTGCACGGGGGATTCATCTCGTTCGCCGACAACAAGCTGTCGCTGCTGGCCGAGATCGCCGAGCTGTCGGAAGAGATCGATGTCCAGCGTGCGGAGCGGGCGCTCGAGCGCGCGAAGTCGGACGCCGACGCGTCCGCCGAGCGTCGCGCGGACGTTCGCCTGCGTGCGGTGTCGACGCGCTGACGACCGTGCGACCCCAGGCCCTTAGGCGCTGGGGCCGCACTGTGTGAAGCTTTGCCTCAGCCGCGGCTGGGACCGGATCACTCCGGCCCTGGCCGCGGCTGAGGCAAATCCGGAAGTTTTTTCTTTTCCGTTACCTAGGAGACGAGGAGGTCGGTGTCGATGGTCCTCGCTCTGACTGTGTGCGGAATCGTAGTGGCGCTCGTGGTGGTGGGGCTGTTCGTCTTCGGGCTCCGCCGCCGGCTGATCCAGCGTTCCGGCGGAACGTTCGACTGCAGCCTGCGCTGGGACGTCCCCGAGAAGGGCGACGCCGGCGGCAAGGGCTGGAGTTATGGAGTCGCCCGCTACAACAGCGACCGCGTCGAGTGGTACCGCGTCTTCTCCTACGCCCCCCGGCCGCGCCGCGTTCTCGAACGCTCGGCGATCGAGGTGGCCGGCCGCCGTGCCGCCGAGGGCGAGGAGGAACTCGCGCTGCTCTCCGACGCGATCATCCTGACCTGTGTCCACCGCGGTACGCGTCTCGAACTGGCGATGAGCGAGGACGCGCTCACCGGCTTCCTCGCGTGGCTGGAGGCGGCACCGCCCGGCCAGCGCGTGAACGTCGCCTGACCCGTACGCCCGCCCGGTCGTTGCCGCTCGGGCCGCCGGAAAAGAGAGCCGCGGACAGACCCGGAGGTCTGCCCGCGGCTTTCGTGCGAGGTGGTGCGGGGGGTCAGCTCAGGCCGCTGTTGATGGCGCTGACGAGTTCACCGTTGCTGGTGTCGCCGCTGAACTCCCAGAAGAACGCGCCGCCCAGACCCTGGGTCTTGGCCCACGCCATCTTCGTGCCGATGGTGGTCGGGGTGTCGTACGACCACCAGTTGCTGCCGCAGTGCGCGTACGCCGTGCCGGCGATGGTGCCGGTGACGGGGCAGGACGTCTTGAGGACCTTGTAGTCCTCGTTGCCCGGCTCGTACGTGCCCGGCGCGGGGCCGGTGGCGGTGCCGCCCGGGGCGTCCTGGGTGACGCCGGTCCAGCCGCGCCCGTAGAAGCCGATGCCGATCAGCAGCTTGCTGGCCGGCACGCCCTTGGACTTGAACTTGGCGATCGCGTCGGCGGTGGTGAAGCCGGCCTGCGGGATGCCGCTGTACGAGGTGAGCGGGGAGTGCGGGGCGGTCGGGCCGTCCGCGTCGAACGCTCCGAAGAAGTCGTACGTCATCACGTTGTACCAGTCGACGTACTGCGCGGCGCCCGCGTAGTCGGCGGCGTCGATCTTTCCGCCCGAGGTGCCGTCGGCCGTGGTGGCGGCGGTGACCAGGTTGTTCGTGCCGAACTTGGCGCGCAGCGCCTGCATGAGGTTCTTGTAGGCCGCGGCACCGCTGGTGTCGCAGGTCAGACCACAGGCGTTCGGGTACTCCCAGTCGATGTCGATGCCGTCGAAGACGTCGGCCCAGCGCGGGTCCTCGACCAGGTCGTAGCAGGACTGCGCGAAGGCCGCCGGGTTCTTGGCCGCGTCGCCGAAGCCGCCGGACCAGGTCCAGCCGCCGAAGGACCACAGCACCTTGATGTTCGGGTACTTGGCCTTCAGCTCACGCAGCTGGTTGAAGTTGCCGCGCAGCGGCTGGTCCCAGGTGTCGGCGACGCCGCTGACCGACTGGTCGGCGGTGAAGGCCTTGTCGTAGTCGGCGTAGGAGTCGCCGATCGCGCACTTGCCGCCGGTGACGTTGCCGAAGGCGTAGTTGATGTGCGTGATCTTGGCGGCCGAGCCGGACGTCACCAGGTTCTTGACGTTGTAGTTGCGGCCGTAGATGCCCCACTCGGTGAAGTAGCCGAGCTTGACGGCGTTGCCGGTGGGCGGGGGGGTGGTGCCGCCGCCGGTGGTGTGCACGGAGACCGCGCCGCTGACCGGACCGGTCTGGTCTGCGGTGTCACGGGCCTGGACCGTGTACGAGTAGTCGGTGCCGGCGGTCAGGCCGGTGTCCGTGTACGAGGTGGTCGTCACGGTCGCGACCTTGGTGCCGCCGCGCAGGACGTCGTAGTTCTTGACGCCCTTGTCGTCGGTGGCCGCGCTCCAGGAGAGCTTCACCGAGGTGTCGGTGACGGCCGAGGAGGTGGGCGTACCGGGCGCGGAGGGTGCGCTGTCGCCGGGGACGGTGGGGCCGCCGTCACAACTGCCGCCGTTGAGCGTGCAGTTGGTGGGCGAACCGGAGCCGGCGCCGTTGAAGCCGAAGGAGAGGGAGGCGCCCGCGGCGAGGGTGCCGTTGTAGGACTTGTTCTTGGCGGTCCAGTGGTTGCCGGAGTGGGTGACGTCCGAGTCCCACGCCGAGGTGACGGACGTGCCGGTGGGGAAGTCCCACTCGATGGTCCACGAACTGATGGCGGCGGTGCCGGTGTTCTTGACGGTCCACTGGCCGCCGAACCCCGTGCCCCAGTCCTGGGTCTTGGTGTACGTCGCGGTGGCGCTGGTGGCCGCCTGTGCGGGGCCCGCGAGGCCGACGAGTGCGGCGAGGGGGAGGAGCAGGGTGGTGAGCCCCGCCACGGTTCTGTGTCTGGCTCTCTGCCGGAAGCGCATGATGCCTCTCCTCTTTCGTCTGGTGCCTCCGGGGCGCCGTGACGAGCGGAGGGACCGCGACCGTGCTCAGCCCGGTGGGCGTGCGCGCGCTCGCGCTCCCGCCGCCCGGCGCCCCCTAGGCCGGGGGTGTCGTGGGCATGGCTAAGCGCAGTGCGGCGAGAATAGAAAGGTCTGGACCACGGGTCAATAGGTCTGGACCAGTGCAATGTGCCGGGAGCGATCACTCAACTCCGTTGGGAGGAGGGTCGCTTGGGACCGGCCCCCGGTGTCCGGCGGTGCCGGCAGGCGGGCTGACGTGCACGCTCGGTCGTTCGGTGTCGCCGGCGGTGCCGCGACGCACGGGTGCCGCAGGTCTGTCCCCGCCCGGCAAAAAACTCCGGGCCGTTCTTCGCCAGGGGGCAGCCGTGACCCCTCGCCCGTCCTTCTCGGCGAGGGGTGCTCTTCGGTTCGGCTCGGGTTCTACCGCTCCCCGCCCGGGACCCACAGCACGTCACCGGTGTCCTTGTTGGCCGTGCGCGCCAGGATGAACAGGAGGTCCGAGAGACGGTTGAGGTAGGTGGCGGTGAGCGGGTTCATCGCCTCGCCGTGGACCTCCAGCGCCGACCAGGTCGAACGCTCGGCACGGCGGACGACCGTGCACGCCTGGTGCAGGAGGGCCGCGCCCGCGGTGCCGCCGGGCAGGATGAAGGAACGGAGCTTCTCCAGCCGCTCGTTGAAGCGGTCGCAGTCCGCCTCCAGCTTGTCGACGTAGAACTGCTCCACGCGCAGCGGCGGGAACTGCGGGTCCTCGACCACCGGTGTCGAGAGGTCCGCGCCCACGTCGAACAGGTCGTTCTGGACTCGGGTGAGGACCTCGACGACCTCCGCCTCCAGGCCGCCCAGCGCGATGGCGGTGCCGATCACCGCGTTCGCCTCGTTGGCGTCGGCGTACGCCGAGATCCGCAGGTCGGTCTTGGCGACCCTGCTCATGTCACCGAGGGCGGTGGTGCCCTGGTCGCCGGTCCGGGTGTAGATGCGCGTCAGGTTGACCATGGGGTCAGCCTAGTTACGCGCCGACCCTGCGGAAGACCCGTGTGCCCACTGTCACGGCGAGTGTGGCGAAGCCGAGGGCCACCAGGACGCCGTACAGCATGTGCGCGGTCGCGTAGGAGCCGACGTACGCGTCGCGTACCGCGTCCACCAGGTAGCGGAACGGCATGAAGTGCGAGAGCACGTCCAGCCAGCCGGGGGCCAGCGCCATCGGGAGCATCAGGCCGGACAGCAGCATGGACGGCATCGTCAGCGCGTTCACGGCGGGTCCGAACTCCTGCGGCGTGCTGACCTTCAGTGCGAGGGCGTACGACAGCGAGGCGAGCGAGACGGTCAGCAGGGCGACGAAGGCGAAGCCGATCAGGATGCCGGCGAGCGGGGCGCGCAGTCCCATCACCAGGGCCGCCAGGACCAGCAGCACTGCCTGGAGGACGAAGACGGCGGCGTCGCGCAGCACCCGGCCGAGCAGCAGCGCCAGCCGGCTCACGGGGGTGACGCGCATGCGTTCCACGATGCCCAGGTTCTTCTCGATGATGATGGTGAACCCGGCGAACGCGGCGCCGAACAGGCCGAGTTGGAGCAGCAGGCCGGGGACGAGGACCTGCCAGGAGGTGCCCCGGGAAGCGAGGGGCAGACCGGTCAGGAGCGGTCCGAAGAAGAACAGGTACAGCAGCGGCATCAGGACGCCGAAGAGCATCGCGAAGCGGGAGCGCAGGGTCTGGCGGGCGTAGCGCCCGAAGATCAGCGCGGTGTCGTGGAGAAGCATCGGTCCTCGGTCCTGTTCGGCGGGGCGGTCGGCGGCGGGGCGGTGTCAGACGGCCACGGGCGTGGCGTCGGCCGGTTCGGGGCCGCGTCCGGTGATGGCGAGGAAGGTGTCCTGGAGCGTCGCGTCGGGGGAGCCGCCGTGCGCCCGCTTCAGCGCGCCGGGCGTGCCGTCGGCGACCACCACGCCCCGGTCGACGATGACCAGCCGGTCGGCGAGCGCGTCCGCCTCGTCGAGGTAGTGGGTGGTGAGGAAGACCGTGGTGCCGTGGGTGTCGCGCAGCCCGCGTACGAGGTCCCAGAGGTCGGCGCGGCCGGCGGGGTCGAGTCCGGTCGTCGGCTCGTCGAGGAAGAGCACCACGGGCCGGTGGGTGAGGCCGAGCGCGATGTCCAGGCGCCGCCGCCGGCCGCCGGAGAGCGTGGAGGTGCGGCGGTCCATGAGGTCGGTGAGGCCGAGTTCGTGGGCCAGTTCGTCGGCCCGCTCGACCGCGCGCGGCCGGGGCAGCCGGTACAGCCGTCCCTGGGTGACGAGCTCCTCCCGCACGGTGACGTGCGGGTCGACGCCGCCCGACTGGGCGACGTAGCCGCAGGCGCGGCGCACGCCCGCCGGGTCGCCGACGAGGTCGCATCCCGCGACGGTCGCGGCGCCGCCGGTGGGGGCGAGCAGGGTGGTGAGCATCCGGAGCGTGGTGGTCTTGCCCGCGCCGTTGGCCCCGAGGAGGCCGAGGATCTCGCCGGGCCGCACCGTGAGGTCGATGCCGCGGACCGCCTCCACCGGCCCCCGCTTGGTCGCGAAGGTGCGGGCCAGTCCGGCCGTACTGATGATTGCCATGCCGCCAGAAAAACAGAGTCTCTTTAATTTTGCAATGACCCCAAGATTTCAGCGGGCCCAGTGAAAGTTACGATGCGGACATGGCGGAAGGGCTCAGGGAGCGGAAGAAACGGCAGACGCGGCAGTACATCTCCGACGTCGCCACGGGGCTGTTCCTGGAACGGGGCTTCGACGCGGTGACCGTCGCGGAGATCGCGGACGCCGCGGACGTCTCCGTGAACACCGTCTACAACTACTTCCCGGCCAAGGAGGACCTCTTCCTCGACCGCTCCCGGGGCGTCGTCGACCGCCTCGCCGGCTGGGTCCGCGGCCGGGCGAAGGGTGAGTCGGCCGCCGCCGCGGTCCTGCGCGAACTGCGCGACGAGGTCCAGGCGGTCTCTCCGCGGCTCGGACTGATGACCGGGTACGCCCGTTTCATGGAGGTCATCCAGGACGCGGCCGCGCTCCGCTCGCGGCTGTGGGCGATCGGCCAGGAGATCCACGTCAACCTGGAGGAGGCGCTGCGCGAGGGAACCGGAGCGGCGCCCGAGGACCCGCTGCCGGGCCTGGTCGCCGGCCAGATCAACTGGGTGCATCAGACCGTCATGTCGGTCATCGGCCGGGAGATGATGGCCGGCCGCAATCCGGACGAAGTGTCACGCGAGGTGCTTCTCCTCCTCGACGACATGGAGGACCTGTTGAGCCCCAAGGTGCTCAACTACGCCGTACGGGCGGTCGAATGACCCGTGCCGGTGTGATGTCCGTCAGATGAGACGTGACGCGCGTTACTTACCGGTCACACAGGCGCACCCGGGCGCTAGGGTCCGCCGGGAGAGCAACTCATTCAGCGTGTTGAGGGAGTCGGAGTGGCACGGAAGCTCGCCGTCATCGGAGCCGGACTCATGGGGTCCGGCATCGCCCAGGTCTCCGCGCAGGCGGGCTGGGACGTCGTCCTGCGCGATGTCACCGACGCGGCGCTCGGCCGTGGCCTCGACGGGATCAAAGCCTCGTACGACAAGTTCGTGAGCAAGGGCAAGCTGGAGGCGGCCGACGCCGAGGCGGCGCTCGCGCGCATCACCGCGACCACCGACCTGGACGCGGCGTCCGACGCGGACATCGTCGTCGAGGCCGTCTTCGAGAAGCTCGAGGTCAAGCACGAGATCTTCCGCGCCCTCGACAAGATCGTGCGCCCCGACACCGTGCTCGCCTCGAACACCTCCGCCATCCCGATCACCAAGATCGCGGCGGCCACCGAGCGCCCGGAGCGCGTCGTCGGCGTGCACTTCTTCTCGCCGGTGCCGATGATGCAGCTCGTCGAGCTGGTCCGCGGCTACAAGACGAGCGACGAAACACTGGCCACCGCGCGGGAGTTCAGCGAGTCGGTCGGCAAGACCTGCATCGTCGTCAACCGCGACGTCGCCGGCTTCGTGACCACCCGTCTCATCTCGGCCCTCGTCGTCGAGGCGACCAAGCTGTACGAGTCGGGCGTGGCCACCGCCGAGGACATCGACCTCGCCTGCCGGCTGGGCTTCGGTCACGCGATGGGACCCCTCGCCACCGCCGACCTCACGGGCGTCGACATCCTGCTGCACGCCACCGGCAACATCTACACCGAGACCCAGGACGAGAAGTTCGCGCCGCCCGAGCTGATGCGCCGGATGGTTGACGCCGGTGACATCGGGCGCAAGAGCGGGCAGGGCTTCTACAAGCACTGAACGATCACCGCGGCGACGGACGACCCCGTCGCCGCATTCGGCACGAAACCGCACGCGCCTCTCGGGTGTCACCCCATGAGGTGAATTCGGTATCGGTTCGCTTACAGACGGCAACCTCTGCGGCCCTCAGGCAGTCAGACGGTGCACAACATACAGACGCGAAGACGCGGTAACAGACACACGCGGAGTTACGAGACGCATTCTCGGGGAGCGCATATGTACATCAGGGGCGACCACGCCGAGCTGGTCGTCGGGGGCCGCCTCGACGTACGCAGCGCGGCGGACGCCCGCACGGTCCTGCACACGGCCGTCGACGACGGAGTCGGCGACCTCGTGCTGGACCTGTCCGAGCTGGACTCCTGGGACGCCACCGGGCTCGGTGTCATCATGGGGGCCCACCGACGCGCCGGGCGGTGCGGCAGACGGCTCGTGCTGCGCGGGGTCCCACCGCAGATGCAGCGCCTGCTGGTGGCCACCCGGCTGCACCGGATCCTGGCGATCGAGGGTGGTATCGGGGTCGAGTCCCTGCCCCGCGTCTGACCCGGGCGAGCACCTCACCGCGCCGCGTGAGCGACCGCGTCCGCGCCCTGACCGGCGTGGGAAACGCATCCCGTGCACAATCCTCACGAAGCTGTGACGGTTCGGACGGCGCGGTACCCCGCCTGTTCGTAGATACTGTGCGAAGGTTTAGGGTTCGGCTGCCCGCCGCCTGAAACCCTACGAGCGGGCACCGGACCAGAAGCGACAGCGCGGTGTGCAGCACGGCCGGGAGGGCTTGGCACACGACGCTTTTGGGGGGCTTGGAACATGGACCCGACCAACCGGGGACCCGAAGAGTACGGCCATGACGACGACGGCCAGGCGCCTCGCCCGCGCCCGCCGCGCGACCCGCTCGCCACCGACCTGGGCCAGCACGCACCCGCCCTCGTCCGCACGGTCCAGCTCGTCTCGGGCGACTTCCTGCTCACGGTCAACCCCGTCGACGGCAGCGAGATCGAGAACTGCCCGCCGCACGAGCGACCGCAGCCGCCGGTGAAGCACGGCGCCGCCGCACGCGCCGAACTGGCCCGCGCGGCCCGGCCGCCCGTGCCGCCCGGCCCCGCGCAGCCCCGGCTGCCCCTCCTGGAACGCCAGGAGGAACGCGAGCGGCTCGTCCGTCTCCTCGCCCGCGGCCGCTCCATACGACTCACCGGACCCTCCGGATCCGGCCGCACCGTGCTGCTCGACGCCGTCGCCGACGACTGCGCGGACCTCGCCCCCGACGGCGTCGTCCGCCTCTGCGGCCACCGGCGCACCGCGGCCGACCTGCTCCACGACCTCTTCGCGGCCGTCTACGACGCCCCGCTCCACCGCCCCGACCGCGACGAACTGCTGCTCCTCGTCCGCGACGTCGGCGCCGTGGTCGTCGTCGACGACATCGAGATCGGCGGCAGCGCCCTCGACGAACTCCTCGACGCCACCCCCGAGTGCGCGTTCGTCGTCGCCGCCACCCCCGACGTGCCGGCACCCTCCGGCGAGGCCCTCCTCGAAGAGGTCGTCCTCGGCGGACTCGACCGCAGCGGCGGCCTCGAACTCCTCGAACGCTCCGTCGGACGCGTCCTGACCGAGGAGGAGTCGAACTGGGCGGGCGACCTCTGGTTCGAGTCCGAGGGACTGCCCCTGCGCTTCATGCAGGCCGGCGCCCTGCTGCGCCAGCGCGACCGGCTCCAGGCCGGCGAGGACGCCCTCGACGAGTACGGCGTCTTCCAGGAGGTCCCGGACGACGCGCCCTTCGAGGCCGGCGACGCCCACGACGTGGCGCTGCCCTCCCTCGCCGAGGGCGCCGCACCCGCCGCGCTGCTCGCCTCCCGGCTCAGTGAGTCGGCCCGCGCCACACTGCGCTTCGCCGTCGCGCTCGGCGGCGAGGTGCCCCACCAGGCCCACCTGCCCGCCCTCGTGGGCGACACCCACGCCGACGCCGCGCTCGCCGAACTCGCCGGGTGCGCGCTGATCTCCCCGGTCGGCTCCCGCTACCGGCTCGCCGCCGGCGTGCAGGCGCAGCTCGAGGCCTCCGGATACACGGACACCCTGGACGAGCAGGCCCTCGCCGCCGCCCAGCACTACACCTGGTGGGCCGGACACCCCTCGGTCACCCCGGAGCGCGTCTGCGCCGAGGCCGACGCCGTCCTCGCCGCGCTCACCTGTCTCGTGCCCGGCACCACCGCGCCGCTCGACGACGAGGACGAGAGCCCCGCCGTCCGACTGGCCCGCACGGCCGGACCCGCCTTCGCCGCCGGGCTGCACTGGAGCGCCTGGGAACGCGCCCTGCGCTCCGGCGCCGAGGCCTCCCGGCTCTCCGGCGAGGTCGGAGAACAGGCCTACTTCCACCACGAGTTGGGCGTCCTCGCGCTCTGCGGCGGCCAGCTGGACCGGGCCCGCGCCGAGCTGGAGGCCTCCATAGGCCTGCGCGGCGCCCTGGCCGACAAGCGCGGCACCACGGCGGGCCGCCGCGCCCTCGCCCTGGTCGCCGACCGCTCCGGAACCCCGTACGCCATCGGCGGACCCACCGCGGGGGAGGAGGTGCCGGACGCGCGGCACGAGGAGTCGATGTCGCCGCCCGGGGGCGTCCCGACGCCGTTCCCCACGGTCGTCGACACCTCCGGCGGCACCGTGACGGTGCTCGCCCACCCCGCCGACCCGGGCTTCCCCGCGGACAAGCGACAGAGCGTCGCCGGACGCCTGGTCACCGGCACCCGGCGCAACCTGGTCGCCGCGGGCGCCGGCGCGCTCCTCGTCGCCGTGCTCGGCACCGTGGTCACGCTCGGCGCGACCTCGAACCACGACAGCGACACCCCGTCCGAGAAGGTCGGCGTCAACCCGTCGGCCAGTCAGGGCAGCGAGGACGACAGCCTCGGCGCCGACAAGGCGAAGAAGGCCGGCGACTCCCGTCCCACCGCCGGCACCCCGGCCGCGCCCACCGACCCCGGGCCCGACGGGACGTACGGCACGACGGACGATCCGACGCCCACCGCCACGGCCACGGGCGGGCCCTCCGACGAACCGACCGGCACCCACACCTCGGGCAAGCCGTCGAAGTCGCCGAGCCCGTCCAAGTCGGCCACGAAGTCGCCCAAGCCGCCGTCCTCCCCGAAGCCGTCGGACAGCACCTCTCCGACGCCTTCGGACAGTGGCTCGCCCTCTCCGTCGGCGACGGAGTCGACAGAGCCGTCCACCTCGGACTCCGCGAGCGGCCCCGTGACGAGCGGCGCGCCCGCGAGCACGTCGGCCGGGGTGCCGGAGAGCAGCGGACCGGCGAGCGGCGCCGCGGGATCGCCCAGCGGCGCGGTGATCTGACCGCGGGCCGTACGACATGAGGGAGGGCCGGGTCCTGTGACGGACCCGGCCCTCCCTCGTCGTGCGTACGGGCGGGGCGCGGCGTGTGGCCCGCGAGCCGGCGTGCGGGTCAGAACAGGCGCAGCTTGTCGTCCTCGATGCCGCGCAGGGCGTTGTAGTCCAGGACCGTGCAGCCGATGCCGCGGTCGGTGGCGAGGACCCGGGCCTGCGGCTTGATCTCCTGGGCTGCGAAGATGCCGCGGACCGGCGCGAGGTGCGGGTCGCGGTTCAACAGCTCCAGATAGCGCGTGAGTTGCTCCACGCCGTCGATCTCGCCGCGCCGCTTGATCTCCACGGCGACCGTCGCGCCGTCGGCGTCCCGGCACAGGATGTCGACCGGGCCGATGGCCGTCATGTACTCGCGGCGGATGAGGGAGTAGCCCTCACCGAGCGTCTCGATGCGGTCGGCGAGCAGCTCCTGGAGGTGCGCTTCCACGCCGTCCTTGATCAGGCCGGGGTCCACACCGAGTTCGTGCGAGGAGTCGTGGAGGACCTCCTCCATCGTGATGATGAGCTTCTCGCCCGCCTTGTTGACGACGGTCCAGGTGCCCTCCTCGTCGCCGGAGCCCTCCTTCAGCGTGCAGGGCGGAGACATCCAGTTGAGGGGCTTGTAGGCCCGGTCGTCCGCGTGGATCGAGACGCTTCCGTCCGCCTTCACGAGGATGAGGCGCGGGGCCGACGGGAGGTGGGCCGTGAGCCGGCCCGCGTAGTCCACGGAACAGCGGGCAATGACGAGACGCATGGTCGGCAACGCTACTCGACCCGCGGTGGTGCACGCGATTCTCCCGCCCCACTCGCACCACCGATCGACCCGGAACGCGTGCTTCGCGCCTTTTGTTCTCGCGGTCGTCGGGTTCAGGCCGGTCGGACGCGGGTGGACCATCCCATTGATCCTGAAGCCTCCGCGTTCGGGGGTGGCTGATTGTCGGCCTACTGGTGGTTCGCTATGTGCCCATTCTCCTGGTGCCGTCACCTGGCGTTGCTTACCGTATAAGCGGGAGGTCGTGACGCGTGTACTCAGCGTGTCTGACATCGCGAACTTCCCGTCCCTGTCCGGCAACCCCCGAGGTCTGGGGGTGCGAGAGGAGAACCCATGTCGCTCGACGTCTCACCGGCCCTACTCCAACAGGCCGAGCGAGGCGAGGTCGACGAAGCTGAATTCGTCGACTGCGTCCGGACCTCCCTGCCCTATGCGTGGGAGATGATCAGCTCCCTGGTGGCCCAGCTGAAGGTCGACGGCGGCAACTTCGCCGACAACCAGACGCCCCCGCCGGACGAGCAGGCGCGTGGCCAACTGCTGCGTGCGCTCGCGAGTGACGCGATACGCGGCGCGCTGCAGCGGCACTTCGGCGTGCGGCTGGCCTTCCAGAACTGCCACCGGGTGGCGGTGTTCCCGCTGGACGACTCGGTGGACGACACGCTGGCACGCTTCACCTCGGTTCGCAGTCAACTGCTGAACCAGTCCCCGGAGTTCAGGGACTGCTGACGCGCTGACACCGCTTGGCTTGCCGCTCCGTCCGCAGGAGGTGCTCTGGTACCGGGGCGGCAGGCCCACCGCGCGTCCGGTCCGTCGAGCCGGACCGCGACCGGTCATCCGAGGTTCGGGAGGACCTCGGCCCCGAGCCGGCGCACGTTCTCCTCGGTCGCCGCCAGGTCGCCCGAGCCCTCGACGAGGAGGGCGAACCGCGAGATGCCGGTCCGCTCCGAGGTGGCCGCGAGCCGGTCCGCGCACAGGCGTGGTGTGCCCACCGGGTGCAGCCCGCAGAGCAGTTCGGTGTACGCCACCGGGTCACGCATCGAACGGGCGCGGCCGTCGACCGTCACATGGGCGTCCAGTCCCTGCTTCAGCCAGCCCGGCATCGCCTTCACGAGCGTCTCCACGGCGTCCGTACGGCGGTCGGCGATCTGGCAGACGCCGGCGGACACATGGGCGGCCGTGAGGATCTCGTCCCCGGAGCGGCCGGCGGTGCGCGCGTGCTTGCGCCACAGCCCGACCATTTCGGCCTTCTCCTCGTCCCCGACGTGCATGCCGAGAAGCATCGGCAGCCCGCGCTCGGCGGCGAGCCGCACGCTCGCCGGTGAGGTGCAGGCCACCACGACCTCGGGCCCCGCGGTCTCGCACAGCGCCTCCGACGGGCGCGGGACGACGGGGACTTCACGGAAGGGGAACCGCTCGGAGGTGCTCGCCACGGACGGCTCGCGCAGCCAGCGCATCAGCAGATCGAGGGATTCCGGGAACCCCTGTTCGTACGCCTCCAGGCCCGCTCCGAACACCTCCAGGTCGACCCAGGGGCCGCCCCGGCCGACACCCAGCGAGAACCGACCGCCGGACGTCAGGTGCAGCAGCGCGGCCTGTTCGCCGAGCGCCACGGGGTGCACGGTGGGCAGCACACTGACGGCGGTGCCGATCCGGATGCGGCTGGTGCGGCCCAGCAGATACGCGGCGAGCGTGACCGCCGACGGGCACGTCCCGTACGGCACGAAGTGGTGTTCGGCCAGCCAGACCGCGTCGAGACCGGCCTCCTCGGCGACCTCGGCCGACCGCACCGCGCGATGCAGGGCCTCTCCCTGGCCCTGTCCCGGGAACTGGGCTGCGAGTACAAAACTTCCTACGTGCATCGAACTTTCCTGCTTCCTCGGCTCCGACAGGGAGCTCCCCCACCCGGCATAACCTCCTGACACGTGCCGAAGTCACGGCCTGGCGGAGAGATTTGCGGATTGTCTGGGAAATGGGCCGTCCGATGGGGCATCTGTGCGGGTTCGCGCTGTACGCGTACCCCTGGGTGCGCCGCGTAGGCTGGACGTGGCCCCTGCTCCCTGTATAGCTCCGTGAGGTGTCCCTTGTCCCCGCGTCGCAACCGTCCGAAGGACGCCGGCCCGTCCGGCACGAGCGCCGAGGCGGACCCGTCGGACCGTTACGGCGGCTGGCAGTCCACGGAGAGCTGGCGGGGCGAGGAGTGGAGCGTGCGCCATGTGGCGGGCGCGAGCGCGCAGGGCAAGACCTACCGCTGCCCCGGCTGCGACCAGCTGATCCCCTCCGGGGTGCCGCACGTGGTGGCGTGGCCGGAGCACTCGGGCGTCGACGAGCGGCGGCACTGGCACAAGGCCTGCTGGAACGCGAAGGACCGCCGCACCTCGCGGGTGCAGCGGTCCCGTAACGCGCCCAGGTTCTAGGCGACTTCAGGTTCCTGTGGGGCCCCGGGCGTCACACGTCCCGGCGGTCCAGGAGGACGAAGGCGCCGACGATGGCGGCCGCCGTCACTCCGGCGAGCAGGCCGAGCTGCGCGCCGCCGTGGCCGCTCTCCCGGTCGATCTGGAAGATCCGGGCGAGGGCGTTCGGGGCGTTGTACTCCTGCATCTTCTCGCCGAGCGTGCGCATGCTCTCGGACATCATCAGGAACGCCGGCATGATCGCGGGGACCAGGACGACGCCGAGCATCGTGGTGATCGCGCCCGCCGAGTGACGCAGCATCGAGCCCACCGCGAGCGCCAGGACGCCGAGCAGCGACACGTACAGCGCGCCCATCACGACGGTGCCGCCCCACGGCACCGGGGACGGTCCGCTGTGCATGCCCTCGGTGACGAGGCCGACCAGCCCGATCGCGAAGGCCGAGACGACGAAGGCCACCGCGAAGAAGATGATCAGCTTCGCGGCGAGCACCCGGTGCCGCTGCGGCGAGGCCGTGAACGTCGTGCGGATCATGCCGGTGCCGTACTCGGACGAGACGACCAGCACGCCCAGCGTGATCAGGCAGATCTGTCCGAGCATCAGGCCGAAGAACGCCGGGATCGTGTAGGGCACGTCGCCGAAGTCCTCGTTGGTGGTCTGCGCGGCGACCAGGAAGCCGATGCCGATCACCAGCAGCAGGAAGACGCCGAGCGTCCACAGCGTGGAGCGCACCGACTTGATCTTCGTCCACTCGGAGTTGAGCGCGTGCCCGAGGTGGGTGCGGGTGACGGGGATCGGCGAGGTGTACGTGCCGGGCGCCGGGTGCCATTCGGGGGCAGCGGCGGTCTGCTGCGGCATCGGGGGCTGGGGCGTGCTCATCGGGCGTCCTCGGGCTTGGTCAGGTCGGCGGCGGGCGCGGGGGCCGGTGCGGCGGCGGCCGCGGGGGCCTGCGGAGCGGCGTACGGGTTGGCGTCCGCGGCACCGGGGGCGGCCGGGGTGCCGTACGGACCGTGGCCCGCACCGGGGGCGCCGTGGGCGCCGTGCGCGACGGGAGCGGCGTACGGGCCGGCCTGCGGCTGCCCCTGGGGCATCGCGAAGGGCGGCTGCCCGCCGTGCTGGGGCGGCGGCGGCGCGTACCAGCCGGGCTGGCCCTGGCCCGCCACCGGCAGCTGCGGCTGCGGCACGGCGCCGGGCGGGAGCTGCTGCTGGAGCCCGGCCTTCTGGTCGATGGTCGAGCGGTAGTCGACGGCGCCCTGCGTCATCCGCATGTACGCCTCCTCCAGCGAGGCCTGGTGCGGCGACAGCTCCCACAGGCGGACGTCGGCGGAGTGCGCCAGGCCGCTGATGCGGGCGAGCGGCAGACCGGTGATGCGTAGCGCGCCGTCCTGCTCGGGCAGCACCTGGCCGCCGGCCTCGGTCAGCGCGGCGGTCAGCTTCTCGCGCTGCTGCGGCTCGGTGTCCGGCGTGCGCACCCGGGCGAAGTCGGCCGAGTTGTGGGAGATGAAGTCCTTGATGTTCGAGTCGGCGAGGAGCTGGCCGCGGCCGATCACGATGAGGTGGTCGGCGGTCAGCGCCATCTCGCTCATCAGGTGCGAGGAGACGAAGACCGTACGGCCCTCCGCGGCGAGGGACTTCATCAGGTTGCGCACCCAGAGGATGCCTTCGGGGTCGAGACCGTTGACCGGCTCGTCGAAGAGCAGCACCTGGGGGTCGCCGAGGAGCGCGGCGGCGATGCCGAGGCGCTGGCCCATGCCGAGCGAGAAGCCCTTGGAGCGCTTCCTGGCCACGTCCTGCAGACCGACGACGCCGAGCACCTCGTCCACCCGGCGGGCCGGAATGCCGGACAGCTGGGCCAGGCACAGCAGGTGGTTGCGGGCGTGCCGGCCACCGTGCACGGCCTTGGCGTCGAGGAGCGCGCCGACCTGGCGGGGGGCGTTGGGCAGCTTGCGGTAGGGGAAGCCGCCGATCGTCACCTGCCCGGAGCTGGGGTTGTCGAGACCGAGGATCATCCGCATCGTCGTCGACTTGCCGGAGCCGTTGGGCCCGAGGAAGCCGGTGACGGCGCCCGGCCGCACCTGGAAGGAAAGGTTGTACACGGCCGTCTTGGCGCCGTAGCGCTTCGTCAGGCCGACTGCCTCGATCATGCTCCGCACCCATCGAAAGGTTCAGGACGGCGGGGCGCACGCCCCCGTAAGGCTTAGGAGGATATCCGGGCCCCGACGGTTCCACTCAAGAGAGAGTAAAACCGTGCTGGTCGGAAGGGTAAAGATCCAGGAGGGACGCCGATTTCGCACGGCTGTCCTGTCAGGTACCCGTCGCCCCTGGTCGGCCCGGAAAAGGGAACCGGCGCCTCCTGATCGGTGGCCGGATTGTCAGGGGCCCGGCGGCAGCGAGTCCTCCAGCGGCGGCAGGTCGTCGTACAGCCGCAGCTCGGCCGAATCGTCCACGTACGGCAGGAAGTCGGTCTGCGGCAGCACCCAGCCCTCCTCGCCGAAGATCAGCGTGCCCCGCTCGCGCAGCGACCGGTCGGCGCCCGCACCGCGCACCCAGGCCGCCGGGTCAGGACCGAGCAGGTCGCGCAGCCGCGCCGAGGCGGCGAGCAGGGAGGCGAGCAGCGCGGACTGGTCACCGCCGCCCGGCCGGGGCCGCCCGCTCTCCGGGTCGGCGAGCACGCCGTGCGCGCTGAAGTAGATGTACGCACCGCCGAGGCGCTCCCCGGACGGCATCGTCATCGCGAACGCGTCGCCCGGGAGTATCGCCCGCCGGTAGTCCGGGAACTCGGTGTCGTCGACCGCCTTGAGCTGTGTCGAGTCCAGCCAGGTCACCACCAGCGTCGTCTCGGCGGCCCGGTCGACGTACGGCGTCCCCGCCACGTAGCCCGCCGGGCTGATGTGCCCCGAGCAGCCCACCCCGATGCCGTGCACCCGCACCGGGACCATCGGCACCGTCGCCGGGATGCCGAGCCGCGTCAGCTTGTGAGCGACCTGCCCGGGGGAGGCGTTCGACCCGACCGCGATCACCGGGTGCCGGCGGCCGGTGCCGACCTGCCCCAGATCGGCGAGGGCCTCGTCGAGGCGCTGCTGCTCCTGTCGCTCCTCCACCCACCACTCGCCGAGCCGCAGCGGCCGCACGTCCAGCTGCAGCAGCTCACCGCCGGTCAGCAGCGACGGCTCGGTGGTGGGCCGGCCGGGATAGGTGAGGGGTTTCTTCGCGGGCACGTCGTCCAGGCCCAGCGCCTCAAGGCTTCGGTCCTTCGTCGTCACGGTGACGCCCTTCGGGGGTGGTCGCGCGAATACGGGCACAGCCTTTCACGCGATGTCTACCCGGGACGGGGCCCGGTCTCCCCGACGAAGCGGGGTTGGTCAGAACCGGCACCGGGAATCATGCCGTCCCCATTGTACGAGGGGACCCGAAGTCGGTTATGGGGGAAGCAAGTTGAGACTCATGGGACGCGAGGTGCGATGGCCTGGACGGTCCGCCGACACCCGCACGCATCCGCGCTACCGCACGTCCGTTCGCTGGTGGATCGCGGGCCGCACCGTCCACGCACTGCTCCTGATGACACTCGGCGCCCTGGCCGGGCTCTCCGTGGTCGTCGCGACGGCGTGGACGCTCACCGAACACTCGCCGCGCTCCATGGCGGACCGGTTCTCGAACGAGGAGGCGCTCCTCGACCTCAGCCTCACCGTGCTGCGCGCCTGCGTCGGCACCGACAACCTCGAACCCGAACCGGACAGCACCGCGCACCAGATGCTCGCCACGGTCGCCTCCGTCACCGGCGCGCTGGTGCCCGCCGTGCTGCTCGGCATCGTCCTGATCAAGATGTTCGCGCTGCGGCCCTTCGTCTGGCGGCGGCGGGCCAGCATCTCGCACGCCTGGACCGCCGACTTCCCGGGCTACTCGCGCAACAACGCGAACAGCGACGACGCGATCATCGCCGTCCGGTTCTACAACCGCTTCCACAATCTCTCGCTCGTCGACCTGCGGGCCCGCGCGCACCTGCGGTACCTCGAACGCTCCCCGCACGACGGCAGCCTCGTCATCTACAAGCAGTGGCTGAAGGTGCTGGACGCGCAGGGCGAACCGGCCGAGGAGCGCAGCTGGCTCGCGGTGGAACGCGGGGCGCCCTTCACCGTGTGGATACCGGTCGAGGCACCGGTGGGGGAGCTGCCCTTCCGGCGGATCCAGGGCAAGGACCTGGAGGGCTCCCACGGGGTGAAGCTCCTCGTCCGGCTGACCGCGCGGACGGTCGGCCTCGGCACCGAGGTCGCCGACGAGCGGTGGTTCGACCTGGAGGGCGGCGACTTCGAACTCGGCCGGTTCGTACCGCTCCAGCCGGACCTCGACAAGGACGTGTGGCACTGGGAGGGCTGGACGGAGTTCGACGGCCTGACCGGTTCCCGGTCCGACGGCGACGGGCCCGGGCCCGCGTAGGAGCAGCGTCCCGGCGGCCCTTCAGGCCCGGCGGGCGCGGCGCGCGAACCGGTCCGCCAGCGCCACGACCAGCTCGCGCAGCTCGTCGGGACGCTCGACGACGAACGGCAGATCGAGCGCGGCGAGCACCGGCGGCAGCCAGTCGAGCCGCTCCGCCCGCACCTCGACCCGCAGCCAGGGCGGACCGTCGGGTTCGTCGGATTCATCGGGTTCGGAGGCGTCGGTGCTCTCCTGGCCGGGCCGGGGTGCCTCGGTGCGCGCGAGGGCGGTCACGCTCGCGACACTCGCCGGGAGGCGGCCGCGGATCTGCTCGGCCGTGCCGCGGATCCGCAGGGTCACCTCGTGGCGGTACGCCGCCGTGGCGAACCCCGACAGCACCCGCTGCGCCGGATCGGGGCCCTCGATCACCTCGAACGACCCGGGCAGGAGGCGCGCGTCGGTGACACGGTCCAGCCGGAAGGTGCGGTCCTCACCGATCCCGGGGTCCCGGCCGGTGACGTACCAGCGGCCCGCGTGCGCCACGACGCCCTGCGGGTGCAGGGTGCGGTCGCCGCGCCGCCCCTCCCGGTCGGTGTACCGGATCGCCACCGGCCGGCGGTGGCGGACCGCGTCGGCCAGCGTGAGCAGGATCCCCGCGTCCGGGGCGGTGAACTCGCCGGCCGGCTCGGTGAAGGCGAGGGACTCCAGGACCGCGTCGACGCGGGCGGCCAGGTGGCGGGGCAGGACCCGCCGGATCTTCGCCGCCGCGGTCTCGCCCGCGGTGGCGGTGGCCGTCGTCAGCCCGGCGCGCCGGCCGGCGACCAGACCGAGCAGCACGGCGACCGCCTCGTCCTCGCCGAGCATGAGCGGCGGCAGCCGGTGGCCGGGGCCGAGCCGGTAGCCGCCGTAGCGGCCGCGCACCGCCTCGACCGGCACGTCCAGGTCGATCAGGTGGTCCACGTACCGCCGCACGGTCCGTCCGTCGACGCCGAGCCGCTCCGCGAGTTCGGCCATCGTCCGGGTGCCGCCCGACTGGAGCAGCTCCAGGAGGGTGAGCACACGGCCGGTGGGTCGGGACATGCTCCGAGCCTAGCGCCGATAGTGGACCGATTCTGTCCGGTATCGGGTCTAGCGTGCGCAGGGCACGGCACACCGATCCACAGGGAGTACCCCATGAACCTCGTATCGCTCCGCGTCGTCACCGACGACGTCGCCCGCCTGGTCGCGTTCTACGAGAGGGTCACCGGCCTGCCGGCGACCTGGTCGACCGAGCACTTCGCCGAACTGGCGACCCCCGGTGCCACCCTGGCCATCGCCGGCACGGCCACCGTCCCGCTGTTCGCGCCGGGCTCGTCCCGCCCCGCCGACAACCACAGCGTGATCATCGAGTTCCTCGTCGACGACGTGGACCGGGTGTACGCGAACCTGACGGGCTTCGTCACCGACTTCGTCAGCGAGCCCACCACCCTGCCGTGGGGCAACCGCTCGCTGCTGTTCCGCGACCCCGACGGCAACCTGGTCAACTTCTTCACCCCGGTCACCCCGGCCGCGATCGAGAAGTTCGGCTCTACGCGTCCCGCTTCTTGAGCAGCGCGTATCCGCCGAGCAGCGCCACCGCCACCCACAGCACCATGATGCCGAGGCCGCCCCAGGGGCCGTAGGGGGTGTCGTCGTCGAGCGGGGTGACCACCCGCAGGATCCTGCTGCCGGCCTGGTCGGGGAGGTACTGGCCGACCTTCTTCGTCGCCGACACCGCACCCAGGATGTTGGAGATCAGGAAGAAGAACGGCATCAGGATGCCGAGCGAGAGCATCGGGCTGCGCAGCATCGTCGCGATGCCCATGGAGAACATGGCGATGAGCGTGAAGTAGAGCCCGCCGCCGAGCACCGCGCGCAGCACGCCCGGGTCGCTGATCGCCGCCCTGTGCGAGCCGAGGGCGGCCTGGCCGAGGAAGAAGGTGACGAAGCTGGTGACCATGCCGACGGCGAGGGCGAGAACGGTGGCCACCGCGACCTTGCTGAAGAGGAACGTGCCGCGCTGCGGGACCGCGGCGAGCGAGGTGCGGATCATGCCGGTGCTGTACTCGTTGCCGACCACCAGCACGCCGAAGACGATGATCGCGAGCTGACCGAGGGTCATGCCCGCGAAGCTGATGAAGGTCGGGTCGAAGGACAGCTGGTCCCGCGTGCTCATGTTGTCGAACTCGTTCTTCGACAGCAGCGAGATGAGGATGCCCAGCGCGATCGTGACGATCGCCGCGAGACTCAGCGTCCACACGGTGGACGACACGGACCGGATCTTGGTCCACTCGGACCTGAGGACCTGGGTGGCGGCCATGTCAGCCCTTCTTCCAGTCGCTGCCCCACTGCGGGGCCGGGGGCGGGCTCGGAGACGTCTGCGGACCGGGCCGACCCGGAACGCCCCGCGGGTCCTGCGGGTCGTGCGGGTCCTGGGGGCCGAACCCGCCGGTCGGTCCGAGCGGGTGCTGCGGTCCGGGTGCGTCGGTGTGCGCGTGGTACTCCACCGACTCCGCCGTCAGCTGCATGAACGCCTCCTCCAGAGACGCCTGCTGCGGGCTCAGCTCGTGCAGCACGATCTGGTGCCCCGCGGCCAGCTCGCCGATCTGCTCCGGGTCCCCGCCGTCCACTTCGAGGGGACCGCCGCCGGTCTCGACGACGGTGACGCCCGCGTCGTGCAGCACGTCGAGCAGCCGCTCCCGCTGCGGGGTGCGGATCCGTACGAAGGAGCGCGAGTTCTGCCGGATGAAGTCGGCCATCGAGGTGTCGGCGAGGAGCCTGCCCTGGCCGATGACGACGAGGTGGTCGGCGGTCAGCGCCATCTCGCTCATCAGGTGGGAGGAGACGAAGACCGTACGGCCCTGGGTGGCGAGGGACTTCATCAGGTTGCGGATCCAGTGGATGCCCTCGGGGTCGAGACCGTTGACCGGCTCGTCGAACATCAGGATCCGCGGATCGCCGAGAAGCGCGCCCGCGATGCCGAGCCGTTGGCCCATGCCCAGCGAGAACCCCTTCGCCTTCTTCTTCGCGACCCCGGTGAGACCGACGGTGTCGAGGACCTCGTGGACCCGAGCCGTCGAGATGCCGTTGCTCTGGGCTAGGCACAGCAGGTGGTTGAAGGCACTGCGGCCGCCGTGCATGGCCTTCGCGTCGAGCAGCGCCCCGATGTACTTCAGGGGGTCCTTCAACCGGTCGTAGTGCTGCCCGTCGATCCGTACGTCGCCCGAGGTGGGCCGGTCGAGCCCCAGCATCATCCGCATCGTCGTGGACTTGCCCGCGCCGTTGGGGCCGAGGAAGCCGGTCACGATGCCGGGTCTCACGGCGAAGGTCAGGTTGTTCACCGCCACCTTGTCGCCGTACCGCTTGGTCAGCCCCTCGAGCTCGATCATGCGGCCACGCTAAGACGGCCCCCCGGCGCCTGCCACCCGAGAACCGCGTCCGTCCGAGGGGCGCACGCACCGCACCGACCTGACGGACCGTACGACAAGGCCCGCACCCTCGACGAGGGAGCGGGCCCTGGTGTCGTACCGGTGTCGGTACCGCGTGCTTACCGGGACTGCTGCGCCGGAACCCCACGCGAGATCGGCTCGTCCTCGGCCGGCGTGGTCGCTGCGGCCACCGCGGCGCCCGTGAGCGTCGCGAGCATCTCGCGGACGTTCGTGAGCTGCGCGTTGATCGAGTCGCGACGGTTGGTCAGGGCGGCCAGCTCGCGCTCGGACTCCGAACGGATGCGGTCGGCCTTCGCGTTCGCGTCGGCGACGATGTCCTCGGCCTGACGCTGGGCCGTCTCCACCGTCTGACGGGCGCGACGCTCGGCGTCCGTACGCAGCTTCTCGGCCTCCAGACGGAGCTGCTCCGCACGGTGCTCGATCTCCGCGAGACGCTTCTCCGCCTTGGCCTGACGCGACGCCAGGTCACGCTCGGACTGCTCACGGCGCTTGGCGAGGTTCGTCTCGAAGTCCGCGGCGGCCTGGGCGGCCTTGGCGCGGGTCTCCTCGAAGAGGGCGTCCGCCTCCTCACGCTTGGACTGCGCGTCCTTCTGCGCCTCGGAACGCAGCTGCGAGGCGTCGCTCTTGGCCTTCTCGACGATCCGTACGCCCTCGTCCTCCGACTTGGACTTACGGTCCGCAGCGAACGATTCTGCGTCGTTGCGCACCTGCTGAGCCGCCGACTCGGCGAGCTCGCGGTGCTGCTCGGACGCGCGACGGGCCTCCTCGCGCAGGTCCTTGGCCTCCTCCTCGGCGAGGCGGAGGATCTTCTCGACACGCGCGCCGAGACCGGCGTACGACGGCTCGGCGTCGCTTACCTGGGCCTGGGCGTTCTGCGTCTCGAGGTGGAGCTCCTCGATGCGCTTTTCAAGGGCGGTGATACGGGCCAGAGCGCTGTCACGGTCGGAGACGAGCTTCGAAATGCGTTCGTCCACCTGAGCGCGGTCGTACCCACGCCGCACAAGCTCGAAGCCGTAGGGGGAAGTGTCGCTCATGGGGTTCCTGTCGAATGAGACCGGTGAGGTGATAGGTGGAATCCTAGGGGTCAAAGCGGTGTGTCATCGAGCGGATACGTGTTTGATCTGGAGAATGACACTCCTTTTGGGTGGCTAGCTGCCGGATGGCTTGCCAGACCCCGCACCAAAGGTCCGCCCAAAGCACGGAATGGGTGGTTCTGGCTAGCTCTCCGACGACTTGCCACCCGATCGGGGCGCCCCCACCGTCGCACCGGCCTTGACGCCACCGTCCTTGCCGCCCGGCGCCTCGAAGGACTCCAACGCCTCCAGGACATCCTGGACACGGGAGATCTCCGCGTTGATGTCCTCCCGACGGCGCACCAGCACCTCCAGGTCCCGCCTGCCCTCCTCGACGGCCGCCTTGGCCTCCTGGATGGCCTCGGACCTGATCTTCTCGGCCTCGGCGATGACGGACGTCTTCTTCTGCTCGGCCTCCTTCAGGAGACCCTCCGCCTTCCGTACCGCCGCGATCCGCACCTTGCTGGCCTCGGAGTTCGCCTCGGACACCAGGTCCTTGGCCTTCGCCTCCGACTCCGCGAGCTGGTCCTCGGCGGCCTTGATGAGCGCGTCGCACCGGTCGCCCGCGTTCTTCATCGCCTCGGCCGACTCACGGCGGGCCCGCTCGTGCAGCTCCTCGATCTCCGAGGTGATCCGGTCCCGCAGCTCCTCCGCGCGCTCCCGGATCGCGGTGGCGTCCCGGCGCGCGCCGATCAGCAGCTCGTCCGCGTCCGTACGCGCCCGCTCCACCAGGGTGTTGCCCTCGACGGTCGCCTCCGAGACGAGCCGCTCCGCCTCACCCCGCGACACACCGACCATCGTGTCGGCCTGCGCCTCGGCGTCCGCGGTCGTCTTCTGCGCGCTCTGCTGGGCCTCCGCGAGCAGCTTGTCCGCCTCGGACGCCGTCTCGGAGATGAGCGTGTCCACCTGCTCGGCGGCCTCGGAGCGCCGCTTGTTGGCCTCCTGCCGGGCCTCGTCGAGAGTCCGCTCGGCCTCCTCGCGCGCCGACGACGTGACCCGCTCGGCCTCCTCCGCCGCCCGCGCCCTGACCCGCTCCGCCTCCGAGCGCACCCGCTCGGCGTGCTGCTGCGCGGAACCGACCGTCTCCGCGGCCTCGGCACGCAGCCGCTCCGCGTCGCCGGTCGCGTCCTCGATGAGCCGCTCCGCCTTGGTGACCGACTCGGAGCGGACCCGCTCGGCCTCCGCGGCGGTCTCCGTCTGCAGCCGCTCGGCCTCCGACGCCGCCTCGGTGATGAGGGTGTCCGCCTGCGTCGCCGCGTCCGAACGAATCCGGTTCGCGTCCTCCCGGGCGTCCGCACGCGTCCGCGAGGCGTCCTGGTCCGCGTTGGCGATCGCGTCGGACACCTCCGTACGCACCCGCTGCGCGTGCTCCGAGGCGTCCGAACGCAGCCGCTCCGACTCGGCGATCGCCTCCGCGACCGTGCGCTCCGCGAGCGCGGTGGCCGCCTCCGTCTCCTCGGAGGCCTCCCGCCGCAGCCGCGACGCGTCCTCCGACGCCCGCTCCCGCTCGGCGTACGCGTCGGCGCGGACCCGGTCCGCCTCCTGCTGTGCCTCCGTGCGCGTGCGCTCCGCCACGTGCTCGGCGGCCGAGCGCAGCCCGGTGATCTCCTCCTGCGCCTGCTCGTGCAGTCCCGCCACCGCGTCCCGCACCTGCTGCGCGGTCTGCTCGGCGCTGGAGACCATCTCGTTCGCCCGCCGGTCGGCCTCCTCGACCAGCCGTACGGCCTCGGTCTGGGCCTCCTCGACGCGCTTGCGCGCCGAGGCGAGCAGTTCCTCGCTCTGCTCGCGGGCCCGCTCGCGCTCCTGGTGGGCCTCCTGGCGCGCCGAACCGAGGGTCTCCTCGGCCTCGCGGCGCCGCCGTGCGGCCTCCTCCTGCGCGGCGGCCAGCGTCTCGGCACCCTCGGCGGCCAGCCGCTCGGCCGCGGCCTGCGCCTCGGTCCGTACCCGGTCCGCGCTCTCCTGCGCCTCCGACTTCAGCCGCTCGGCCTCCGCGGCCGCCTCGGACCGCAGCCGCACGGCGATGGTCTCGCCCTCGGCACGGGACGCCGCCGCGTCCGCCGCCGCCTCGTCGCGCAGCCGCTCGGCCTCCGCCTCGGCCTGCGCCTGGAGCGTCCGGATCCGCTCCGCGGCCTCCGACCGCAGCCGCTCCGTCTCCTCGACCGCCTCCCGGCGGATCCGCTCGGCCTCCGCACGCGCGTCCGTCAGCGCCTGCTCGGCGGCGGTCAGCCGCTCCTCGGCCTCCGTGTGCAGCCGGGCGAGACCCTCGGCGGCCTCGGCCCGACGGGCCTCTATGGCCCGCTCCGTCTCCTCGCGCTGCCGCTCGGCGGCCCGCTCCGCGTCGGCGGTGATCGTCTCGGCCTGCTCGACGGCCTCCGCACGGTGCCGGTCGGCCTCCGCGCGGGTCCGCTCGAGCGTCTCCTCCGCCTGCCGGCGCAGACCGGTCGCCCGCTCGATCGCCTCGGTGCGGACCTTCTCGCTGTCCGCCGTGGCGGCGTGCCGCAGTTCGTCCGCGTCGGCCTTCGCCTTGGCGAGCAACTCCTCGGCGGTCCGCGCCGCCTCCTCGATCTGCTGGACGGCCTCGCGCCGGGCCTCGGCACGGATGCGCTCGCCCTCGGCGACCGCGTCCGACCGCAGCTGCTCGGCGTCACCGCGCAGCCGCCGCGCCTCCTCCTGCAGTTCGACCGTCTTGGCGCGGTACTCCTTGGTGTCGTCCTTCGCCGTGCCCTTGAGCTCCTCGGCGATGTCGTGCGCCTCGGCCCGCAGTCGGTCGGCCTCGGTCTCCGCCTCCGTGCGGATCCGCTCGGCCTCCTCGGACGCAGCCTTCGTCGTCCGCTTGGCCTCCTCGGACGCCTTGTTCAGGACGTCCTCGGCGGTCCGGGCGGCCTTCGCGAGCTGCGAGGCGGTCTCCTCGGCGGTGAGGCTGCGCGCGCTCTCCTCGGCCTCCGCGACGATCGTCTCGGCCTTCGTCCGCGCGTCCTCGACGAGCTGCTCGGCCTCCGACTTGGTGGTCTCGGCCTCCTTCGTCGCCTCGCTGACCAGCCGGGCGACCTGCTCCTTCGCCGTCCGCGTGCGCTGTTCGTTGGCCGACTCGGCGGCGGACAGCGTCTTGGCGGCCGCCTCCTTGGCCTCGGACAGCACCTTGTCCGCCTCGGCCTGCGCCTCCCGAAGCCGCGTCTCGGCGGAGCTCATCCGCTGCTCGGCGGCCCGGCTCAGCTCGGTGGCCTGCCGGCGGGCGTTGTCCGACTCGCTCGCCGTGGAACTGCGCAGCTGCTCGGCGTGGTCGGTGGCCTCCTGCGCCTGCGTCGACGCCGCGTTCAGTAGCCGCTCGGCGTCCGTACGGGCCCGGCGCAGCAGCGCCTCGGCCTCCGCTCGGGCGGCCTCGGCGTCGGTCGTGAGCCGCTGACGGGCCTCCGAGGCGACCCGCTCGGCCTCGGCACGGGCGGCGGCCAGCGCCTGCTCGGCCTCCGCGCGCGACTCCTCGAGGAGCCGGCGGGCCTGCGACTCGGAACGGGCCCGCAACTGCTCGGCCCACGCCACGTTCTCGTTGACGTGCGACTCGACGGTCTGCCGGCGCTCGGCGAGTTCCTGGTCTAGCTGCTGGCGGCGGGTGACCGCCTCCTGGTGCAGCTCGGCCTGGAGCCGGGCGGCCTGCTCGGCGTGCTCCTGGAGGATGCGCTGCGTCTGCGCGCGGGCCTGGCTGATCTCCCGCTCGGCGTCGGTGCGCAGCTGGTCGGCCTGCATCTGGGCGTTACGGAGCAGCTGTTCGGCCTGATAGCCGATGTCCGCCCCGTCGTAGGCAGGACGGGTCGCCAGACTGCGGCGCGCCTCGTGCAGCTTGGCGCGCAGCACCTCGACCTGATAGCCGAGATCCTCGGCGTGCTGGACGGCCTTCTCCCGCTCGGTCTTCAGCCGTTCCATCTCGGCCTCGAACCGAGAGAGGTGGTCGACGTCAGCCGCCGGCTCTCGCTCCTGGCGTTCGTAGCCCCGCACTGCGCGGTCCCATCCGTCCCCTGGTCGAAAGTCTTTCCGAACGAGCTCCGTCCATCCGCTGAACGGGGCCCCCGGGGAATGGTGTCAGATCAACGGCGGAGCACGGGCTGCTGCCCCGACGCTCGCCCCCCGAAACCTGGACCCCGGCCCTTGGTCCCGCACGCCCGAAGACGGGCAGGACCCCGGCCGTCCCCCGTGAAGGCGACGGCCGCCCCCAACCCTACCGGCCCAGATATACGGAGGTCAGTGCTCAGGTGACTCAACCGTCGCCGAAGTGACCAGTTCTGTCAGGACTCCATGACAATCCTTGGGGTGGAGGAAGGTGATCCGGGACCCCATCGACCCCGTCCGCGGCTCGTCATACAGCACTCGGACGCCCTTGTTCCGGATATCGGCCGCGTCGGCGTCGACGTCCGCGGTGCCGAAAGCGATGTGGTGCACGCCCTCGCCGTTCTTCGCCAGCCACTTCCCGACGGCCGAATCCTCCCGGGTCGGTTCCAGCAACTGGAGGTAGGACGCACCCCCGTCGGACGTCTCGTTGATCTTGAGCATGGCCTCCCGTACGCCCTGCTCCTCGTTGACCTCGGTGTGGAACACCTCGAAGCCGTACGTCGCACGGTAGAACTCGACAGTCGTGTCGAGGTCGAAACAGGCGATCCCGATGTGGTCGATTCGCGTCAGCATGCTGCCAGTGCAGCGCTCCCGGCGTGGTTACGCAACGTGCGCGCGATCACACTGCGGGCCGGATGACGCATGGCCTACCGCTCAGTACATTCTCAGTAAACCCTCGTTCACTCCTCGGCTGTGCAAGCCGGTAAGGGGATCGCACCTCATGTCTGGAACGAACAGCACGACCTCGGTGATCGTCGCGGGCGCCCGGACGCCCATGGGACGGTTGCTGGGCTCGCTGAAGTCCTTCTCCGGGGCCGACCTCGGAGGATTCGCGATCAAGGCCGCCCTCGACCGTGCGGGCATCGGCGGCGACCAGGTGCAGTACGTGATCATGGGCCAGGTGCTCCAGGCCGGGGCAGGGCAGATCCCGGCACGCCAGGCCGCCGTCAAGGCGGGCATCCCCATGAGCGTCCCGGCCCTCACCATCAACAAGGTGTGCCTCTCCGGCCTCGACGCCATCGCCCTCGCGGACCAGCTGATCCGCGCCGGCGAGTTCGACATCGTCGTCGCCGGCGGCCAGGAATCCATGACCAACGCCCCGCACCTGCTCCCGAAGTCCCGCGAGGGATACAAGTACGGCGCCATCGAGATGCTCGACGCCATGGCGTACGACGGGCTGACCGACGCCTTCGAGAACATCGCCATGGGCGAGTCCACCGAGAAGCACAACACGCGCCTCGGCATCCAGCGGCCGGAGCAGGACGAGATCGCCGCTCTCTCCCACCAGCGCGCGGCCGCCGCCCAGAAGAACGGCATCTTCGAGGCGGAGATCACCCCCGTGGAGATCCCGCAGCGCAAGGGCGAACCCGTCGTCTTCAGCAAGGACGAGGGCATCCGCGCCGAGACGACCGCCGAGTCCCTCGGCCGGCTGCGCCCCGCCTTCACCAAGGACGGCACCATCACCGCCGGCAGCGCCTCCCAGATCTCGGACGGCGCCGCCGCCGTGGTCGTGATGAGCAAGGCCAAGGCCCTGGAGCTGGGCCTGGAGTGGATCGCCGAGATCGGCGCCCACGGCAACGTGGCGGGGCCGGACAACTCCCTCCAGTCGCAGCCCTCGAACGCGATCCTGCACGCCCTGAAGAAGGAGGGCCTGGAGGCCGGTGACCTCGACCTGATCGAGATCAACGAAGCGTTCGCGGCCGTCGCGGTCCAGTCGATGAAGGATCTCGGCGTGTCCACGGACAAGGTGAACGTGAACGGCGGCGCCATCGCCCTCGGCCACCCGATCGGCATGTCCGGCGCCCGTCTCGTCCTGCACCTCGCCCTCGAACTGAAGCGGCGCGGCGGTGGCGTCGGCGCGGCCGCCCTGTGCGGTGGCGGCGGTCAGGGTGACGCGCTGATCGTGCGGGTAGCCAAGGCCTGACACGCGTTCCACCCTGATCTCTCGTGAACGGAGCTGTGATGCAGGACGTCTCCTCGCTGGTGTCCCAGGCCAGAGAAGGGCGACCGCGGGCGGTGGCCCGGCTGATCTCCCTGGTGGAGGGGGCGGCACCGCAGCTCCGTGAGGTCATGGCGGCCCTGGCCCCGCTGACCGGCAACGCCTACGTGGTGGGGCTCACCGGATCGCCCGGCGTCGGCAAGTCCACCTCGACGTCGGCGCTGGTGACCGCCTACCGGCGGCAGGGCAAGCGGGTCGGCGTCCTCGCCGTCGACCCGTCCTCGCCCTTCTCCGGCGGCGCGCTCCTCGGCGACCGCGTCCGCATGTCCGACCACTCCTCCGACCCGGGCGTCTACATCCGCTCCATGGCGACCCGCGGCCACCTCGGCGGGCTCGCCTGGGCGGCCCCGCAGGCGATCCGGGTCCTCGACGCCGCGGGCTGCGACGTGATCCTCGTGGAGACCGTCGGTGTCGGCCAGTCGGAGGTCGAGATCGCCCGCCAGGCCGACACCTCGGTCGTCCTGCTGGCCCCCGGCATGGGCGACGGCATCCAGGCCGCCAAGGCCGGAATCCTGGAGATCGGCGACGTGTACGTCGTCAACAAGGCCGACCGCGACGGCGCCGACGCCACCGCCCGCGAGCTGAACCACATGCTCGGCCTCGGTGAGTCCCGCGGCCCGGGCGCCTGGCGCCCCCCGATCGTCAAGACGGTCGCCGCCCGCTCGGAGGGCATCGACGAGGTCGTCGAGGCGCTGGAGAAGCACCGGGCGTGGATGGAGGAGCACGGCGTCCTCGCCGAACGCCGGCTCGCCCGGGCGTCCCAGGAGGTCGAGACGATCGCCGTGACGACCCTGCGCCGACGCATCGGCGACCTGCACGGAGACCGCCGCCTCAGCGCCCTCGCCGAACGCATCGTCGCCGGCGAACTGGACCCCTACCGTGCTGCGGACTCCCTCGTCGAGGGCCTCACGGAGAACTGAACGACCCCCTCGGGACGGGCAGTTCGCGCCCGCCCGACGGGGAGGCCCGCTCGACAGCCGGTGGAGTCGGGGGCGGGCACACCGACGCGGGGCCGCGACGACGGAGAGATCGGCCGACGCCCCGGCGGTGAGCGGGACAAGCCCGCCCTGCGGTCCGGCCGTGGCCACGGGCGGCTGTCGTGGTGCCCGGCCACGATCACCGTGCGGAGGCCCGGCCACGATCAGTCCCGGCGCCGATCACCGTCGCAGGCTCGGTGACGATCACGTACGCGGGTTCGGTGACGATGTCGGCCCGGTCGCCGCGAGGCGGTCCGCCGCCGGTGCCCGCTCCGTGACGGGGCGCGGCCGGGAACCCCCTGGCCGACTCCCCGCGCGCGCTGTTACGTTGAGCGCATGTTCCTCCTCTTGGCATAGGGCCCGCCCAGGCCCGCGACGCACCGGCAGCACCGAGGCTGCGGCGTCGCGGCACTCCGGCGTCCCCTTTCCCGCCTCGCAGTTGAGGAACCACACCCATGTCCGGGTCATCCCCGCGGCCTTCGTACGCCGCGCTCTTCCGCATCCCCCACGCCCGCCGCACCTTCGCCGCCGCCCTGACCGGCCGCCTCTCGTACGGTCTCGTCTCGCTGGCCATGATGCTCACCACCATCCACGCCACCGGTTCGTACGCCGTGGCCGGCACCGTCATGGCCCTGTTCGGCGCGGCGAGCGTGTTCCTGTCGCCCGCCCGGGCGGCCCTGATCGACCGGCACGGCGCCCGCCGCGCCCTGATCCCCATGACCTCGCTGTACGCGGGCCTGCTCACCGCCTTCGCGGCGACCGCCTGGCGGCCCGGCGCACCGGCCCTCGCCATCGGCGCGCTGGCCGTCGCCGCGGGTACCTGCACCCCGCCCCTCGGCCCCACGATGCGGACGGTGTGGAGTCAACTGGTCCCCGACGAGCGGCTGTTGCAGCGTGCGTACAGCCTCGACGGCGTCCTGGAGGAGATCCTCTTCGTCTCCGGGCCGCTGCTCGTCGGCGCGGTCGTCCAGTGGGCGCCGCCCGCCGCCGCGGTCGTGCTGAGCGCCCTGCTGGTCTGGGCGGGAACGCTGGCGTTCGTCCTGTCGCCGGCTGTCGCGGGGGTCAGTCCGGCCAAGGCCGAGGCGGGCCGCAGCGGGCGCCGTCGGTGGGGCGGCCGGGCCCTCGCCCAGCCCGTCGTCGTCGCGCTCGGCGTCGGCCTGTCCCTCGGGGCCGTCGACCTCCTGGTCCTGGCGTTCGCCGAACAGCACCACCACCGGGCCGACACGGTGGCGTGGGTGCTCGCCGCGCTGTCGCTGGGCAGCGCGCTGGGCGGCCTGCTCAACGGCGCCGTCGACTGGCGTCTGTCCCCGGGCGCACGACTGCCCCTGACGGCCGGCGGCCTGGGCCTCGCCCTGCTCGCCGCCGCGTTCGCTCCGGGCCTCGCCACCCTGACCGTGGCGGTCGCCTGCGCGGGCTTCTTCGTCGCCCCGGCCCTCACCACGTCGTACCTGATCGCGGACGCGGCCGCCCCGCCCGGCTTCCGCACCCAGGCGGGCGCCTGGGTCAACACCGCGGTGAACGCGGGTGGTTCGGGTGGCGCGGCCGGGGTGGGCCTGCTGGTGGGCCATGTGTCCCTGGGCTGGTGCTTTGCGATCTCGGGGGCGGTGTCCCTGACGGCGGCGCTCGTCTCCCTGCGCGCGGCGCCCACGGCCCGCTCGGAATCCGGAGCGTCCGGAGTGTCCGGGGCGTCCGCGGTCGAGCGAGAGGTGGCGCCGGAGGACGTCGAGCCCAGCCGCGTCTGACCGGTCGGGCGCGGATCCGGGCCAGGACACAGGGCCGGGCGCGGGCGATGCCTGTGTGCATCGCCCGCGCCCGGCCCCGTCGATCCCCGACCGCCCGGTCAGTCGTCGTCCGAGCCGTGCCCCGAGTCGTCGTTCGCGTCGTCGTCCGAGCCGTGTCGCCCGTGGTGCTCCGGGCCGTCGTCCGACCCGTGCCCGGCTCCGTGACGCTCGGTGTGCCCGGCGCCGTCGTCCGAACCGCGGGCGTGCGTGCCGTCGTCGGAGCCGCGCTCCCGTTCCGTACGGTCGTCCGCGGCGTGCGTGGGCTGCGTGCGGTCGTCGTCGGCGTCGTGGTCGGTCCGGTCGTCCGCGTCGTCGTCCGACCCGTGGTCCCGGTCCGCGGTGATCCGGGCCGTGTCGAGGTCGACGCGCCACTCCTGCTCGACGCCCTTCGAGCTCAGGGTCTCCACCTTCCAGACGGGCGTCCTGCTGTCCTCGTCGACGTCGATCTCGGTGACCCGGCCCTTCGCGGCGGCGGCCCGGGCGGCCTCGGCGGCCGAGACGGAGGTGCCGTTCAGCGCCGCCCGCACCCGGGCGGTGTCGTCCTCGCGCTCGGTCCGGGAACCGAGGATCCTGCCTTCGGCGGGCGAGACCCGGACGTCGTGCCAGGTGCCGTCGCCGCCGATGATCTCGACCTCCCACACCACGGAACCGTTCTCGTCGTCGAGCTCTGCGCCGACGGCGGTGCCCGGTGTGTGGCCCAGGGCACGGGCGATGGCGTCCTGTGCCGTCACGGCCTTGCCGCCGGACCGGTTCGATCCCTCGACGCTCGCGTCGTCCCGACCGCCGTCCCGGCCGCCCTGCCGGTCGCCGGCCAGGTCGTCGTCCGCCCCCGGCTGTCCGCTCGCCCGCGTCGCCGGTGCCGTCGTGCCGTTGCCCGTGACGGCGAGGGACGTCGCCGTGCCCCCGGCGATCAGAGCCGCGGCCGCGACCGTGGCGATGACGATGTTGCGCTTCATGGAAAGCCCTCCCGAAGTCCACTGGTTCACGCTGTCCCGTCCCGGACGTTCCGCCGGAAGCGGTGCGACCGGGACGACGTGGACCAATCTGCGGGACGGACGCTGAAGGCAGCCTGAAGGAACCTGAAGCCGTCTTCAGGTTCGGTTTGCGACCCTGTCTCCATGCGCCTGTTGATCGTGGAGGACGAGAAGCGGCTCGCCCTGTCGCTGGCCGGGGGCCTTCGGGCCGAGGGCTACGCCGTGGACGTCGTGCACGACGGCCTCGAAGGACTGCACCGGGCCGCCGGGGGAGGCTACGACCTCGTCGTCCTCGACATCATGCTGCCCGGCATGAACGGCTACCGCGTGTGCGCCGCCCTCCGCGCCGGCGGACACGACGTCCCGATCCTGATGCTCACCGCCAAGGACGGTGAGTACGACGAGGCCGAGGGACTCGACACCGGCGCCGACGACTACCTGACGAAGCCGTTCTCCTACGTCGTCCTCGTCGCCCGGGTCAAGGCGCTGCTGCGCCGCCGCGGCCAGGCCGGAGCGTCCCCCGTGCACGTCCTCGGCCCGATCCGGGTCGACACCGCCGCCCGTCGCGTCCTGCGCGACGGAGACGAAGTCGCCCTCACCACCAAGGAGTTCTCCGTCCTCGAACACCTCGTCCTGCGGGCCGGCGAGGTCGTGTCCAAGGCCGACATCCTCGAACACGTCTGGGACTTCGCCTACGACGGCGACCCCAACATCGTCGAGGTGTACGTCAGCGCGCTGCGCCGCAAGCTCGGCGCCGAACTCATCCGGACCGTACGCGGCGCCGGATACCGCCTGGAGGCGCGGTGAGGCGGCTGTTCGGTTCCGTACGGGCCAAGGCGACCCTCGGAGCCACCCTGGTCGTCGCCGTCGTGCTGGTCGTCGCGGGGGCGGCCGTGCTCCTGTCGCTGCGCGCGGACCTCGTGGGCCAGGCGGACGCCCAGGCCGACACGGCGGCCCGCCACGTGGCCTCGCAGCTCGCCGCGGGCATCGCCTACAAGGACCTCGAACTCGGCGACGCCGAGGAACACCCCGTCCAGGTCGCCGAGGAGGACGGACGCCTCGTCGCCGCGAGCGACGACCTGGAGCGTGTCAGCGGCACGGGAGTCACCGCCGTGCGGCCGGCCCCCGCTCCCTCCGCGTCCTCCTCTGCCTCCGCATCCCCCTCAGCACCCTCATCCCCCTCTCCCTCCGCGAGCGCGACGGACGACGACGGCGAGGACGACGACAGCGGCGGAGACGACGACGGCAGGCGGGGCCGGGGCAGCGGCAGCGGGAACAGCAGCGGCAAGGGCAGCGGGAGCGACGACAGCGACAGCGGGAAGGGCAGGGGAAGCGACGACAGCGGGGACGACAGCGGCGACGACGACAGCGGCGGGGACGACGACGATCCCGCCGTCGGGGAGATCTCCGAGGACGTGCGCACCGGTCAGGGCACCGCGACCGTCGACGGCGACACCGCGGACTACCGGTTCGCGGCCGTCGAGGTCACCACACCCCAGGACGTCACCCTCACCGTCTGGGCCGGCGCCCCCCTCGCCGCCGAACAGGGCGCCGTCCGCACCGCCCTGACCTCCATGCTGATCGGCCTCCCCCTCCTCCTCGCCACGGTCGCCGCGGTGACCTGGCGGGTGACCCGGCGCGCGCTGCGGCCCGTCGAGGGCATCCGCGGCGAGATGGCCGCCATCACCGCCTCCCAGGACCTCGCACGCCGCGTCCCCGTCCCGGACTCGCACGACGAGGTCGCCCGGCTCGCCCGGACCACCAACGAAACGCTGTCCGCGTTGGAGGAGTCGGTGGAGCGGCAGCGCCGGTTCGTCGCCGACGCCTCGCACGAACTGCGCAGCCCCATCGCCTCGCTGCGCACCCAGCTCGAAGTGGGCGCCGCCCACCCGGAGTTGCTCGACGTGGCGGGCGCGGTCGAGGACACCGTACGACTGCAGCGGCTCGCCGCGGACCTGCTGCTGCTCGCCCGGCTGGACGCGGGGGAGCGGCCCGCCGACGGACGCTTCGACCTGGGCGCGCTCGCGACCGAGGAGGCGGAACGCAGGACCGGGATCGCTTTGACGGCCGAGGACGGGGTCCAGGTGTCCGGGTCCCGCGGGCAGGTGGCGCGGGTGCTGGCCAATCTGCTGGACAACGCCCGGCGCCACGCCCGTGAACGGGTCGAGGTCCGGGTGCGCGCCGACGGCGCGTGGGCGGAACTGACCGTCGCCGACGACGGGGACGGAGTCCCCGCCGGTCAGCGTGAACGGGTCTTCGAGCGGTTCGTCCGCCTCGACGACGCCCGCAGCCGGGACGACGGCGGCGCCGGCCTCGGCCTCGCGATCGCCCGGGACGTCGCCGTACGGCACGGGGGAACGCTCACCCTCGGTGAGGCGCCCTCCGGCGGAGCGCTCTTCGTGCTCAGGCTGCCGCGCACGGCTCCCTGAGGGGCTCGGCGACCTGCGGATGATCGGCGCGTTCGCCGAGGTGCCCCACGCAAAAAGCCGCAGCGCACTCGCGACGAGTGCGCTGCGGCCTTGGTTCCGTGCTCCCCGAGGGGTACTACGGCTTGCCGCGCTGTCCGCGCAGGTGCTCGGCGATCGGCCGCAGCGACTTGTGCAGGTCCTCGAGCGCCTCGGGCGACAGCAGGTCGATGAAGTGCCTGCGCACCGAGGCGACGTGGTGCGGGGAGACCTTCTGCATGGTCTCCATGCCGTGCTCGGTGAGGACCGCGTACAGCCCCCGCCGGTCGGACTCGCAGTTCTCGCGGCGCACCAGGTCGGCGCTCTCCATGCGCGTGATCTGGTGCGAGAGGCGGCTCTTGGACTGGAGGGTGGCGGACGCCAGGTCACTCATCCGCATACGGTCGCCCTCCGACTCGGAGAGGTTCACCAGAATCTCGTAGTCGTTCATCGTCAGCCCGAACGGCTGAAGATCCCTTTCGAGCTGGTACGTCAACAGCCTGTTGACCTCCAGGTGGGTGCGCCAGGCGCACTGCTCCGCATCGGTCAGCCAGCGCGTGGCCGTCTCGGTCTCCATAAATGAAGTCTACCTAAAATGTTGAAAGGCGAACTAGTGAGGGTGGTGTGACGGTGCGCACGCGTTCGATGTCACACTCCGCAGACTACCGCTCACAGCCCGAAGCGACGCTGGAGGTCCCCCAGCTGTCCGGGAAGGCGCGGTGCCCCGGACTGCTGCCCGTGCTGACCTTGGACCCCGCCCGCGCCCGGCACTCCGGCCTGCTGCGGGACCGCCCCCGTCGCCTGCTCCGCCATCAGGATCTCGGTCGACTGGAGCAGCACCGTACCCGCCCCCACGAACTCGAACTGGTGCTCCTCCCCGGACGCCCCGCCGAGGCCCGTCATCGCACGTAGACCGCCCATCACGCCTGTCATGTACCCATGGTCGTAGTGGTGGCACGGGGAGGGGCAGTCCGCCCACCCGACGAGGGCCTGCGGGTCCACCCGGATCGGGGGTTCCATGAACACCACCGGACCGTTCGACGCGGCCACGAACTTGCCCGTTCCGATCAGTGTCAGAAAGCCCGGCACGATCGACTGCTTCAGCGCGAGACTTGGCTGAAAAGCGAGCAAGTTGCCAGAGCGAATGGTCAGGTTGCCGTCGTCCAGGTCGTACGAATTCACGTCGAAGGCCCGGTCGGCGAGCAGCATCTTGCCCGAACCCTCCGCCACGACCCAGTCGCTCGCGTGCAGAGGCGAATGGAACGACGTACGCACCAGACGGTCCAGACGGCCGTGCCCGATCCCGTTGAACTCCATCGACCCGTAGTAGGCGATCATCTTGCCCTTCTGCAGGAACCACTGGCTCCCCTTGAGCTCCACGCAGAAGGTGTAGTTGTTCACGTTGTCGTCGACCGGCAGCGACATCGGATCGTGGACCACCGGGCCGCCCGGGACTCCGTACCCGCTCACAGTTTCTCCTCCGACGCCTGCACGAACACCGAACCGCTGCCGCTCAGCTCCAGCTGGAACGCCTCACCCGAGCCGCGCCCCACCATGTCCCGCCAGCCCAGCGCCGTCGACAGCTTGTTCCGCACATCCCCGTGATGCGCCACGTACGCCTGCGGATCCACGTGCACCGGGCGCTGCGGAGTGATCGGCACCTCGAACACGCCGCCGTGCGCCATCACCGCCACCGCGCCGTGCCCCTTCAGCGTCGTCGTGAACAGTCCCTGACCCGTCACCTGGCCCCGGACCATTCCCATCACACCGCCCTGCGAGCCCAGGAACATCGTCCCCTGCTGCAACGCGCCGTCGAACGCCAGCAACCGGTCCGCCTCCACGTACAAGGTGTCCCCGGACAACTCGATCACCTGCACGTGATGACCGCCGTGCCCGAACAGCACCGTCCCCGACCCCTCCACCGTCATCAGCGGAGTCGCCTCGTTCGCCAGTCGACGGCCGATCATCGACATCACACCGCCCTGACCGCCCTGGACGTTCGGCGTGAACGACACCTCGCCCCGGTACGCCAGCATCGCGCCCCGCTGACTGAACAGCCGCCGGCCCGGCACGACCGTCGCCTCGACCACCTTCGAATTCACCTCGCGGAACGGCATCTCACACATCCCCCGCGATCGTGTTCCGCTCACTGGGCTGCACGTAGACCAGACCGTCGCCCTCGAACCGCATCTGGAACGCCTCGCCACCGCCCTCACCGAGCAGCGTGCGGAACGTCACACCCGACTGCAAGGACTGCCGCACGTTCCCCTGGTGCGCGATGTACGCGCCCGGGTCCACCGTCAGCGGATACTGCGCACTCACCCGCAGCACCACCGCCGGCCCGTCCGACGTGATCGCCGCCTGGCCGTGTCCCTCGACCGTCGTCGTGAACAACCCGTTGCCCTGCGACGCGCCCCGCAGACCCGTGAACGTCGTCCCCGTCCGCAGCCCCGCGTCCGTCGCCAGCAGATTGCTCGACTCGACGTACAGCTTGTCGCCCTGGAGCCCCACCAGATTGATCTCCGAGGCGCGGTCCGCGAACCAGCACGTCCCGTGCCCCCTCACCTCCATCACGGTCATCTGCTCACCGGTCAGGCGCCGGGTGACCATCCCCCGGACCCCCTCACCGCCCCCGCTCAGCTTCTTGAAGGCCATCTGGCCGTCGTACGCGACCATCGAGCCGTTCTTCGCCTTCACGGCGTCCCCGGTCACGTCGACGGCCAGCACCTTGCTGCCTTGAAGTCGAAACATCGCCACGAAGCGACGGTAGCCCCAGCGTGCCGCCGCCGACAGAGTCTCCGGGAGGATCCCACCCCCGAGCGGCCCCCGGGGGGATCGCCGGACTCCCGTCCGAACACCCACCCGGACCCTCGGACCGGCCCCCCGCCCCCGGATGCCACAATGGATCCGACGCTTGTGCTTGCGTTCACAAAGCAGCGTCACCCCGCCAGCGAAACTCCCACCGAAGGTGACCCGTGGACATAAAGACCGCCACCGCACTCCGCCGCCTCCGCCTGGTCTCGGCCCCCGAAGCCGTCTCCTTCCTGCTGCTGCTCGTCTGCTCGGTGCTGAAGCGGACCACGGACTTCAACGCCGTCCCCGTCATGGGCGCGGTCCACGGTGTCCTCTTCATCCTCTACGTGATCTTCTGGGCCGACGCCTGGAACCGCGCCCGCTGGAGCGCCGGCACCGGCGTCCTCTACTTCGTTCTGTCCGTGCTGCCCACCGGCGGCTTCTTCGCCGAGCGCAAGCTCAAGCACGAGGCCGAGAACGCGGTCATCGCCTCCCGGGCCCGCCAGGAAGGGGTCGTCAACGCATGATCGTCGCCTTCTCCGTGACACCGCTCGGTGTCGGCGAGGACGTCGGGGAGTACGTCGCCGACGCCGTCCGCGTCGTCCGCGAGTCCGGCCTGCCCCACCGCACCGACGCGATGTTCACGTCCGTCGAAGGCGACTGGGACGAGGTCATGGCCGTCGTCAAACGCGCCGTCGCCGTCGTCGAGGAGCGCGCACCCCGGGTCTCCCTCGTCCTCAAGGCCGACATCCGACCCGGCGTCACCGACGGGCTCACCAGCAAGGTCGAGACCGTCGAACGGCACCTGTCCGCCTGACAGCGCCTCACCTCACCACCCGAGAACCCCGGTCCCCAGGACCGGGGTTCCCGCATGCCCGCACCAAAGACCACCCGGCCGCCCGCCCCGCGCACCCCATCGGACGCACCCCGTTCGACACCCGGCCAAAACTCACCTTGTGTGTGGATAACGGCCAGTCAGGCCACCTCGACCACAGGAGGGCGCGTGCGGCCCGAGGGCTACGACTACGACACCTACAGCCGACTCGCCGGACCCCTGACCCACCCCGCCGGCACGGCCCAACAGGTGCGGTACACCAAGCTCCTGTCACGCGAGCCCCACCGAATAAGCGCTCTCCTCCTCATGACCCTCGCGCCGGCCCTCACCGCCGCCCTCCTCGTCTACGTCCTCTGGCCCACCCACTGGGTCGAACGCGAGAACGGCGCGACCTGGCTCGTCGCCCTCGACACGACGATGCTCATCGCCATCGGCCTCATCGAACTCTTCATGGTCGTCAACGTCCTGAGCATCGCCCACGCGACCCTCACCGCCCGCGACCCCGTCCCCCTCGCCCCCGAAGAGGGAACCCGGGTCGCCTTCCTCACCACCTACGTCCCCGGCAAGGAACCCCTCGCCACGGTCCGCGCCACGCTCGAAGGCGCCCTCCGCGTCACCCACACCGGACTCCTCCACGTCTGGCTCCTCGACGAGGGCGACGACGACGGGGCCAGAGCCCTCTGCGCCGAACTCGGCGTCCGCCACTTCACCCGCCACGGCATCCCCGAATGGAACCGCCCCCACGGCGCCCACAAGGCCCGCACCAAACACGGCAACTACAACGCGTGGCTCACCCTCCACGGCCACGCCTACGAGTACTTCGCCTCGGTCGACGCCGACCACACCCCCCTGCCCGGCTTCCTCGACCGGATGATGGGCTACTTCCGCGACCCCGACGTCGCCTTCGTCGTCGGCCCCCAGGTCTACGGAAACTACGAGCACCCCGTCACCAAGGCCGCCGAGTCCCAGCAGTTCCTCTTCCACGCCCTGATCCAGCGCGCCGGCAACCGCTACCGCTCACCCATGTTCGTCGGCACCAACAACGTCGTACGCATCGCGGCCCTCCGCCAGATCGGCGGACTCCAGGACTCCATCACCGAGGACATGGCCACCGGGTTCGAGCTGCACCGCCACCGCAACCCCCGGACCGGCCACCACTGGCGATCCGTCTACACACCCGACGTGCTCGCCGTCGGCGAGGGACCCGCCTCCTGGACCGACTTCTTCACCCAGCAGATGCGCTGGTCCCGCGGCGCCTACGAAACACTCTTCAAGCAGTACTGGAAGGCCGTCCTCACCATGCCTCCCGGTCGCCTCTTCTCCTACACGATGATGCTCATCTACTACCCGATGACCGCCGTCAACTGGCTCCTCGGCATCATCAGCTGCGTCCTCTTCCTCTGGTTCGGAGCCTCCGGAACCCAGGTCACCGCCTCCCTGTGGCTCATGCTCTACAGCGACGCCGCCGCCCTCCGGATCGCCCTCTACCTCTGGAACCGGCGCCACAACGTCTCCCCTCACGAACCCGAGGGCTCAGGCGGCCTCGCCGGCATGGCCATGTCCGCGCTCTCCGCCCCCATCTACCTCAAGGCGCTGACCGACGCCCTCACCCGCCGCCCCAGCCGCTTCGTCGTCACCCCCAAGGGCGGCGACACCAGCCCCGACCGGCTGCGCACCTTCCGGATCCACCTCGGCTGGGCCGCGCTTCTCGCCCTCTCCCTCGCTGCCTCCGCCGTCCTCGGCCACACCCACGCGGCCATGCGGACCTGGGCCCTGCTCGCCATGGCCCTCTCCCTGGCACCCGTCGCCGTATGGATCGCCACCCTCCTCAAGGAACACCGGACGCGGCGGCCGCACTCCGCCCCCGGCCGCGTCCCCCAGCCCAAGGAACCGGCCCTCGCCGCCCGAACGCCCGCCCCGGCCACCGGCTCCACCCCAGGAGGTACCTAGGCCATGGCCCGCCAGCCCTCGAAGAAGACCAGGAAGAGACTCCTCGGCATCACCGGGATCGCCGTCCTCGCCGGACTCAACGCCCCCGCCGCACTCGGTCTCGCCGACGAGACGTACCACGCCTACACGATCTCCCGGCCCTCCTACCAGGCCACCTACGGCTCCTGGACGCAGATCGACATCCCCCGCGCCTACCGCACCAACGCCATCCACGCCGCCCTGCTCCACACCGGAAAAGTGCTCATCGTCGCCGGCTCCGGAAACGAACAGGAGAAGTTCGACAAGGGATCCTTCGACACCATCCTGTGGGACCCGAAGAACGACACCTTCAAGAAGATCCCCACCCCTGACGACTTCTTCTGCTCGGGCCACGCCCAACTCCCCGACGGGAGAATGCTCGTCGCCGGCGGAACCGCCCGCTACGAGCAGCTCGACGGCGAGGTCCGGCGGGCGGGCGGCGGCATGCGCGTGAAGAACGAGAACCCCGACAAGGCCGTCGTCCTCAAGAAGGGCACCGTCTTCCGCTCACCCGCCGGCGTCGCGTACGTCAGCCGGTTCGACGTCACCGTCCCCAGGGCCCGACGCGACCAGACCGCCACCTACGACCAGGCCGGCGTCATGCAACCGTGGCGGACCACCGTCACCGCCGGCGAAGCACGCGTCTTCGTCGAAGCCACGGAAAAGGGTCCCCAGGCGGTCACCGACACCCAGGCCCAGTACGAGATCGCCGGCCTGCGGGGGGAGGACGCCGCCAACACCTACGGCCTCTCCGAGAAGATCACCCTCGACAAACAGGACTTCCAAGGCATCAGGGCCGCCTACGAGTTCGACCCCAGGGCCGAGAGGTACATCCCCGTCGACCCGATGGACAAGGCCCGCTGGTACCCCACCCTCGTCGGACTCGACGACGGACGCGTCCTCGCCGTCTCGGGCCTCGACGACGTCGGAACCATCGACCCCGGCGACAACGAGATCTACGACCCCCGCACCAAGAAGTGGACCCCGGGCCCCAAGCGCTACTTCCCCACCTACCCCGCCCTCTTCCTCACGCAGGGCGGCAAGCTCTTCTACCCGGCCTCCAACGCCGGATACGGCCCCGCCGACCAGGGCCGCGACGCCGGCCTCTGGGATCTGAGGACCAACACCTTCGAAAAGGTGCCCGGACTACGGGACGCGGACGAGACCGAGACCTCCGCCGCGCTCCTCCTGCCCCCCGCGCAGGACCAGAAGGTCATGATCCTCGGCGGAGGAGGCGTCGGGGAATCGAGGAAGTCCACCCCCCGCACCGCCGTCGTCGACCTGAAGAAGGACAACCCCACCTTCCAGGACGGACCCGACCTCCCCCAGGGCACCCGCTACCTGAACAGCGTGATCATGCCCGACGACACCGTCTTCACCACCAACGGCTCCCGGGACTACCGGGGCCGCAGCGCCAGCAACATCCTCAAGGCCCAGTTCTACGACCCCAAGGCCAACACCTTCCGCGAAGCCGCGGCCCCGACCGTGGGCCGCAACTACCACTCCGAGGCCCTGCTCCTGCCCGACGGCCGCGTCGCCACCTTCGGCTCCGACCCGCTCTTCGACGACCAGCAGAACACCAAACTCGGACACTTCGAGCAGCGCATGGAGATCTACACGCCGCCCGCGCTGCACCGGAACGGGAAGAACCGGCCGACCCTGGGGGAGGGGCCGGCCACGCCGGACAAGGACGGGCGGGCGACCTTCGCCACGGACCATCCGGAACGCGTCACCAAGGCCCGCCTGATGCGCCCCAGCGCCGTCACCCACACCACGGACGTCGAGCAACGTTCCATCGAACTCGGGCTGACGAAGACGGCGAACTCCGTGACCGTCGAGGTGCCGAAGGACCCGGCTCTGGTGCCGCCGGGGTGGTACATGCTGTTCGTGACGGACGCCCAGGGGACGCCTTCCGAGGCGAAGTGGGTGCGGGTCGGGTGAGGGGCGCACGCCGGACCCGGCTGATCCACACCCTCGCCGCACTCGCGGCGCTCGGCCTCACCGCCGGTTGCTCGTCCGCACCCCAGGCCGCCGGGACCGCCGTCGCCGCGGCGACACGGCGGGCCGACTCCGGCGCCGCTCCCTTCTGGGTCGACCCCGCCGGCCCCGCCGCGGCGCAGGTCCGGCTGTGGCGACGCCAGGGCCGCACCGAGGACGCCGCACTGCTGCAGCGGATCGCCCGCGAACCCGTCGCACTGTGGCCGGCCGGCGAGGCCGACCCGGGCCCGGCCGTCCGGGCGGCCACCACGGCAGCCGCGCGACAGGACCGCACGGCGCTGTTCGTGGCGTACAACATCCCGCACCGGGACTGCGGACAGCACTCGGCGGGCGGCGCGGCGGACGCCGACGCCTACCGGCGATGGATCGGACAGTTCGCGGACGCCCTCGCCGGCAACCGCGCCCTGGTCGTCCTCGAACCGGACGCGATCGCCCACCTCGTCGACGGCTGCACACCCGGCGCGTACCAGGACGAACGCACCCAGCTGCTCAGCGACGCGGTCAACCGGCTCAAGCACCAGCCCAACACCAAGGTCTACGTGGACGCCGGCAACCCGGACTGGATCCGCGACTCCGGCCGACTCGTCGAACCCCTCACGCGCGCGGGCATCGCGAACGCCGACGGGTTCGCACTGAACGTCTCGAACTTCCAGACGGACGCCGTGACCAGGACGTACGGCGTCGAACTCTCGGGGAGACTCGGCGGGAAACACTTCGTCGTCGACACCAGCCGCAACGGCAACGGCCCGCTCCCGGGTGCCTGGTGCAACCCGCCCGGGCGCGCCCTCGGCACCCGCCCCGCCACGACCACCGGCGAACCGGCCCTGGACGCCTACCTGTGGATCAAGCGGCCGGGTGAGTCGGACGGGGAGTGCGAGGGCGGGCCGGCGGCCGGGCGGTGGTGGCCGGACTACGCGTTGGGGCTGGCCCGTGAGGCCCGGGGCTGACCGGTCGCCCGCGGCGTCCCTTGACCCTCACCCTCCCCCCGAGGCCAGCGCGATCCCCAACGGCGTCCGCTCGTACAGCACCTGGTGTCCGTAGCGGCGTGGGACGAGGAGACCGGTGTCGCGCAGGGCGGTGAGGTGCGCGGACACGGAGGACGGGGCGAGGTGCAGCCGGTGGGCGAGAGCCGTGGTGGTGGCGGGCTCGTCGAGGGCGGTGAGGACGGCGGCCCGGCCACGGCCCAGGAGGCGTACGAGTGCGTCCGAGGTGGCGCCGGTGGGCTCGGCCCAGAGGCCGCCGATGCCGCGGGCGGGGTAGGCGAGGGTGGGCTGCCAGGGGGGTTCGAAGCCGCTGATCACGTCGGGCCAGGAGAAGACGCTGGGCATGAGGACCAGTCCCTGTCCGGCGAGGTGACGTTCGTGGCGGCCTCCTCCTTCGATGGTGAGGGTGTGGGCGCGCCAGCCGAGCCGGCGGTCGATCTCCGGGAGGAGTCCGCCGAGGCCGACCTGGGCGAGGCGGCGTGAGTGGAAGGCGATGTCGGCTTCCAGCAGGGCGCGCAGGCGGGGCCAGTCGGGTTCGACGAGGGTGTGCCAGGCCTGTTCGAGCAGGTCGGTGAGGCGGGCGACGGTGCGGGCGGGGTCGGCGAGGAGGGCGCGGCCGTGCGGGGAGGTGAGGGCGCCGGGGGTGTCGGCGAGGGAGCGCGCGGTCTCCGTGCGGGCGACGGTGGGGTCGGCGGCGCGGACGGCGGCGATCTCCTCGCCGAACGTGGCGGCGGGGCCGATGGGGGGCGGGCCGAGCCAGTCGGGGGAGTAGCCGCTGCGGGGCATGAGGAGCCACAGAGGGGTGAGGTCGAGTCCGGCGGCCGCGGTGCGGATGCGGCGCAGCCAGTGTGCGTGATAGCCGTGCCGTGCGGGCCGGTTGAGGGTGCGGACCGCCTCCTGCGTCTCCCAGAGGGGTGAGATCGCGAAGCGGCAGTTCAGGAGGTCGTCCTCCCCGAAGTGCAGGAGTGACGGCATGGGGCGGCTCCAGAAGATTCGGCTGGGGCCGAAACTCTACGTCGGCGGCTCCCGCGAGGGCACGCTGCCGCACATGTCCGACACACCGATCACCCCCACCACGACGAAGGCACCGGAAGCTGCCGGGGCGCCCGCCGCCACCGGGTACCGCCCCGTCTTCGCCGTGCGCGAGTTCCGCGCCGTGTTCGTCGCGCACGCGTTCTCTCTGCAGGGGCTGGTGGTGAGCGAGATCGCGCTGTCGGTCCTGGTCTACGACCTGACGGGGTCTCCGCTGCTGAGCGCGCTGACGTTCGCGCTGGGTTTCCTGCCGTATCTCGTCGGCGGGACGCTGCTCGCGGGGGTCGCGGACCGCTTCCCGGCGCGGCGGGTGCTGGTGGTGTGCGATCTGGTGTGCGCGGGCTGCGTGGCGGTGATGGTCATGCCGGGCGCGCCGATCGCGGTGCTGCTCGCGATGCGGGCGGCGCTCGCGGTGGTGGCTCCGGTCTTCCAGGGGACGCGGACGGCGACGCTGGCCGATGTCCTCGGTGACGGGGAGCTGTTCGTGCTCGGCCGTTCGCTGCTGCGGATCGTGTCGCAGAGTGCGCTGCTGACGGGGTTCGGTCTGGGCGGTCTGCTGCTGACGGTGGTGTCGCCGCGGCACGCGCTGCTGGTGACGGTCGGTACGTTCCTGGCGTCCGCGCTGTTCCTTCGGTTCGGTACGCGGCGCCGGCCGGCGCGGGTGGCCGTGGGGCAGGCGTTGGTGCGGGACTCCCTGCGGGGTGCCCGTCGGGTGCTGGCGGACCGGCGGGTGCGGGTGCTGCTTCTGCTGTTCTGGGTGCCGCCGATGTTCGTGGTGGCGCCGGAGGCGTTGGCGGCGCCGTACGCGGAGGGGCTGGAGGTCGGCTCCACGGGTCTGGGTCTGCTGATGTGCGCGTTGCCGGTGGGCACGATCGCGGGGGAGTTGTTCGCGGGGTCGCGGCTGCGGCCGGTGACGCGGCACCGGATCACGTTGCCGTTGGTGTGTGTGACGTTGCTGCCGTACCTGGGCTACGTGCTGCGGCCGGGTCTGGGCTGGTCGCTGGTGCTGCTGGTGGTGGCCGGTGCCGGGTCGGCGTACACGCTCGGTCTGGATCAGTGGTTCGTGCGGTCGGTGCCACAGGAGTTGCTCGGGCGGGCGATGACGCTGAACATGGCGGGGCTGATGACGGTTCAGGGGCTGGGTATGGCGTTGTCGGGCGCGGTGGCGGAGTTCGCCGGGGTGCGGGCGACGGTCGTCGGCGCGGGAGTGCTGGGGACGGTGCTGTGCGTGCTGCTGGCGGTGGCGGCGCGGCGTGCCGAGCAAGGGGTGGAGCAGCGGGCGGACGGGCCGCCGGAGGGGGCGCGGATCCCGGTCGTCGTGGGGGAGAGGACCGAAACGCGAGACGGGGCTGACCACGATGTGACCGGCCGGTAAGGTCTTTGGCGTGCCGAAGCCGCTCAGTCTTGCTTTCGATCCCATCGCCCGTGCCGACGAGCACTGGCAGCAGCGCTGGGGATCCGTGCCGTCGATGGCCGCGATCACCTCGATCATGCGCGCGCACCAGATCCTGCTGGCCGAGGTGGACGCGGTGGTCAGGCCGTACGGGCTGACGTTCGCGCGGTACGAGGCGCTGGTGCTGCTCACGTTCTCCAAGGCGGGCGAGCTGCCGATGTCGAAGATCGGTGAGCGGTTGATGGTCCATCCGACGTCCGTCACCAACACGGTGGACCGGTTGGTGCGGTCGGGGCTGGTGGACAAGCGGCCCAATCCGAACGACGGGCGCGGCACGCTCGCCTCGATCACGGACAAGGGCCGCGAGGTGTGTGACGCGGCGACGCGCGACCTGATGGGGATGGACTTCGGTCTGGGCGCGTACGACGCGGAGGAGTGCGCGGAGATCTTCGCGATGCTGCGGCCGCTGCGGGTGGCCGCGCACGACTTCAAGGACGAGTAGGACGGTCCGGGCCCGGCGCGGGAGGGCGCGGCGCCGGGGCGGGCCGGCGAGGTGCGGGGGCGCGCGAAGATCGCGCAAATGGGGTGGTTACCCTCGTAGCCATGAAGAAGAGCGTGCTGACCCGCTACCGCGTCATGGCCTACGTCACCGGTGTGCTGCTGGTTCTGCTGTGCCTCGGCATGATCGCCAAGTACGGCCTGGGCGTCGACGGTGCCGCCGACTTCACCCGTGTCGTCGCCATCGCGCACGGCTGGCTGTACGTCGTGTACCTGATCTTCGCGTTCGACCTGGGGTCGAAGGCGAAGTGGCCGGTGGGCAAGCAGCTCTGGGTGCTGCTGGCGGGAACGATCCCCACGGCCGCGTTCTTCGTGGAGCGCAGGATCAGCCACGAGCTGGAGTCGCGGGTCGCGGAGGGCTCTCCCGCGGTCGCCAAGGCCTGATCCACCCCGGATCCTCACCGGATCGGTACCGCCGTACGGGATCGTACGGCGGTTTGCCATCGACATTTACTAGGACGTCCTAGTAAATTCGAGGGTATGGACGCTGACGCCATCGAGGAAGGCCGCCGACGCTGGCAGGCCCGCTACGACGCCTCGCGCAAGCGCGAGGCCGACTTCACCACGCTCTCCGGCGACGCCGTGGAGCCGGTGTACGGTCCCCGGCCCGGGGACCACTACGAGGGCTTCGAGCGGATCGGATGGCCCGGCGAGTACCCGTACACGCGCGGGCTGTACGCCACCGGGTACCGCGGGCGGACATGGACGATCCGGCAGTTCGCCGGATTCGGCAACGCCGAACAGACCAACGAGCGCTACAAGAAGATCCTCGCCAACGGCGGCGGAGGTCTGTCCGTGGCGTTCGACATGCCCACACTGATGGGCCGCGACTCCGACGACCGCCGCTCGCTCGGCGAGGTCGGACACTGCGGGGTCGCCATCGACTCGGCCGCCGACATGGAGGTCCTCTTCGGGGACATCCCGCTCGGTGACGTCACGACGTCGATGACGATCAGCGGGCCCGCGGTGCCGGTCTTCTGCATGTACCTGGTCGCCGCCGAGCGCCAGGGCATCGACCCGGCCGTGCTGAACGGCACGCTCCAGACCGACATCTTCAAGGAGTACATCGCGCAGAAGGAGTGGCTCTTCCAGCCCGAGCCGCATCTGCGCCTCATCGGCGACCTGATGGAGCACTGCGCCGAGAAGATCCCCGCCTACAAGCCGCTCTCCGTGTCCGGGTACCACATCCGGGAGGCGGGCGCGACGGCCGCGCAGGAGCTCGCCTACACCCTGGCGGACGGCTTCGGCTACGTGGAGCTGGGGCTCTCCCGCGGGCTCGACGTGGACGTCTTCGCCCCCGGGCTCTCCTTCTTCTTCGACGCCCACGTCGACTTCTTCGAGGAGATCGCCAAGTTCCGGGCGGCCCGCCGGATCTGGGCCCGCTGGATGCGCGACGTGTACGGGGCGAAGACCGAGAAGGCGCAGTGGCTGCGGTTCCACACGCAGACCGCCGGCGTCTCGCTGACGGCCCAACAGCCGTACAACAACGTCGTGCGGACGGCTGTCGAGGCGCTCGCCGCGGTGCTCGGCGGCACGAACTCGCTGCACACCAACGCACTGGACGAGACGCTCGCGCTGCCGTCCGAGCAGGCCGCGGAGATCGCCCTGCGCACGCAGCAGGTACTCATGGAGGAGACCGGCGTCGCCAACGTCGCCGACCCGCTGGGCGGTTCCTGGTACGTCGAGCAGCTCACCGACCGCATCGAGGCCGACGCCGAGAAGATCTTCGAGCAGATCAGGGAGCGCGGACTGCGGGCGCACCCCGACGGCCGGCACCCCATCGGTCCCATCACCTCGGGCATCCTGCGCGGCATCGAGGACGGCTGGTTCACCGGGGAGATCGCCGAGTCGGCGTTCCAGTACCAGCGGTCGGTGGAGAAGGGCGACAAGCGCGTCGTCGGTGTGAACGTCCACCACGGCTCCGTCACCGGCGACCTGGAGATCCTGCGGGTCAGCCACGAGGTGGAGCGCGAGCAGGTGCGGGAACTGGGCGCGCGCAAGCAGGGCCGTGACGAGGCCGCTGTGCGCGGCGCACTGGCCGCCATGCTCGCCGCCGCCCGCGACGGCTCCAACATGATCGCCCCCATGCTGGAGGCGGTCCGCGCCGAGGCGACCCTGGGCGAGATCTGTGGCGTCCTGCGCGACGAGTGGGGGGTGTACACGGAGCCGGCGGGCTTCTGAGGCCCCCGCGCCCCGGCCGCCGTTCTCCGCCCCGCACGACCCTGTTCCCGGCCCCTGCCGGCCCGTACGCCCTCGTCCGTCCCGCTTCCGGGCCTTGCCGCCCGGGTCCGCTCCCCGTGCCACCGAGGAGCGGGGCGGGACCGCGCGGGGGTGTGGGGCGGCGGGGGCCGCGTGCGTCCGGCACCCGGGTCTCGCGCCGCGCCCGCGGTTCCGTGGCGGCGCCCGCGGGTTCAGTCCTCGGCGGTCGCGCCGGTCAGGCCGAGGAGCAGGACGCGGGTGAACGAGCGCACCCACTCCGCGTCCGCCGGTTCGGCGCTGACCAGGGTGCGGTGGACGACCGCCCCGGCGACCACGTCGAAGATCAGGTCGGCGGTGCGGGAGGCGGTGCCCGGGTCGGTCTCCGGGGGCAGTTCGCCGCGGGCCTGCGCACGGGCGCGGCCCTCCATGACCAGGCGTTTCTGCCGGTCCACGATGGACGTCCTGATGCGTTCGCGCAGCGGCTCGTCGCGGGTGGACTCCGCCACCACCGCCATCAGTGCCGTCTTCGCCTCCGGGCGGTCCAGGATCGCCGCGAACTGGAGCACCACGCCCTCGATGTCGGCGGCCAGACTGCCCCGGTCGGGCAGCTCCAGCTCGTCGAAGAGGACGGCCACGGCGTCCACGACGAGTTCGTTCTTGCCCGCCCAGCGGCGGTAGAGGGTCGTCTTGGCGACGCCGGCGCGGGTCGCCACGTCCCCCAACGTCAGCTTGGACCAGCCCAGTTCGACCAGGGCCGCACGGGTCGCCTCCAGGATCGCGGCGTCCGCGGCGGCGCTGCGGGGGCGGCCCGTCCGGGCGGCCGGGGGGTGACCGTGCATGTCAGTGACCATATCCGGCCGCCTCACCGGCGATATCCGGCGGTTCTGTGAAGCCGTGAGGGAGATCACCGGGGGGCGGCGGACAGGCGGGCCCCCGGACAGTTACGCTACGACTCGTAGCGAAAGCTCGAACGCGGCGACAACCGCACCGGGCGCCAGGTGGGGACCAGGCGCCGAACAGGCCGGACGGGGACCGGCTTTCAGCGTGCTTTTCACACGGCTTTTCACACGTGCGCGAGGAAGGGGGAGGATGTACTCATGCAGCCACGGAACATGTCCATGAGCGGAGTCGTCGACCTCGCCGCGGTGAAGGCGGCCCAGGAGGCCAAGGCGAAGGCGGAGCAGGCGCGCGCCGACGCGGCCCGCCAGGGCGGCGGAGGCGGGGCCGTGACTCCCGCGAGCCTCGTCATCGACGTCGACGAGGCGGGATTCGAGCGCGACGTCCTGCAGCGTTCCACCGAGGTGCCCGTCGTCATCGACTTCTGGGCCGAGTGGTGCGAGCCCTGCAAGCAGCTCAGCCCGGTCCTTGAGCGGCTGGCCGTCGAGTACAACGGCCGGTTCCTGCTCGCCAAGATCGACGTCGACGCCAATCAGATGCTGATGCAGCAGTTCGGGGTCCAGGGGATCCCGGCCGTTTTCGCGGTGGTCGCCGGCCAGGCGCTGCCGCTCTTCCAGGGAGCCGCCGCCGAGGCGCAGATCCGCGGGACGCTGGACCAGCTCGTCCAGGTCGCTGAGGAGCGCTTCGGTCTGACCGGCCTGGCGGTCGACGGCGACGCCGAGCCGGGGGACGCCCCCGAGGCCCCGGAGATGCCCGCAGGGCCCTACGACGCCCTGCTGGAGGCCGCCGTACAGGCGCTGGACGCGGGCGACTTCGGCGGTGCCGTGCAGGCGTACCGGAACGTCCTGAGCGACGACCCGGCCAACACCGAGGCCAAACTGGGACTCGCCCAGGCCGAGTTGCTCCACCGGGTGCAGGGCCTCGACCCGCAGCAGGTGCGCAAGGACGCCGCCGAGAAGCCGGCCGACGTCACCGCGCAGATCGCGGGCGCCGACCTGGACCTCGTGGGCGGCCATGTCGAGGACGCCTTCGGGCGGCTCATCGACACCGTGCGCCGCACGGCGGGCGACGACCGGGACGCCGTGCGGGTGCGGTTGCTCGAACTCTTCGAGGTCGTCGGGGGCGACGACCCGCGCGTGGTCGCGGCGCGCAGGGCCCTCGCGAGGGCCCTGTTCTGACCAGTCCCTAAACGTCAGGGCCTGTGATGCCCGCGTGAAACATTGGCCGACAGAGGGGCAAGTGGCCGCGCTTTACCAAAACTTGGTAAACGCGGCCGCTGTTACTCCGAGTAAGTCCAGGGCGTTGAACTGTCTGGTTCCGTCCGCCAATCAACCAGTGTGTCACCCCCCTTGGGAGCACCCTGAGTCGCTGACCGACACCGGCCGGTCGTCCTTCGGTTATCCCGCCGTTACTAGCGAGTAACGAACCCCCTTGTGCGGGCGGCGAGAATGCACCACGATCGGCGACGCTCGGTCCATTCCCGTACCCCGCCAGCCAGTCGGGTCAGCGGATTCCGTGGGTCCCCACCGAGTAGAGCCGGAGGCAGTGCTGTCGGCTCTTGGGCAGGGGGGTCTCCGCCGTCCGGCGGAGCCTGTCCAGCAGGTTGTGCGTGATGTGTGTCAGGCGCGACCAGTGGTTGTCGCTCGGGGGTGATCGCCGGTGATTCGGGTGCAGTCGCACCTCCGGGTACGGGCGCTCTCCTTCCCGAGGACGTAGCACTTCTCCCATCCCTGCCCGGCTGAGCCGCCGAAAGTGGCAGTCAGGGCCAGGAGATGTACGTCCGAGAAGGAGGAAATATGGAGTCCCAGGTGCGTGGCGGGACCAGATGGAAGCGGTTCGCCGTCGTGATGGTGCCCTCGGTGGCCGCCACGGCAGCGATAGGTGTCGCCCTCGCGCAGGGCGCCCTCGCCGCGTCGTTCAGCGTTTCCGGTCAGTCGTTCAAGGTGTCGGCGGATCGACTCGACGGTACGGGCTTCTCGCAGTACGGAGCCATCGACTCGGGTTACACCCTCGACGGCAACAAGACGGCTCACCCCGTCGCGGTCTCGGCGTTCAAGAGCGCCAAGATCACCAACATGTGCCAGTCCGTCGTCACCCCGGACATCCCGCTGCTCGGTTCCGTCAGCCTCGTGCTGAAGGCCGGCGGCGGTGACACGCCGGTCGAGGCGGACAACCTGTACATCGACGTCGAGGACCTCCAGGCCAACGCGACGTTCCGCGGCATCGACATCGGTGTTGCCGCCAAGGACGCCAGCAAGGGCCCGGGGCTCAAGAGCGGCGAGACGGCCAACCCGTACGGGTTCGCCCAGCAGGCCGACTCGGCCACGCTGACGGACGTGAAGCAGACGGCGTGGGCCACCACGGCGGGCACGTTCAAGCTCAGCGGCCTGAAGATGTCGGTCGCCAAGGGCGTCAAGGAGTGCTACTAGGCACCCCTGGGGCGGGCGACAGGGGCTCCGGCCGCTTCGCCCGCCCCGCTCCGCACGCATAGGCGGAGCGAACATGTGTACTTCTCACAGCAAAGCCGTTCCAGGGAGCTGTTTTCCATGAGCGCCGAGACTCCTGCCGCGCCCGGCCAGAACGACGAGCACTACCTCCAGGTGTTCCGGCGGAACTTCCGTACATGGAGGGGCGACCGCCCGTTCTGGGCCGGCCTGTTCATCGTGCTCGGCGGTGTCCCCATCGCGTACTTCCCGTACGCGAAGCTTCAGCTCGGACATCTGACGCTGGCGATGTCCACCACCGCGGGCGCCGGTTCCCTCATCATCGGCGTGCTCCTCGTGGTGCTCGGGATCAGTCTCTGGTTCCAGAAGCACGTACGGACGTTCGCCGGAGTCGCGGCGATCCTCCTCGCCCTGGTGTCCATCCCGGTGTCCAACCTGGGCGGCTTCCTGGTCGGTTTCCTCTTCGCCATGATCGGCGGCGCCATGGCCGTCTCCTGGGTTCCGGGCGAACCCGACGAGGCGTACACCGCGCCGGCGTCCCTCGCCAAGGGGGACGTGCCGCAGGGCGTGGTGGCCGAGCCGGCCGAACCCGCTGCGAACGCGAACGCTGTGGACGACCCGAACGATCTGTCAGGAACGAGCCCGAGCAACGGGGCGAACGGGAGGCACAGTGCCGGCTGACAAGGTGACCCACGGGACTGAGGTGGACGAGTCCCGTGTGAGAACCGGGCCGCGCCACGCGGCCCCCCGGAAGCCGCTGTTCACCAGGTTCCACGTGCCCGCGGGCAAGGCGATAGCCATAGCCGCGATGCCGACGGCGGTCCTCATGGGAATGGGGCTCACGCCGACGCTCGCCCAGGCGGACGACCACTCCACGGCCAAGAGCCTGACGGCCGACGAGTACCAGGCGTGCGTCGAGGCCGTGACCGGCTCCGAGGACGACAAGAAGGACCCGTCGGAATCGGCGTCGCCCACTCCCTCGGCCAGTGCGAGCGAGTCGTCCGGCACGGCCACACCGACCCCCTCGGCGTCCTCGGACGCGCAGGACTCCGCGGACCCGGGCAAGACCTCTTCGTCGGATTCAGGTTCCGACGACAAGGCCGAGCCCGCCCCCTCCGCCTCGTCCTCCGCACCGAGCACGTCGGACAAGTCGGCCGACAGCGCCGCCACTCCGGCCCCCACGGCGTCCAAGACGAAGAACCCGCTCGACCCCCTGGGTATCGGCGACGCCATCAAGGACCTCCTGACGCCCGACGAGAAGGAGAGCGCCACCCCTGAGCCCTCCGCGTCGGCCTCCGCGAGCGACGACAAGGGCGACGAGGGCGGCACGACCGCCTCGTCCGGCGACAAGAGCACCTCCGGCACCGTCAAGGACACGACCGACAAGGTCACCGACACGGTCAAGGACACCCTCAAGGACACCACCGACACGGCCTCCGAGGCGGCGAAGGACACCACCGACGCCGTCAAGAAGGCCGCCGAGGACGCCGGGGTGACGCCCAGCCCCTCCGCGAGCTCCACGACGGACCCCAAGGACTGCCCGGTCGCCACCGACGAGGAGGGCGGCGTCGACAACCCGGTCACCCTGCCCGACGACCCGTGGTACCTCAACGCCAGCTCCCTGCTCCTCAAGGGCGCCGACTACCAGGGCGTCGTCAAGGTGAAGACCGCGGACGGCACCGTCAAGAAGGTCCTGAAGTACGTCATCTCCGACGGCACCGACATCGGCGACCTGCACCAGACGGTGGACGACAAGCAGGCCGGCAAGACCTACCACGTGCAGGCCGCCAAGGGCTCGACGTCCACCATCCGCGACGGCAAGACGATCATGTACACGGAGAGCATCTCCGGGAACCTGCTCGGTCTGATCCCGATCACGTTCGACCCGGACAACCCTCCGCCGCTGAACATCCCGCTGATCTACTTCACCAAGGTGAAGGTCGTCCAGGCGGGCCAGTTCGGCGGCACCCTGACCATCCCCGGGCTGCACCAGTACACGACCGGCTGAGTCGTCCGGAACCCATTCGGAGCCCGTCCGGGAGCCGCACAAGACGCCGAGGGCGCCCCCTGTCCGACAGGGGGCGCCCTCGGCGTCGTACGGCGGCGGGATCAGGCGTGGTCGACCTCGCCCAGGTGGTGCACCCGGACCATGTTGGTGGTGCCGGGGACGCCGGGGGGCGAACCGGCGGTCATCACGACGACGTCGCCCTCGTTGAACCGCTTGAGCTTGCGCAGCTCGCGGTCGACCAGCTCGACCATCTCGTCGGTGCTGTTCACGAACGGCACGACGTGCGACTCGACGCCCCAGCTCAGCGAGAGCTGGTTGCGGGTGCCCTCGTCCGTGGTGAAGGCCAGGATCGGCTGCGCGGCGCGGTAGCGGGAGAGACGGCGCGCGGTGTCGCCGGACTCCGTGAACGCCACCAGGCCCTTGCCGCCGAGGAAGTCGGCGATCTCGCAGGCGGCACGGGCGACCGAACCACCCTGCGTGCGCGGCTTCTTGCCCGGGACCAGCGGCTGCAGACCCTTGGAGAGCAGTTCCTCCTCGGCCGCGACGACGATCTTCGACATCGTCTTCACGGTCTCGATCGGGTACGCGCCCACGCTGGACTCGGCGGACAGCATGACCGCGTCCGCGCCGTCCAGGATCGCGTTGGCCACGTCGGACGCCTCGGCGCGCGTGGGACGGGAGTTGGTGATCATCGACTCCATCATCTGGGTCGCGACGATCACCGGCTTGGCGTTGCGGCGGCACAGCTCCACGAGGCGCTTCTGCACCATCGGGACCTTCTCCAGCGGGTACTCGACGGCCAGGTCGCCACGGGCCACCATCACGGCGTCGAACGCCGTGACGACGCCTTCCATGTTCTCGACGGCCTGCGGCTTCTCCACCTTGGCGATGACGGGGACCCGGCGGCCCTCCTCGTCCATCACCTTGTGGACGTCGTTCACGTCGTCGGCGTTGCGCACGAAGGACAGGGCGACCATGTCGCAGCCCATCCGCAGGGCGAAGCGCAGGTCCTCGATGTCCTTCTCCGACAGTGCCGGCACGTTCACGGCCGCGCCGGGCAGGTTGATGCCCTTGTGGTCGGAGATCACGCCGCCCTCGATGACGACCGTCTTGACCCGGGGACCGTCGATCTCGACGACCCGCAGCTCGACGTTGCCGTCGTTGATGAGGATCTGGTCGCCGTGCGAGACGTCGCCGGGCAGACCCTTGTAGGTCGTGCCGCAGATGTGGCGGTCGCCGGGCACGTCCTCGGTCGTGATGACGAACTCGTCACCGCGCTGCAGCTCGACGGGGCCTTCGGCGAAGGTCTCCAGGCGGATCTTCGGGCCCTGGAGGTCGGCGAGCACGCCGACGGCGACGCCGGTCTCGGCCGCGGCGGCCCGGACACGGTCGTACCGGCCCTGGTGCTCTGCCTGGGTGCCGTGGCTGAAGTTGAATCGGGCCACGTTCATGCCGGCCTGGATCAGCGCGACCAGCTTCTCGTGGGAGTCGACCGCGGGGCCGAGAGTACAGACGATTTTCGAACGGCGCATGGGGCGATCCTATCGGTTTGTTTCGCTACGGAATATTCCGTCTGGCGGAAGATACAAATGGGCGGACGGCCGCTCAGGCGTGACTGTCCGACCGACTCATGCCGCACCCTCTCCGACCAGCGCATACGTCTGTGTGGCGATCTCCAGTTCCTCGTCCGTCGGCACCACGGCGACCGCTACTCGCGCGTAGGGCGGCGAAATCAGTCGCGCCTCGTCCCCGCGCACGGCGTTCAGGTCACCGTCGACCACGAGACCCAGCTCCTCCAGGCCTGCGATGGCGGCCTCCCTGACCGGCGCCGCGTTCTCGCCGACACCGGCGGTGAAGGCGACGGCGTCCACCCGGCCGAGCACCGCGTAGTAGGCGCCGATGTACTTCTTCAGGCGGTGGACATAGATGTCGAAGGCGAGCCGCGCCTGCTCGTCGCCCTCGTCGACACGGCGGCGGATCTCCCGCATGTCGTTGTCGCCGCACAGTCCGACCAGACCGCTCTTCTTGTTGAGAAGAGTGTCGATCTCGTCCGTGGACATGTTCCCAACACGTTTCAAATGGAAGATGACGGCCGGGTCCACGTCGCCCGACCGGGTCCCCATCACCAGCCCCTCCAGGGGCGTGAGGCCCATCGAGGTGTCCACGCAGCGTCCGCCCCGGACCGCCGACGCGGACGCGCCGTTGCCCAGGTGCAGCACGATGACGTTGACCTCCTCGGGCGCCTTGCCGAGCAGTTCGGCCGTCGCCCGCGACACGTACGCGTGCGAGGTGCCGTGGAAGCCGTAGCGGCGGATGCGGTGCTCGTCGGCGGTCCGTACGTCGATCGCGTACCGCGCGGCGGACTCCGGCATCGTCGTGTGGAACGCGGTGTCGAAGACGGCGACCTGCGGCAGGTCGGGACGCATCGCCATCGCGGTGCGGATGCCGGTGAGGTTCGCCGGGTTGTGCAGCGGCGCCACCGGGATCAGCCGCTCGATCTCCGCGAGGACCGCGTCGTCGACGACCGTCGGCTCCGTGAACGTCCTGCCGCCGTGCACCACCCGGTGGCCGATCGCGGCGAGTTCGGGGGAGTCCAGGCCGAGCCCGTCCGCCGCCAGCTCCGCGGCCACCGCCTTCAGCGCGGCCTCGTGGTCGGCGAAGTCGCCCGCCGACTCACGGGTCTCGCCCGTGGTCAGCGCGGTGTGCCGGAGCAGCGAGCGGCCCTCGCCGATGCGCTCCACCAGTCCGACCGCGAGCCGGGAGCTGTCACGCATGTCGAGGAGCTGGTACTTCACCGACGAGGAGCCGGAGTTGAGGACGAGGACACGCGTGGCCGCGGAGGCCGGGCGGGCCTCGCCGGAGGGGGCGGGGGCGGGGGACGGGTCGGCAGTCACTGCGCGGGAGCCTTCTGGTCGGGGGTCTGGGCCTGGATCGCCGTGATGGCGACCGTGTTGACGATGTCCTGGACGAGCGCGCCGCGCGACAGGTCGTTGACGGGCTTGCGCAGCCCCTGGAGGACCGGGCCGACGGCGATCGCGCCGGCGGAGCGCTGCACGGCCTTGTAGGTGTTGTTGCCGGTGTTGAGGTCCGGGAAGATCAGCACGGACGCCTGGCCCGCGACCTCGGACTCCGGCAGCTTGGTCGCCGCGACCGACGGCTCCACGGCGGCGTCGTACTGGATCGGTCCCTCGATCCGCAGGTCGCCGCGGCGCAGCCGCACCAGGTCCGTCGCCTCGCGCACCTTGTCGACGTCGGCGCCCGTGCCCGAGGTGCCCGTGGAGTACGACAGCATCGCGATCCGCGGCTCCACGCCGAACTGCTCGGCGGTGGCCGCCGACTGGATGGCGATGTCGCACAGCTGCTCGGCGTCGGGGTCGGGGTTCACCGCGCAGTCGCCGTAGACGAGGACCTTCTCGGCCAGGCACATGAAGAAGACGGACGAGACGATCTTCGAGTCCGGCCGGGTCTTGATGATCTCGAACGCGGGCCGGATGGTCGCGGCCGTCGAGTGCACGGCCCCCGACACCATGCCGTCGGCGAGACCCTGCTGCACCATCAGCGTGCCGAAGTAGTTGACGTCCGCGACGACGTCGTACGCCAGCTCCACGGTGACGCCCTTGTGGGCGCGCAGCTCGGCGTACCTCTCGGCGAAGGAGTGCCGCAGGTCGGAGGTCTGCGGGTCGATGAGCTGGGCCGCGGTGAGGTCGATGCCGAGGTCGGCGGCCTTCTTGCGGATCTGCTCGGCCGGACCGAGCAGCGTCAGGTCGCAGACACCCCGGCGCAGCAGCACCTCGGCGGCGTGCAGGACGCGCTCCTCGGTGCCCTCCGGCAGCACGACACGGCGCCGCTCGGAGCGGGCCTGCTCCAGCAGCTTGTGCTCGAACATCATCGGGGTGAGCCGGTCGCTGCTCGGCGCGGAGACCCGCTTCAGCAGGTCCGTGGTGTCGACGTACCGCTCGAACAGGCCGAGCGCGGTCTCCGCCTTGCGGGGCGTGGCCGCGTTCAGCTTGCCCTCCAGGGAGAACAGCTCGGTCGCGGTCGGGAAGGACGTCCCGGCCACCGACACGACCGGCGTGCCGGGCGCGAGGCGCTCCGCGAGCGTGAGGATCTCGTCGCTGGGGTGCTCGTTCAGGGTGAGCAGGATGCCGGCGATCGGCGGGGTGCCGGCGCTGTGCGCGGCCAGTGAGCCGATCACCAGGTCGGCGCGGTCGCCGGGGGTGACGACGAGACATCCCGGGGTCAGGGCCCGCAGGAAGTTCGGCAGCATCGCACCGCCGAACACGAAGTCGAGGGCGTCCCGCGACAGGCCGGCGTCGTCACCGAGGAGCACCTCGCCGCCGAGCGCCTGGGTGATCTGCGCGACGGTCGGCGCGGACAGCGCGGGCTCGTCGGGCAGCACGTAACAGGGCACCGGCAGACGGGAGCCGAGCCGCTCCAGGACCTCCGTCCGGACCTCCGGCTCCACCCGGTTCACGACCATCGCGAGGACGTCGCAGCCCAGCCCGTCGTACGCCCGGTACGCGTTGCGGGTCTCGGCGCGCACCGACTCGGCGGTCTGGCCCCGGCCGCCGACGACCGGGATCACGGAGGCCGCGAACTCGTTCGCCAGCCGGGCGTTCAGCGCCAGCTCGTCGGGGAGCTGGGTCGCCGCGAAGTCGGTGCCGAGGACGAGGACGACGTCGTAGTCGCGGGCGACCAGGTGGAAGCGGTCGACGAGCGTGGACACCAGCTCGTCGGTGCCCTGCTCGGCCTGGAGAGCGGACGCCTCGTGATAGTCCATGCCGTAGACCGTCGCCGGGTCCTGCGCGAGACGGTAGCGGGACCGCAGGAGTTCGAAGAGGCGGTCCGGACCGTCGTGCACGAGGGGACGGAAGACGCCCACCCGGTCGACCTGGCGCGTCAGGAGCTCCATGACCCCCAGCTCGACGACCTGGCGGCCGTCGCCGCGGTCGATCCCGGTCACGTACACGCTGCGCGTCACGCGTGCTCTCCATCCGTCTCGGCGCCAGGCGGTGCGCTGGGCTCGCAAAGGGGCCCACCAACGTGAGCAGAACCCTCTTGACAATACCTCTGGCGCTGGCTAAGGCGCCCGCCAGGACAAACGCCCTGGTCGGGCCGGACCGGGCGCCCGCACGGCCTCCGACGGGCCGGGGGGATCGGCGGCGCCCTCCGGGGCGTGGAACAATCGGACTGGCTCACACGTACCGGCAGCGAGCAGGAGACACAGCACGATGCGCATCGGAGTTCTCACCGCAGGCGGCGACTGCCCTGGCCTGAACGCAGTGATCCGGTCGGTCGTGCACCGAGCGGTCACCAACTTCGGCGACGAGGTCATCGGCTTCGAGGACGGCTACGCCGGTCTCCTCGACGGCCACTACCGCACGCTCGACCTCAACGCGGTCAGCGGCATCCTCGCCCGTGGCGGCACCATCCTCGGCTCCTCCCGGCTGCAGCGCGACCGGCTCCGCGAGGCCTGCGAGAACGCACAGGACATGGCGCGCGAGTTCGGCATCGACGTGCTCATCCCGATCGGCGGCGAGGGCACCCTCACCGCGGCGCGGATGCTGTCGGACGCGGGTCTGCCCGTGGTCGGCGTGCCCAAGACGATCGACAACGACATCTCCGCGACGGACCGCACCTTCGGCTTCGACACCGCCGTCGGTGTCGCCACCGAGGCCATGGACCGGCTGAAGACGACGGCCGAGTCGCACCAGCGCGTGATGGTCGTCGAGGTCATGGGCCGGCACGCCGGCTGGATCGCCCTGGAGTCCGGCATGGCCGCCGGCGCCCATGGCATCTGCCTGCCCGAGCGTCCCTTCGACCCCTCCGACCTGGTCGCGATGGTCGAGGAGCGCTTCGCGCGCGGCAAGCGGTTCGCCGTCATCTGCGTCGCCGAGGGCGCCCACCCCGCCGAGGGCACCATGGACTACGGCCACGGCGCGATCGACAAGTTCGGCCACGAGCGCTTCCAGGGCATCGGCACGGCCCTCGCGTACGAGCTGGAGCGCCGCCTCGGCAAGGAGGCCAAGCCGGTCATCCTCGGCCACATCCAGCGCGGCGGCACCCCGACCGCCTACGACCGCGTGCTCGCCACGCGCTTCGGCTGGCACGCCGTGGAGGCCGCGCACAGCGGAGCGTTCGGCCGGATGACCGCGCTGCGCGGCACGGACGTCGAGATGGTGCCGCTCGCGGACGCGACGACCGAGCTGAAGACGGTCCCCAAGGACCGCATGGACGAGGCCGAGTCGGTGTTCTAGTCCCCGCCGGGGACCGGACGGGATCCCGCGGGGCGGGCGGCGCGGGGCTCGTGGCCGTGGCGCCCGGCCCGTCGCGTGCGGCTCGTGGCGCACGGCTCGTCGTCCCGAGGTGTCAGTACGTGTTCGCGCGGATCGTCGACCAGAAGTGGTCGACGATCCGGTCGAGGTAGTCCCGGCCGTTCTCGCCGGATTCGGCCGCGGCCGGTCCCGCGCTCCAGCTGAGCGTGGCGACCATCTGTCCCTGGTAGTCGGTGTGCAGCTCCTGCAGGGTGTCCTCCAGGAGCTGCCGGTCCAGGGGCACGGCCTTGGCGACCGGTCGCACGTACGCCTGCCAGCGCGTGGTGACCGCGCTGCGCAGCAGGTCGGCGAGTCTGCCGTCGCGGCCCGTCACGGTGACGAAGTCGGGCAGCGACAGTTCGAGCACGTCGGCGAGCGCGGCCGACTGGCGCTCGGTGCCGCGCCAGGTGCCGGAGTCCTCCATCCGCTGGTAGGCGAGGAGTTCGAGTCCGACGGCCCGCGCGACGTCCTCCTGGGCGAGGTCGCGGGCGACGCGGTGTTCGCGCAACGTGCGTGGGGCTCCGATGAGTTCGCCCGGTGAGCACCACAAGACCCCGGCGAGGGCGGTGAGTTCCGGGCTGCTCGGTGCCATGGTGCCGCGCTCCCACGCGGTGATGAGATCGGGCGTCGCGTAGGGCAGCCCGTAGGAGGCTCGCAGTCCGTAGGCGACGTGTTCGGGCCCCATGCCGAGCGCCGCCCGCAGTCTGCGGGCGGCGAGGGCGTTGAAGGGCGGGGTGGGCTGTTGGGCCTGCGGTCGGTGCACGCGCACAAGGTATGGGTCCCGGGCGGCGGTGACTACGGTCTGTTCGGCCACAATCACGGATCGTAGGAACCTACGGATCCGGTCGGGGTGCCTCGTACGGGCGGTCCGACGGGTGTCATCCCTTCACGGCGCCGCCGAGCGCGAACCCCCCGCCCAGCCGCCGGGCCACCAGGACGTACAGCAGGATCACGGGCGTCGAGTAGATGACGGAGAACGCCGCGAGCTGCCCGTAGACCACCGTGCCCCGGTTGCCGAAGAACTCGTTGATGCTCACCGACGCCGGCATCTGGTCCGGGGTGAGCAGCAGCATGAACGGGACGAAGAAGTTCCCCCACATCATCACGAACGAGAAGACCGTCACCACCGCCACCCCCGGGCCCATCAGGGGCAGCACGATCCGGATCAGGGACTGCAGGGAGGACGCCCCGTCCGTCCAGGCCGCCTCCTCCAGCTCCTTCGGGACGCCGTCCATGAAGTTCTTCATCAGCCAGATGGCGAAGGGAAGTTGGGAGGCGGCGAAGAAGAAGATCGTGCCCTGCATGGTGTCGATGAGGTTCACCTGCACGAACAGGGCGTACACCGGCACCATGATCGCCGTGATCGGCAGGCTCGTCGCGAACAGGACGGTCAGCAGGAAGGGCCGGTTCAGCCGGGACCGGAACCGGGACAGCGGGTAGGCCGCGAGCGCAGCGCACACCACCGTCAGAAGGGTGCCGCCACCGCACAGGATCAGGCTGTTCAGCAGGGGCGTGAACGTGATGTCCGGCGTCATGACGGCGTCGAAGTTGGACAGCGTCATCCCGTCCGGCAGCTTCACCCTGAGATCGGCGTGCGCGTCCAGCGACGACAGGACCACCCACGCGAGCGGCAGCGCGAACGCGGCCGCCACCACCAGGAGTCCGGCGTCCGCCGCCAGCCGCCGGGCCGACCGGCGGGACCTCGGCCGCGCGCCGCGGGTCAGGACGGCCATCTCACACCTCCGTCCGCAGCAGCCGCATGTACACGAGCGAGAACAGCGAGCCCACCACCAGGAGCAGCAGGGCCACCGCCGTCCCGTACCCGATCATGCTGTTCTGGAAGGCCTGTTCGTACATGAACAGGGGCAGGGTCTGGCTGCGGTCGCCCGGCCCGCCCCGCGTCATCACCCAGATCAGCCCGAACACCGACAGCGTCTGCAGGGTGTTGAGCATCAGGTTGGTGCCGATCGAGCGGCGGATCATCGGCAGCGTGATGTGCCACATCCGCCGCCAGCCCCCCGCGCCGTCCACCTCGGCGGCCTCCGTGATCTCCTTCGGGATCTCGTTCAGGGCCGCCGAGTAGACCAGCGTCGAGAAGGCCGTTCCCCGCCACACGTTCGCGAACGACACCGCGAGGATCGGCAGCGTGAACATCCAGTTCTGGGACGGGAGATGGAGCCAGTCCAGGATGGCGTTCAGGGTGCCCTCGCGGCGGAAGAAGGCGTAGAGCAGGAAGCCCGCGACCACCTCGGGCAGCACCCACGCGGTGATGACGACCGCCCCGACCAGCGTGCGCACCGGCTTCGACGCCCGCTGCATCAGCGCGGCGAGCGCGAGGCCCAGCGTGTTCTGCCCGACCAGCGAGGACAGCACCGTGAACACGAGCGTCAGCCATACGGCGTTGAGGAACGCGTCGTCACGGAACGCCTCCCTGAAGTTGTCGAACCCGACGAACGAGGAGTGCGCCTGACCCGTCAACTGCAGGTCCGTGAAGGCGATGTACGCGCAGTAGGCGATCGGACCGGCGAGGAAGAGGAGCAGCAGGACGACCGCGGGGGTGAGGGGGAGGGCCCGGACAGCGGAGCGGAGGAGGCCTCCCCGGCGCGGGGAGGCGACCTTCGTGACCTGCGGTCGGAGCGGTGGGAGCGCCGCCTTCGTGGTGACGCTCACCTGCGGGTCACCTGGTCGTCGGTGGCCGACTTCAGCTCCTCGTCGTAGGTGCTCGCCGCCTTGTCGACGGAACTGTCCCCGGTGGTCACACTCTCCATCGCCTCCTGGATGGCGGTCGACACCTTCGGGTACGCCGGGTAGGCGGGCCGGTAGTGCGTGCTGGCGACGAGGTCCGTGAAGAACTTGATACCGGGCTGCGCCTGTGTGTAGGCCGGGTCGGCGGCGACGTCCTTGCGGACCGCGATGCCGGAGTTGGCGATGTACCACTTCTGGGCGTTCGCCTTCGTCTGCATCGTCTTGATGAACTCGAAGGCCAGGCCGGGGTTGCCGGCCTTGGACGGGATCGACCAGGTCCAGCCGCCGGACATGCTGACCTTGCCGGGGGCCTGGCCGTGCTGGGTGGGCATGTGGGCGAGACCGAGCCTCCGCGACCACTCGGGCCACTCGTGCCCGGAGCCCTTCAGCCAGTCCTGCGGGAGCCAGCTGCCGTCGAGGTCGATGCCGAGCTTGCCGCCCGGCAGCAGGTCACCGCGGACGCTCGTGGCGAAGTTCGGGTCGAGGGCGTCGGTGACGTCGGGGCCGAGCTTCTCCTTGTAGACCGTCTCCACGAACGTGAGCGCGTCCTTGAAGGCCTGGCTGCCGGCGACCCACTTCTTCGACGCGGTGTCGTACAGCGGGTCCGCCGTGCCGTCGCCCGTCCCGTACAGCAGCATCTCGAAGCCCTGCATGGTGGCCGCCTCCCCGGCGGGTTTGCCGGTGTAGACGTTCAGCGGGGTGACGCCGGGGACCTTCTTCTTGATGGTGCGGGCGGCGCCGAGGACGTCGTCCCAGGTCTTCGGCTGCCAGTCGGCGGGCAGCCCCGCCTTCGCGAAGACGCCCTTGTCGAACCAGAGGCCGCGGGTGTCCGTCCCGTCCGGGACGCCGTACGTCTTCCCGTCCTGGGCCTTGGCCGCCGCCTTCGCGGTGTCGATGAACTGGCCCCAGTCGGACCACTTGTCGAGGTAGGGGTCGAGCGGCTTCAAGTACCCGCTGGTGATGTCCGAGTTGATGAGGAAGGTGTCCTCGTAGACCAGGTCCGGGGCCGTCTTGGGCGACCTCAGCATCTGCTGGAGCTTCGTGTAGTACTCGGAGTCCGGGGCCTTGATCGGGACGAGTTCGACCTTCTTCCCGGGGTTCGCCTTCTCGAACTGCTTCTTCATATCGCCCAGGTAGGTGTCCATCACCCGGACCGAGTTGTCCGTGGACTGCTTGAACGACACCTTCACGGTGTCCGGATCGCTTCCCGATCCCGACCCGCACGCGGTGAGGGTCGTCGCGGCGAGGAGCGTGGCGAGAAGTACGGGGGCGGCGGTGGGGCGCACGGGCACGACCTCCTACTGGGCCTACGTCATTGAGGGCCGAGTTGTCTGCCGGTGAACGTAAGGGGGTGCCGGATCGGGGGTCAATGGCCGTGCAACAGCCCAAGTCACCAACATGACAACGTTGTTGTCCGCCGAGAGCCGCCGCGGCCCCCGCTCGGCCCCGGTGGTGCTTCGGTCGGCACCCGACCGGGGCCCGGTGCTCGCCGACGGTCAGGCCCAGCGTGCTGTCCCGGTGAGACTCATGTCCCCCTGCGTCTCATGTCCCACTGGGACATTTCTGGGTGTACGGTCGACGGCATGGGCGACATCGAGGCAACGGAGCCGACGGCGACCCCGGGCGGCGCGCCCGTCGGGGCGGACGTCGAGGACCGGCGGCGGCGCAAGGCCCGCCGGACCCGCGAGGCGCTCGCCACGGCCGCGATCGAGCTGATCCTCGGCCAGGGGCTGGAGAGCGTGACCGTCTCCGCCGTCGCCGACCGCGCCGACGTCACCCGCCGCACCTTCAGCCGCCACTTCGTCGGCAAGGAGGACGCGGCCCTCGACTTCGTCCGCGGTGACGGCGACCGCATCAACGCCTGCCTGCGCGCCCGGCCCGCCGCGGAACCGCCGCTCGTCGCCTACCGCCGCGCCGTCGCCGACTGGCTCGCCGACCAGACGGACCCGGCCCGGCACCTGCGCCCCGACATGCGCCGCCTGCTCGCCCTGGTGGACACCGAACCAGCGCTCTTCGCCGCCTACGAGCGCATCCGGGTCGACGCCCAGGAGGAGTCGATCCGCATCATCGCCGCCCGGCTCGGCACCGACGAGGTACGGGACCTGCGCCCGGCCGTCGTCGTGGACGCCGCCGCCGGTGTCCTCACCGCCGCGCTGCGCGCCTGGGCGCGCGACGCCACGGCCCCCACGGACTCGGCCGCCGCCGACCTGGCCTCCCTGGTGGAGCAGGCCTACGACGCGCTGATGGGAGAGGCCGCGCTGGCCGCCTCCCACGCCACCCACCCCGGATCAGGAAAGTGATCAGCACCATGAGCACCACCCCCACCACCGCCCCCGCCGGCCTCACCGACGCCGCCACCGAGTTCGCCGGCCGCACCGCTCTCGTCACCGGCGCCGCCTCCGGCATCGGCCTCGCCACCGCCCGCCGGCTCGGCCTCGGCGGTGCCACCGTCGTCATCGCCGACCACAACGAGGAGGGCGCCGAGCAGGCCGCCGCCGACCTGCGCGCCGAGGGCGTCAAGGCGGCCGCCGTCGCCGTCGACGTGACCCGCCCCGAGTCGGTCGAGGCCGCCGTCGCCTTCGCCGTCGACACCTTCGGCGCGCTCCACCTCGCCGTGAACAACGCCGGCGTGGGCGGCCCGGTCGTCCCGACCGGCGCGTACGACATCGACGCGTACGACCGCGTCGTCCGCACCAACCTCGACGGTGTGTTCTTCTCGCTGCGCTACGAGATCCCCGCCCTCCAGGCGGCAGGCGGCGGCGCCGTCGTGAACGTCTCCTCCATCCTCGGCTCGGTCGGCTCCGCCGGATCCTCCGCGTACGTCGCCGCGAAGCACGGGGTGATCGGGCTGACGCAGACGGCCGCCGCCGAGTACGCCTCGTCGGGCATCCGGATCAACGCGGTCGGCCCCGGCTTCATCGAGACCCCCCTGCTCCAGGGCATGGACCGGGCCCAGTACGACGGCCTCGTCGGACTCCACCCGGCGGGACGGCTCGGCCGTCCCGAGGAGGTCGCCGAACTGATCGTCTTCCTGCTGTCCGAGCGCGCCTCCTTCGTCCACGGCAGCTACCACCTGGTCGACGGCGCCTACACCGCCGTCTGAGCCGCACCCCAGCCGTTCGAGAGGAGCAGAGACGACATGAAGGCACTCCAGTACCGCACCATCGGCGCCGCCCCCGAGGTGGTCACCGTCCCCGATCCCGAACCCGGCCCGGGACAGGTCCTGTTGAAGGTCACCGCCGCCGGTGTCTGTCACTCGGACATCGCGGTCATGAGCCGGCCCGCCGAGAGCTTCCCGTACGCCCTGCCGCTGACCCTCGGACACGAGGGCGCCGGCACCGTCGCCGCGCTCGGCGACGGCGTGAGCGGGGTCGCGGTGGGCGACGAGGTCGCCGTCTACGGCCCGTGGGGCTGCGGCATCTGCGCCAAGTGCGCGGAGGGCAAGGAGAACTACTGCCTGCGCGCCGACGAGCTCGGCATCCGGCCGCCGGGGCTCGGAGCGCCCGGCGCGATGGCCGAGTACCTCCTCGTCGACGACCCCCGTCACCTCGTACCGACCGACGGGCTCGACCCGGTCGCGACCGTCCCGCTCACCGACGCCGGGCTCACCCCGTACCACGCGATCAAGCGGTCCCTGCCGAAGCTGACGCCCGGCTCGACCGCGGTGGTCATCGGTACCGGCGGCCTCGGGCACGTCGCCGTCCAGCTGCTGCGCGCGCTGACGTCCGCGCGGGTGATCGCCCTCGACGTCAGCGAGGACAAGCTGGCGCTCGCCCGCACGGTGGGGGCCCACGAGACCGTGCTCTCCGACGCCGGAGCGGCGGCGAAGGTCCGCGAACTCACCGGCGGTCTCGGAGCCCAGGCCGTGTTCGACTTCGTCGGCGCCGATCCGACCGTCCGCACCGCCGGTGCCGTCGCCGCCGTCGAGGGCGACGTCAGCATCGTCGGCATCGGCGGCGGCGCCCTGCCTGTCGGGTTCGGCTCGCTGCCCTTCGAGGTGTCCGTCACCGCGCCCTACTGGGGCTCCCGCGGCGAGCTGATCGAGGTCCTCGACCTCGCCCGCTCCGGCGCCGTCTCCGTCCACACCGAGACGTACTCGCTCGACGAGGCACCCCTCGCGTACGAACGGCTGCACGCCGGCAGGATCAACGGCCGTGCCGTGATCCTGCCGAACGGCTGACGGACCCCGGGGGGCCTTCGGTCAGGCCCTCGCCCGTCAGCCCTTCACCCACCGGTACTGCAACTCGGGCCGCCCCACCGTCCCGTACTGCGGGGCACGGGCGGCCCGGCCCGCCTCCACCAGGTGTTCCAGGTAGCGGCGGGCCGTGATCCGGGAGATGCCGACGGCCTCGGCGACCTTGGCCGCCGTCAGACCGTCGGCACAGTCCCGCAGGGTGACGGTCACGCGTTCCAGGGTCGGCGCGCTCAGCCCCTTGGGCAACGCGGCCGGCCCGGGAGCCCGCAGCGTCGCCAGCGCCCGGTCCACCTCGTCCTGACCGCTCGCCTCACCGGCCGCGGCGCGGAACTCGGCGTACCGGACGAGCCGGTCGCGCAGGGTCGCGAAGGTGAACGGCTTCAGCACGTACTGCACGACCCCGAGCGACACACCCTCCCGTACGACCGTCAGGTCCCGCGCGGACGTCACCGCTATCACGTCGGCGTGATACCCGGCGGCCCGCAGCGAACGGGCGAGCTGGAGCCCGTGCCCGTCCGGCAGATGCAGATCGAGCAGCAGCAGGTCCACCGGCGTACGGTCCAGCGCGCGGCGTGCCTCGGCCCCTGTGTGCGCCTTGCCGACAGCCGTGAACCCGGGCACCCGCCCCACGTACATGACATGCGCGTCGGCGGCGACGGGATCGTCCTCGACCACCAGCACCCGAATCGGATCGGTCATACGTCGCCTCCGTGCAGAGCGGACCGCGTCGTCCGGCCGGGGTGGATGGACTGACGCGGCACGGAACCCGGCTCCGGCGGCGGGACGGCCTCCTCGTCCACACCGGCCGAGCCGGTTCCGTGGCCCGAGTCCGGACCCGCCCCGGACGCCGGTGCCGTGTACGGGATCTGACCGGGCGCCGGTCGCGTGCCGGATTGCGGCCTGGGTCCGGAGGGCGAGTCCGGGTTCTGTGCGCCGGCCGGGCTCGGTCCCGCGTGGGCGTGCGGATGCGCGCCCTTGTCCGTGTCCTGGCCTGGGACGGGGGCCGACGCCGGTCGCGTGCCGGATGCCGGCCCGGGGGCGGAGGGCGAGTCCGGGTCGGTGACCGGTGCCGTATGCGCGTCCTGGCCCTCGGCCGGCGTGAGTCTTGGGTCCGGGTCCGAGCCCGTGCCCGGTTCCTCGTCCCGGCCCGGCACCAGGAGGCGAGCCGATTCCCGGTCCGAGATCGGGGCCCGGCCCGAGACGGCACCCGCTTCCATGGCGGCGGGTGCGGACGGCAGGGGGAGATGGGCCTCGAACTCCGCTCCGCCGCCCGGTGCTTCCCGGACCGTGAGGGTGCCCGCGTGGCGGAGGACCGTCTGGCGGACCAGGGCCAGGCCGAGGCCGCGGCCCGCGGGGCCCGCCGCCGGTTTCGTGGACCAGCCGCGCTGGAAGACCTGCTCGGCGTGCGCCGGGTCCACCCCCGAGCCGGTGTCGGCGACCCGCAGGACGAGCACCGCGTCGTCCGTGAACGCCGTCACCGTGACCCGGGCGCGGGTCGTGCCCTGCGCGGCGTCCACCGCGTTGTCGATCAGGTTGCCGAGGACGGTGACCAGGTCGCGGGCGGAGAGCGAGGCCGGGAGCAGCCCGTCGTCGATGCCGCTGTCCTCGGAGACCACCAGCTCCACGCCGCGCTCGTTCGCCTGGGCCGCCTTGCCCAGCAGCAGTGCGGCGAGGACCGGCTCGCTGACCGCGGAGATCACCTCGTCGGTGAGGGCCTGCGCCAGCTCCAGCTCCGAGGTGGCGAAGTCGACGGCCTCCTCGGCTCGGCCCAGCTCGATCAGCGAGACCATCGTGTGCAGCCGGTTCGCCGCCTCGTGCGCCTGCGAACGCAGCGCCTGGGTGAAGCCCCGCTCCGAGTCCAACTCGCCCGTCAGCGCCTGGAGTTCGGTCACGTCGCGCAGCGTGACCACGGTGCCCCGGCGCTCCCCTCCGGACACCGGCGAGGTGTTCACGACGAGGACCCGCGCGTCCGTCAGATGCACCTCGTCCACGCGGGACTCCGCCGACAGCAGCGCGCCGGTGAGCGGCGCCGGCAGGCCGAGGTCGGCGACCGAGCGGCCGACCACCTCGTCGGTGACGCCGAGCAGTTCCCGGCCGCCGTCGTTCATCAGCGCCACCCGGAACTGCCCGTCCAGCATGAGCAGTCCCTCGCGCACCGCGTGCAGCGCGGCCTGGTGGTAGTCGTGCATCCGGCTCAGCTCGGCCGCGTTCATGCCGTGGGTGGAGCGGCGCAGCCGGGCGTTGATGACGTACGTGCCGATGCCGCCGAGCAGCAGCGCGCCCGCCGCGACCCCGACGAGTGCCGTGACCTGGTCCTGGACGCGCTTGGTGATCGCCTCGACCTTGATGCCCGCACTGACCAGGCCGATGGTCCCGCCGTCGACCCGGATCGGGGTGACGGCGCGGACGGAGGGGCCGAGGCTGCCCGTGTACGTCTCCGTGAAGGAGTGGCCCGCGAGGGCCGGACCGATGTGCCCGAGGAAGTGCCGCCCTATCAGGGTCTCCTCGGGATGCGTCCAGCGGATGCCGCGCGGATCCATGATCGTGACGAAGTCGACCTCGGTGTCCCGCTGCACCTGGAGGGCGTACGGCTGGAGCGGCCCGGTCGGGTCGGCGGTGCCGATGGCCTCGTGCACCGACGGGGCGTCCGCGACGGAGCGGGCGACCGCCATGGCCTGCCGGCCCGCGGCTTCCTCGGCCTGGCTGCGGTCGCTGACGTAGGTGAACAGCGCGTACCCGGCGACGAGGACCGCGATCAGCACGGCCTGCATGCCGAAGAGCTGGCCGGCGAGGCTGCGGGGTCGCGGGACGCGGGGAAGGCGCATGCCGTTCAGTGTGCCTCGCCCGGCCGGGTGCTCCACCGGGCAGGGCTCACGCGATCCGCCCGGCGCGCACCCGACGGGCGGGCGGCCCGAACGGAACGGGGCGGGCGGCCTGAACTCGATGGGGCGTGCGGCGTGAACTCAATGAACGGAAGGGTGACCGGGCTCACATGCCGGGAGATAGTCCCCTCATCCCCCGGGAGCCCACGCCTCCCGGACCCCCGGACGTGAGCCGCACGCCGGGTACCGCCGGACGTGAGCCGCACGCCGGATGATGCCGATGACGTCGTCAAGGAGGGCCGCCGTGGCCAGTACATCGCAGACGGCACCTGCCGCACCCGCCGCCAAACGGGACCGCACGCACTATCTGTACCTCGCCGTGATCGGTGCCGTGATCCTCGGTATCGCCGTGGGCCTGATCGCCCCCGACTTCGCGGTCGAGCTCAAGCCCATCGGCACCGGCTTCGTGAACCTGATCAAGATGATGATCTCGCCGATCATCTTCTGCACGATCGTGCTGGGCATCGGTTCGGTGCGCAAGGCCGCGAAGGTCGGCGCCGTCGGCGGGATCGCGCTCGGCTACTTCCTGGTGATGTCGCTGGTCGCGCTCGCCATCGGCCTGGTCGTCGGCAACATCCTCGACCCGGGCAGCAGCCTCGCGATGACCGACGCGGTCAAGGAGGCGGGCCAGGGCCAGGTGTCGGCGGAGGCGCTGCCGCCGGTCGACTTCGTGCTCTCGATCATCCCGACCACCATGGTCTCCGCGTTCACCGAGGGCCAGGTCCTGCAGACCCTGCTCGTCGCGCTCCTCACCGGCTTCGCCCTGCAGGCGATGGGGTCGGCCGGGCAGCCCGTGCTGCGCGGCATCGAGCACATCCAGCGGCTCGTCTTCCGCATCCTCGCGATGGTCATGTGGGCCGCCCCGCTCGGCGCCTTCGGGGCCATCGCCGCCGTCACCGGCTCCGCCGGCGTCGACGCGCTGAAGAGCCTCGCCGTGCTGATGCTCGGCTTCTACGTCACCTGCTTCCTCTTCGTGTTCGTCGTGCTCGGCGCGGTGCTGCGCGTGGTGACGGGCCTGAACATCTTCACGTTCCTGAAGTACCTGGGCCGGGAGTTCCTGCTGATCCTGTCCACGTCCTCCTCCGAGTCCGCCCTGCCGCGGCTCATCGCGAAACTGGAGCACCTGGGCGTCGGCAAGTCGGTCGTCGGCATCACCGTCCCGACCGGCTATTCCTTCAACCTCGACGGCACGATGATCTACATGACCATGGCGTCGCTGTACATCGCCGACGCGATGGGCACGCCGATGTCGATCGGGGAGCAGATCCCGCTGCTGCTCTTCCTCCTCGTCGCCTCCAAGGGCGCCGCGGGCGTCAGCGGTGCGGGTCTCGCCACGCTGGCCGGCGGCCTCCAGTCGCACAAGCCCGCCCTGGTGGACGGGGTCGGCCTGATCGTCGGCATCGACCGCTTCATGAGCGAGGCGCGCGCGCTGACCAACTTCGCCGGCAACGCTGTGGCCACGGTCCTGATCGGCACCTGGACGAACGAGATCGACAAGGAGCGGGTCGCCGAGGTGCTCGCCGGGCGGCTGCCCTTCGACGAGAAGACCCTGCTCGACGAGTCCGGCGCGGTGGGTGACGCCGCCGACGCGCCGGACGTACCGGAACAGGGCGGCGAGAAGGAACTGGCCAAGGCGTAGAGCACCCCACCGGGACCGGCGCACGCCGGTCCACCAGGACGCCGGCCGGCCGGGCCGCACCCCCCGCGGGCCCGGCCGACCGGTTCGCGGCCGGGCGACGGACGGGACGGGACCCCTGACCCCGGCCCGTTCAGTCGCTCAGCTCCGCCACCAACTCGGTGGCGCGTGAGGCGGGTACGCCCGCCGCGGCCAGCATGGTGACCGCGGCGGAGCGGCCCGCCTCCTGTGCTGCCAGCAGTCCGTCGTTCACCGCCTCCATGAGGGCGAACAGGGTCTGCTCGTGCACGTACGCCAGTGCGTGCGGCGGCAGCGGCGACGTGAACACGCCCTGCTCCAGGCCGCGTCGGAGGATCTCCGCGCAGGCCTCGCGGACCGGCGTGAGCCGCTCGCGGATGCCCTGCATGGTGACGCTGCGCTGGGCGAGCGCGACCAGCAGCCGGTAGCGGTCGGCGATCTCCCAGACGGCGAGTGTCGAGCGGGCCAGGGACTCCGCCGGGTCAGCGACCCCCTCACGGCCCGCCGCGTGCGCCGCGGCCACGGCCGCCACCGCCTCGTCGGTCAGCGTGCCGACCAGCGCCTCCCGGCTGGGGAAGTGTCCGTACACCGTGCGCCGGACGACGCCCGCCGCCTTGGCGATCTGGTCCATGGACGCGTCGGGGTCGCGCAGCAGCTCGGCCAGCGCGACATCGAGGATGCGGCGGCGGTTCACATCGGCGCGGCTCGGGTTACCCGTGGTCATGGCTGCCATTCTGCCCGGCTCCCGGGCGCCCTCACGTCCTGCGGTCGTCATGGCTCCACCTCCTGATTTGCACAGCGCTGTGCAACCTCGTACATTGCACATGGTTGTGTAATTGCACGCCACTGTGCAAGTCCCGGCGCGGGCCGATCCCCGTTCCGGACGATGGAGGAGGGCGACCGTGGCCATGCGTCTCGTCATGAACGAACCGGTCGAGAGGATGGACCGGCCTTATGCCCGGCGCTGGTGGGCGCTGCTCGTGCTCTGCCTGAGCCTGCTGATCATCGTGATGGCGAACACCGCTCTCACCGTCGCGGCCCCTGACATGACCCAGGACCTGGGCCTGTCCAGCGCGGATCTGCAATGGGTCATCGACGGCTACACGGTGCCGTACGCCGCGCTGATGCTGCTGCTCGGCGCGATCGGCGACAAGTACAGCCGCCGCGGCGCGCTCATCCTCGGGCTCGTCGTCTTCGGCGGCGGCGCGGTCGCCGGATCGCTCGTCGACAGCTCCACGGGGGTCATCGCGGCCCGCGCCGTGATGGGCGTCGGTGCCGCGCTGATCATGCCCGCGACGCTTTCCCTGCTCGCCGCGACCTTCCCGCGCGCCGAGCGGGCCAAGGCGATCGTCCTGTGGACCGCCACCGCCGGGCTGGCCATCGCCGCCGGACCGCTCGTCGCGGGCGCCCTCCTGGAGCACCATGGCTGGTCGTCGACGTTCCTGATCAACGTGCCGATCGCCGTTCTCGCCATCGTCGGCGCCCTCGTCCTCGTCCCGCCGTCCCGGGCCGCGCACCGGCACCGCATCGACTACGTGGGCGGTCTGCTCTCCGTGGTCTGGATCGGCTCCCTCGTCTACATGATCATCGAGGGTCCGCACTTCGGCTGGGGCGTGAAGGCCGTGTCCGCCGCCGTGGTCGCCGGCGCGGGCCTGCTCCTGTTCGTCCTGTGGGAGCTGCGCCACCCGCGCCCGGTCGTCGACGTACGCCGCTTCACGCAGCGCCGCTTCGCGGGCTCGAACCTCGCCGTCGCCCTCTTCTTCCTCGCCGTCTTCGGCGCCTTCTACTACCTCACCCAGCACCTCCAGTTCGTCCTCGGCTACGACGCCCTGGACACCGGCGTACGGATGCTGCCCCTGGCCGGAGCCGTCTTCGTGGGCTCGGCGCTCACCGGGTACCTGACCCCGCGCGTCGGCATGAGGATCACGGTCACCGCCGGCATGGTCGGCGGGACGGCGGCCCTCGCGCTCCTCACCCGGGTCGACGCCGGCTCGTCGTACGGCGACTTCGTCCTGCCGCTCGTCATCCTCGGCCTCGCCATCGGGCTCGCCCTGTCGCCCTGCACGGACGCCATCATGGGCGCGTTCCCCGAGGCCGAACTCGGCGTCGGCGGCGCGGTCAACGACACCTCGCTGGAACTCGGCGGCTCGCTCGGCATCGCGATCCTCGGCTCGGTGCTGGCGGGCTCGTACTCCTCGCACCTCACGGACGCGACGGCGGGCAGCAAGCTGCCGGCGGACGCGCTGTCCACCGCCCAGGACTCGGTGGGCGCCGGGTACGCCGTCGCCCAGGGCATCGGCGACAAGGCCCGGCAGCTCGGCGAGCAGGCGGCGCACACGCCGGACGCGGGGCAGGCCGCCCAGCTGAAGGCGCAGGCCGGCCAACTCGCCGACGGAGCGCGTCAGATGACCGACGCGGTCGGCTCGTCCTTCTCGGACGCGGTGGCGCACACCAGCCTCGTCGGCGCGCTGATCCTCGGCGTCGGCACGGTCCTGGTCGCCGTGCTGCTGCCCCGCAAGGGACGCCCGGAGACCGATGCGCAGGCCGGCTCCGAGCCGGGCGCCGGGTCGGGGGAGCGCGCCGAAGCGGGGACGGGTCCGGAGACCGGCGCGGACCCCGCAGCACCTGCCGAAGTCGAAGCCGAGGACGTCGCCGGAGTCGATGTCGCCGCTTCGTCGGAGGAGGCCGCCTCGGCGGGGAACGCCGCCCGCTGACGCCGCCGCCCGGAACCGCGGCCCCCTGGCTGCCGTCTCGTACACCGTGCACTAGCGTGCCGTGCCGGACCTACCGGCACGGCACTGCACGTTCTGCGGAGGACGACCGAGCATGAAGATCGACTGGGACCGGCGCACCTGTGCGCGGCGCGGGCACGTGACGTACGCGCCCGACGAGGGGGTGCTGCGCGAGCGGCTGCGGGCCGAGACGGGACTCGGCGAGGCCTGGCGCTGCCTGCGCTGCGGCGACTTCGCGCTCGGCGACCCGCACGGCTCGGGCCCCGCCGACGAGGCGCCGCTCGTGCCGCGCGGCAAGGTGCTGCGCGACCTGTTCATCCTGCGCTTCCTGGCGATCGAGCGGGCCGTGCGCGGCGTGTTCATCGTGCTGGTCGCCGTGGCCGTGTGGAAGTTCAGCAACAGCCAGGACGCCGTGCGCCGGCTCTTCGACGAGTACCTCGATGTCCTCCGGCCGGTCTTCCGGCACTTCCACTACGACCTCGACCACTCGCCCGTGGTCGGCACGATCCAGAAGACGTTCGGCTACAAACACTCCACGCTGCTGCTGGTGGCGGTCCTGCTGCTGGCGTACGCCCTGATCGAGATCGTCGAGGCGGTCGGCCTCTGGTACGCCAGGCGCTGGGCCGAGTACCTCACGGTCGTCGCCACCGCCGCGTTCCTCCCGCTGGAGATCTACGAACTCACCGAGCACATCAGCTGGCTGAAGATCGCCACTCTGGTCCTGAACATCCTCGCCGTGCTCTACATCGCTCTGGCCAAGCGCCTGTTCGGCCTGCGTGGCGGACACCGGGCCTTCGAGGCGGAGCGGCAGAGCGCCTCGCTCCTGGAGGTGGAGGAGTCGGCCGGCGTCATGGTGTGACCTCGTGGGCCCGGGCCTCTCGCGTCGACCGGACGGTCGCCGCGGGGCCCCTCCACAGGTCAGTCGCCCTTCCCGAGGGTCTCCGCGACGGCCCGCGCGAGCCACTCCCGAGCGTCGCCGAAGGCGAAACCGAGCTCCGTGGCGCGGGAGTTGTCCATGCCGTAGGAACGGCTGAAGGAGAAGGGGGAGACCTCGCCCACCTCCACGGGCCGCAGGAGCGTCCGGCCGTCCGGGAGGCGCGCGGCGATCGCGTCGCACAACTCCCTCGTGGTCAGCGGCCCGTGGGAGGCGGCATTGACCGGGCCGGTGAAGGTCTCCCCGACGGTCCAGAACAGGAAGTCGGCGATCTCCTCGACATGGATGTAGGTCGCCGGGTGGTTGACGGGCGGCACGGCGATCGCCTCGCCGGTGCGGACGCGCTCGGCGTAGTGCTCCAGACGGCCGGTGAAGTCGTCGTCGCCTCCGAGGACATGGGCGACGCGCACGGCCACATGGGGAAGGACCGGGTCGGCCGCGAACACGGCCTCGGCCTGCCGCTTGCCCTCGCCGTAGTGCGCGTCGAGGAACGCCGGGTCGTCCCAGGGGAGGTCGTGGTCGACGGCGACCGTAAGGGGATCCACGGCGCCCTCGGCCACCGGGGCCGCCGTGTCCTCGTACTCGTACACCTCGACGGTGGACGTCATCACGTACCGGCGGGTGCGTCCCGCGAAGACCCGGCGGGCGATCTCCGCCTGCCGCGGTGTGTAGCAGACCTGGTCGACGACGACGTCGAACGTCCGTGACCCCAGGGCCTTCTCCAGGGAGTCCTCGTCATCGCGGTCGGCGATCAGATGGACGGTTCCGGCCGGGGGTGCCGACGAGCCGCGGTTGATGACGGTGACCCGGTCCCCCGCGGCCGTCAACCGGTCTATGAGGCGCTTTCCGAAGTACCGGTTCCCGCCGATGACGCAGATCTCCCGCATGTCGCCCTCCCGCATTCCTGTTCCGCAGTTCACCGATAGCAAGTACCGAGTAACGGGTACCGCGTACCCGGCGTCGTGGACCGCTCGGCCACGGTCGTGCGGCCCGTGGTCATAATTCTCCCGTCGCGGGGAGAACGCCTGAAGGGGGAGACGTGGGAGATCCGGTCGTCACACCGAAGGAACCACGGCATGCGCGCGCCGCCACCACCGGAACGTCGGTGGGCTTCGACGCGCTGGACCGGCAGATCCTGGAACTGCTCCAGCGTGACGGCCGGATCAAGCTCAGCGAGCTGGGCCGTCGCGTCCGGTTGAGCCCGGCGGCGGTCGCGGAGCGGGTGCGCCGTCTGGAGAGCGCGGGTGCGGTCACCGGTTACGGCGCCCACGTGTCCGCATCCCGTCTCGGTTACGGCATCCAGGCCTTCATCCGCGTCAATCCGCACGGCGGCTACACGCTCAGGCATCCGCGGACCCTGGAACTCCTGGGGCGGCCCGAGATCATCGAGGCCCACCACGTCGTCGGTGAGGACTGCTGGATCCTGAAGGTCGCCGTCGAGGACACGATCCATCTCGAGAGCGTCCTGGAACAGGCCTCCGCGCTGGGGCGGACGACGACGTCGATCGTCCTGTCGTCACCGGTGGACCGGAAACCGTTGCTGCCGCCCGCCCCCTGACACGGGGCGGCCCGCCCGCGGTCGCTTGCCTTGACGTCGGCGTCAAGGATTACCGTCGGGTCATGCGAATCGGCGAGCTGGCGACGCGGGCCGGGACGACCACACGGACCCTGCGCTACTACGAGTCGCGAGGGCTGCTGCCCGCGCGGCGCGGCGAGAACGGGTACCGGGCGTACGACGAGGACGACCTGAAGCTGCTCCGGCAGATCAGGACGCTCCAGGACTCCGGGTTCGACCTGGAGGAGACACGGCCCTTCGTGGAGTGTCTGCGGGCCGGGCACCCCGAGGGTGACGCGTGCCCCGCCTCCCTGGAGGTCTACCGCCGCAAGCTCGGTGAGCTCGACGCGCTGATCGACGAACTGCGGTCGGTGCGCGCACAGGTCGGCGAGCAGCTGACGCGGGCCGAGCGGGCCCGTGACGAGCTGGCGGCCGACGCGCTGGTTTCGGGCGGTCCGGAACCCGTATGCGAGCTGGGAGGGCGGACACGATGATCAGAGCGGCAGGCGTGACCGAGGTGACGGACGCGGACTTCGCGGCGGAGGTGATCGGGGCGGATCTGCCCGTCCTGGTGGAGTTCACCGCCGACTGGTGCCCGCCGTGCCGGCAGATGGGTCCGGTACTGAGCGAGCTGGCCTTCGAGGAGGGCGACCGGTTCCGCGTCGTCCAGCTGGACGTGGACACCAACCCGGAGACGACACTCGCCTACGGAGTGCTCTCGATGCCGACGTTCATGGTTTTCCGTGACGGGGAACCGGTGAAGTCGATGGTGGGCGCCCGCGCGAAGCGGCGGCTGCTCCAAGAGGTGTCCGACGCGCTCTGAGTCCGTCGGCACATCCCACCCGGAACACAGAAAATCCCCTGGGCAATTGCGCCCGGGGGATTCTTTTGCGTATATTCAATGCTTTGCGACTTCAGGACATGCAGTCGCAAAGCACTTCTCGATGCAGAGTATATCCGGGCGGGAGCGGAATTGTCAAACAAGGACTCACACACAGAATTCCCCGATGATGAACTGCGGCACGAGCAGGAATTCATCGACGGGCTGTACACGCGTGTGGACGGCCTGCGCGGTGTCACCGAGGCCTCCGTCGAGGACGCCCTCGCCCAGGGCAACACGCCCATGCAGGCCCGCCTCGAACGGGACGTCCTGGTCGCCGAGCGCTCGGGGCTCCTCGCCGCGCTGAACGCCGTCGACGGCTCGCTCTGCTTCGGCCGGATCGACCTGTCCCCGGAACAGGGCGCGTCCACCCCCGCGGTCAGTCACCACATCGGCCGCATCGGCATCCGCGCCGACGACACCGAACACACCCCGATCCTCATCGACTGGCGGGCCCCCGTCGCCCGCCCCTTCTACCTGGCCACCGGCCACACGCCCATGGGCCTGCGCCGCCGCCGGCACATCACTACCGACGGGCGCCGCGTCACCGACCTGCACGACGAGATCCTCGACCTCGGCGACCGCGAGCGCACCGGCCACGAGGACCCGACCGGCGACGCCGTGCTGCTCGCCGCGCTCAACTCGGCCCGCACCGGCCGGATGAGCGACATCGTGCAGACCATCCAGGCCGAACAGGACCGGATCATCCGCGCCCCGCACCGGGGCGTCATGGTCGTCGAGGGCGGCCCGGGCACCGGCAAGACGGCCGTCGCCCTGCACCGCGCCGCCTACCTGCTCTACGAACACCGCGAACTGCTCGCCAAGCGGGCCGTCCTCATCGTCGGCCCGAACCCCGCCTTCCTCGGCTACATCGGCGAGGTGCTGCCCTCGCTCGGCGAGACCGGCGTCCTGCTCTCGACCGTGGGCGAACTCTTCCCCGGTGTCCACGCGACCGCCGCCGACACCCCCGAGGCGGCCGCCGTGAAGGGCCGCGCCGCGATGGCCGAGGTCCTCGCCCGGGCGGTCCGGGACCGTCAGGCGCTCCCCGACCCGGTGATCGCCATCGAGCACGACCGGGACATCCTGATGCTCGACGCGGGTCTCGTCCAGGTCGCCCGGGACGCCACCCGCGCCGCGGACCTGCCGCACAACGTGGCCCGCGAGCACTTCGAGGGACACATCCTCAACACCCTCACCGACATGCTGGCCGAACGCATCGGCACGGACCCCTTCGACGGCTCCAACCTGCTCGACCCGAGCGACATCACCCAGATCCGCGACGAACTCGCCGAGAACCCCGAAGTGTGGTCGGCCATCGACCAGTTGTGGCCGAGGCTGACCCCACAGCGACTGATCGCCGATCTGCTGGCCGACCCGCGCGGTCACGTCACGGACGAGGACGCGGCGGTGATCCGCCGTCCGGCCACCGGACCCGACGACTGGACCGCCGCGGACGTCCCCCTCCTCGACGAGGCCGCCGAACTGCTGGGGGAGGACGACCGGATCACCCGGGCCCTCGCCGACCAGGAGCGGCGCACCCAGATCGCGTACGCCCAGGGCGTGCTGGACGTCTCCTACGCCTCACGGACGTACGAGTTCGAGGACAAGGAGGAGGAGGACTCCGAGGTCCTGTCCGCGCACAACATCATCGACGCCGAGCGGATGGCCGAACGGCACGAGGAGGACGACCACCGCAGCGCCGCGGAACGGGCCGCCGCCGACCGGACCTGGGCCTTCGGGCACATCATCGTCGACGAGGCGCAGGAGCTGTCGCCGATGGCGTGGCGGCTGCTGATGCGGCGCACCCCCACCCGATCGATGACCCTCGTTGGCGACCCCGCGCAGACCGCGGAGGCGGCCGGTGTCGGCTCCTGGGAGGAGATCCTCTCCCCGTACGTCGGGGACCGCTGGGAGCACACCCGGCTGGGCGTCAACTACCGCACGCCGTCCGAGATCATGGACGTCGCCGCCGGTGTACTGCGGTCCGAGCGCCCGGGTTTCGAACCGCCCCGTTCCGTCCGCTCCACCGGGGTGCGGCCCTGGGCCCGCGACGCCGGGGACGACCTGCCCGGCGCCGTGGCCAAGGCGGTCGGCGAACTGGCCCCGGCCGAGGGACGGCTCGCGGTGATCGCGCCGCGCGCCCTGCACACCGCGCTCGCCGCCCGGCTGGACGGGGTCACGGCGGGCGAGGAGCCGGACCTGACCCGCACGGTGGTCCTCCTCGACCCCCGGCAGGCCAAGGGCCTGGAGTTCGACTCCGTGCTGGTGGTCGACCCCGCGTCGTACGGCACGAGCGACCTGTACGTGGCGCTCACCCGCGCCACCCAGTCCCTGGGCATCCTGCACACGGGCGAGCTGCCCGCGTCGCTCCGGGACGCCGGCCTCGCGTGAGGGCCCACGACATGGCGCGTCCCCCGGCGGTGGAACCGCCGGGGGACGCGCCACGTTCGGCTAGGCCGGCCGCAGCCACACCGTCGAGAGCGGTGGCAGTGTCAGCTGGATGCTGGCCGGCCGGCCGTGCCAGGCCGTGGGCTCCGGCTTGACCGGGTGCGGGTTGGTGACGTCGCTGCCGCCGTAGCGCAGCGCGTCGGTGTTGAGGACCTCGTGCCAGGCGGGGATGTCCTCGGGCACGCCGAGGCGGTAGTTGTGGCGGACGGCGGGGGAGAAGTGCGAGACGGCGAGGAGGGGGGTGCCGTCGGCGGCGTGGCGCAGGAACGCGAACACGTTGTCGTCGGCGGAGTCACCGGTGACCCAGGCGAACCCGGAGGGGTCGGTGTCCCGCTCCCACAGGGCCGGGTCGTGCCGGTAGACCGTGTTGAGGTCCCGGACCAGGTCGCGCACCCCGCGGTGGTCGGCCTCGGCGCCGTACGCCGGATCGAGGAGCCACCAGTCCGGCCCGTGCGCCTCGGACCATTCCGCTCCCTGGGCGAACTCCTGCCCCATGAAGAGGAGTTGCTTGCCGGGGTGGGCCCACATGAAGGCCAGGTAGGCGCGCAGGGTGGCCCGCTGCTGCCACCAGTCGCCGGGCATCTTGGAGACGAGTGAGCGTTTGCCGTGCACGACCTCGTCGTGGGAGATCGGCAGTACGTAGTTCTCGCTGTACGCGTACACCATCGAGAACGTCATCTCGTTGTGGTGGTACTTCCGGTGGACCGGCTCGTGGGCCACGTAGTCCAGCGAGTCGTGCATCCAGCCCATGTTCCACTTCAGCCCGAAGCCCAGCCCGCCGAAGCCGCCGGGGCCGGTGTGGTGGGTGGCCCGCGTGACACCGTCCCAGGCCGTCGACTCCTCGGCGACGGTGACGACGCCCGGGTTGCGGCGGTAGACCGTCGCGTTCATCTCCTGGAGGAACGCCACCGCGTCCAGGTTCTCCCGGCCGCCGTGCTCGTTGGGGCTCCACTGCCCGTCCTCGCGGGAGTAGTCGAGGTAGAGCATGGAGGCCACCGCGTCGACGCGGAGGCCGTCGATGTGGAACTCCTCGCACCAGTAGGTGGCGTTGGCGACGAGGAAGTTGCGGACCTCGCGTCGGCCGTAGTCGAACTCCAGGGTTCCCCAGTCGGGGTGGTCGGCGCGCTGCGGGTCGGCGTGTTCGTAGAGGGGCCGTCCGTCGAAGGCGGCCAG